>CAIYTE010000001.1 GCA_903929045.1 uncultured Hyphomicrobiales bacterium
GGCTTCCTCGCCGCGCTTGATGCTCTCGCCCACCTTCTCGAACACGGATTTCTTACCGGTCGCGTGATTGTCGTTCATGACGTGTCCCTTCGACGTGTCCTATCGACACCGTCTGCGCGTAATTCCGCAATTCTCTTTGTCGCTCTTGCCGCGAGCTTATCAATATTAGCGGCGATCCATTTGCCCCTATCCCGCCCATCTCGGAATTGCGATTCGATGACTTTGTAAAAACTAAGGAAAGCGTAGCTGTCGTGCACCTCGTCAAGCCGCTTCCCTTCGCGCCAAAACGCTAGCGCCTTACGGACGTTGTCGTCCTCGATAATAGGCATGTGGTTGCAGTTAAAAGATTTGGCACCAAAAATACCCAGTGACGAGTAAACAGTCCGGTCGCCGTATAAAGCGGGGTGACTGCCATATATATAGCCCGAAACATCAACATAGCCGCCCTCAAACCAGCTTAGAATTGAAGTGAATCTATAGATCTTGGCTATTGCCTCATCAGCATCGTGCGCACCGTTGCAGGCAATGGTAATTCCGGGTGGAGATGATTTGCCCCCGCGCTCGCTTCCTCGCAGGAAGTATTCATCGTTATCGTATTTCACGCAAACGTCGAACGACGGCCACGAGATTGACGAAGCAACGCCTGCTGTCAGCCAACCCCGACGGCTACGGAGCTTGCGCTCCACGTCCTCACCGAACGTGTGTGGGATGTAAGGAGTTTTCATCTGAGCAATTTAATTGCGGCCCTGTTCAGCGTGACTGTGAGTTGCCCGAGACATAGTCCACAGATCACGAGGAATTTGAAGATGTAGTCCGATATCGATCCGACTGCGCAATACGCCTCCGTTATCGCACTCTACATCCCTGGATCCCCGCTTTCGCGGGGATGACCGGCGGTGGGTGACGCCAAGCGCGGTGACTCTTTTTACCCTCCCCTGGAGTGGGAGGGTCGGTCGCCGAAACGAAGTGAAGGCGGCCGGGGTGGGATGATATGGCAGCGCGAGAAGTTCACCCCAACCCGCTCGCAATCGCTCGCGACCCTCCCCCTCCAGGGGAGGGTGAAGCGCCCCCGCCTGTCTTTCACCCCTCACCACCCCCGCCCAAAAATCCCCTTCGGCACCAGCGGTGGATCCCACGTGCTCCGGATCCTTGGCCCCACCCATTCGCCGCGCAAGGTCAGCTCCGTCACCGCCCACACCAGCGCGTCGAGCCGGTCGGGCGACGCGCCGTCCGACAGAGTGCCGCCGGACATGCTTCCAGACGTGCCGCCTGAATGGCCGCCGAGCCCGAAGTCGCACATCTGATCCTCCAGTTCGCTCAGCGGCGGATCGACATGCTTCACCTTGCCTTGCGCATAGAGCGCCGCCACGGGTTCGGCGCGCAGCCACTTGCCGCGCGTCGCGTGCACCTCCTTCACCGGCACGGTGGCATCGACCTGGCGCAGCACGGCGCGCACCATGTCGCCGCCCTGGTTGACCTCGGCCACCACGGCGTTGGCCTGGTGCCGCCGGTACAAGGCAATGGCGCGATGCGCCCAACCGGCGGGCGACAGGCCTTGCGCGCTCGCATCCTCCAGCACGTAGACCATGCCGCCTTCGCTGATGCCGGCCACGACGATGCCGCAGGTCGATCCTTCGCGCGATGACGCCGGCGGATCGACGCCGACGACGACGCGCATCAGCACAGGCGCCGCGCGCACGCGGCACGCCTCGATGGCGTCGCGCGTCCACAGCGCGTCGGCGCGATCCTCGATGATCTCGCCGTCGATCTCCTGACGGCCGAGCCGCGTCCCGGCATAGCGGCCGATCACCTCGGCGATGAACGCGGGCGACAGATGCGCGGCGTTGGCGTGCGTCGAGGCGCGCGTCACGGCTGTTCTGGGATCGGCCAAGAGCCGCTTGATCAAGGCGGTCGGCCGCGGCGTCGTGGTGACGAGCTGGCGCGGGCGCGCGCCGAGCCGCAGGCCGAATTGCAGAGTGTCGAAGGCGGCGTCGGGCTGGCGCCACTTCGCCAGTTCGTCGCACCAGGCGGCGTCGAATTGCGGCCCCCGCAATTGCTCGGGATCGTCGGCGGAAAACACCTGCGCCACCGCGCCGTTCGGCCATTCGAGGCGGCGGCGCGACGACAGCCAGCACGGCCGCTCGGCGCGCGCGCACTGCGCGAGAATGCCGGACGGGCCTTCGATCATCACCTCGCGCGCGTCATGCGCGGTCTCGCCGACCAGCGCGATGGAGAGCGCGCGCTGCGCGGCATAGGGCGCGGCGCCCGCCGCTTGCGCGCGCACCCATTCGGCGCCGAGCCGCGTCTTGCCGGCGCCGCGGCCGCCGAGCATCAGCCAGGTCGTCCACGGCGCGCCGTTGTTGCCGTGCGCCGGCGGCTCCTGATGCAGATGCGCGAGGGTGATGAAGTCGTCACGCAGGCGGGTCAGCCACGGCTGGAGCGGGATCGTCTGTAGCATCTGCCGTGTCGGCGCGGCTTGCGATGAACGCGTCAATGCGCCTCGCAAGTTCGTCACGGAACGCATCGGGGTCGGCGGGGATGTCATAGTCGATGCCGGCATGGGCTGAGTCATTGTGGTTCGCTCCTGATAAATCGGCGCGCAGGCGCTGCAACTTGTTGAAAGCTTCGGTGAGCACGCTGATGGCGCGCGCATTGGCGAGGTGCTGCTTGGGCACCAGCCTGCCGCTGCGGCGCGTTTCTTCGAACGTGTCGATGTGCGCCATCACGGCGGCGATGCAGCGGGTGATGTGAGCATCGCGCGCCACCCTTTCCCCGTCATCCTGAGGTGCGAGCCATAGCGCGTCACAGACGCGCGTAACCGCGCTGTTGGCGAGCCTCGAAGGATGAACGGCCGACTCTGGTGAAAGCTGGGCCGTCGCCCTTCGAGGCTCGGCCAAGGGGTCTCGCACCTCAGGGTGACGGTCTTCGCGCGCCGTGCGCTCCAACACTTCCACTTCCGCCAGCAACTTCGCCACCGGCGGCAGATCGCGCGGCGGCGCGACGAAGCGCACCCACCCTTCCCGCGGCCCCATGTGCCGGATGACGGATTCATCGACGCCACAATCGAGCGCGATCGCCGTGACGGGCTGATCCGTTTCTTCATAGAGCCGCCGCGCATGCGCCTGTAGTTCGGGCGTCAGCCGCGTGCGCATCGGCGACGGCGTGCCGGGCACGGGCCCGCCTTTGAGCTTTTTCATCTGCGCCTTTGCCGATGTCTTAGGCTTTGCAGATGTCTTGGGCTTTGCCGATGCCTTGGGCTTTGCCGCAGGCGACGCTCTCTCTTCTCCCCTCCCCCTTGCGGGGAGGGGTCGGGGGTGGGGGTCGTTGCGTGAAACACGGCGCGCTGACTTACGCACCGACTTAGTTTTCTGACGCACAGTCGCGCGTTTTCCGCGCGCAGAGGCGCGCTTGGCTGTCGCCATGGCGAAGCTCCGGTGATGATTGGATGTGAAAATGAAAAAGGCCGCCCGCGTCCCGTGACCGGGGACGCAAAAAGCGACCATGCCGCAACCTTACCCCAGGAGCGTCACGCTGTAAAGGCTTTTATTCTTACGCACGGCGTTGGCTGGCGAAAGCGGATGGCACCGCGAAAGCCCAAAATTACATCGGCTGAAACGTGGATTTAATCGCGTCATTCAATTGGAAAACATCATAGGGCTTGAAAAGCGTAAGGCAGTGGTTCCACCTGCCGCCGATGTGGTCCTTGCCATAGCCGGTCGAGAAAATGATCGGCACGCCGCGTGCGGTCAACATTTCCGCGACGGGATAGCTGAGCACGTCGTTAAGCCTCAGATCGAGAATGCAAAGCTCGGGAAGTCTTGTGTCGAGCACCGCAACGGCCGTTTCGAGGTCGTGGGCTTCTAGGATGGTTTGGCACCCGAGGTCGGTGAGCATGTCGCCGAGGAGCATCGAGATGAGCACCTCGTCCTCAACGATGAGAACCTGCTTGCCGTGCAATAGGGCGTCCATCGCGCGTCCTCACCGTTGGGCGGGAGCGTGATGGCTCTCAGTCACCGGCGGAAACCTGTGCACTCCGGTGATACCCTATCGTGGCCCAATGGACGGCCTTCGTCTGCCGAGCACCGTACATTAGGCGTCCCGGGCGCCCCGCGATTATGTCCGGAACCAAACATAACGCTTCGGCATTATGCCCCATCACCGTCCCTCGGTGACTGAGAGTGGTCGCGCTCCCGCCTTTCAGTTTTCCGGTGAGCGAATGTGTGAGAAGTGCTTCCCGCTTCGGCAGGAAATTGAAACATGTCATCGCATCGTGCGCGAAGGCACGGACGCGCTGACCACGCGCCGGCTGCGCGAATATGTGCAGGAGCTCGAAACCCGGCTCGCGGCGCTGGAGGCGGCGCCCGGTCACGGGGCAAATAATCACGCCACGCCGGGAACCCGGACCTAACGTCCCGGTTGTAATAGATGAAGAGCGCACTCGATTTTCCGATCCCGTGCCTTACATGATCATCATCACCGCCCTTCCCGGCCGTGACCGAGCGTGTTGCGCTCCGCCTTTTGCGAAGGGAGCTTCCATGAGCGAAGCAGCGCTGGTTCGCGTCGAAGATGTCGTCAAAGGCCGCCCGGGCCTGACCGCGCGGCAAATTGCCGTGACCTTGTCCGGGACCAGCGGCTATGGCGAACAGGTGCGGCCGGTGTGCGATGTGCTGGTCGCCTCGGCGCGCATCGAAAAACGCGGCGCCGGCGGGCCCGCCGATCCGTACCGCTATTACCCGGCGCGGATCCGCAAACACGCCTGAGGCAAGCACGCCTGAGACATGAGGCCGCGGCTGCCGGCGCGGGCGCGCGGCCATAAAAAAAGCCCCGGGGAATGGCCCCGGGGCTTTGCCGTTTCGCGAGCGAGACGGATTAGAAGCGGTAGTTCAGACCGGCGCGCACCAGGTTCGCCTTGAACTTGATGTCGGTGTCGACGCCGCAATCGGCCGCGCCGCAGGTCGCCTTGCCGATGTCGGCGTAGAGATATTCGACCTTGGCCGACCAGTTGCCGAGGAAGGCGTATTCGAGGCCGGCGCCGACGGCGTAACCGACATTGGTCTTGGTGACCGACACGCCGGGCGCGGTGCCCTTGATGTTGCCGAAGGCCGCGCCGCCGGTGAGGTACGGCAGCAGGTTGTTCCAGCCGGCATAGCCGAGGCGCAGGCGCGCGGTGCCGAGCCAGTCGTTCTTGGTTTCGAGGCCGATCGAGGAGCCCTTCATGCCGCTCCAGTCGAGATCGCCTTCGATGCCCCAGACCCAGACGCCGGTCTGGAAGTTGTAGCCCAAGGTGCCGCCGGCCTGCGCGCCCTTGACGTCGAAGTCGCCGGTGGTGAAGCCGCCGCCCGACCAGCTCGATTTGCCGAAGCCGTAGCCGCCGTTGATACCGACTTAGAAGCCGGACCAGTTGGCGTAGGCCGGCGCGACATAAGCCGGCGCCTTGTAGTTGCGGTTGAGATCGGCGGAGTGCGCGGCGAGCGGCGCAACCAGAAGCGCGGAGGCGGCAATGCCGGCGCGAACGAGATTGGTGAGCATGTGAGATCGACCCTTTACTGACACGTTTCAGTCACAGCGGGTGATCGGCATGACCAGCCCGGACAATGGTGCACGCGCGCGATATGCGCCTGCTTCATCATCCTGCCTCAGTTTGGTAAATGGCCAGTTAACCCTAACGGCCGGGTAACCATACCTCCGCGGCTGGCAAAAACGGCGTCAGCCGCGGGCGCGCAGCACCGCCTCGATCGACACGCGTGACCACGGCGCGTTGCGTTCGCGGAACGCCAGATACGAGTCGTGCACCTTGCCGGCGATGGCGCTGCGCTGGCCGAGTTCGCCGAGCACGTCGATCGATTGCTTGCGCGCGGCGGCGACGACATCGTCGGGAAACGCCGCGAGCTTCACTTTATGCTCGTTGATCAGCACCGCGAGCGCGCGCGCATTGAGCTGCTCCATCTCGGCCAGCGCATAGTTCGCTTCCGCCGCACAGGCATGCGCGACGATGGCCTTGAGATCGGACGGGAGTTTGTTCCAGGCATCGAGCGACACGATGCACTCGCCGGTGCCGTTCGGCTTGTTGAAGCCGGGATAATAATAGAACGGCGCGACACGATAGAGACCGAGCGCGATGTCGGTGCCGGGACCGACAAACTCTGCGCCATCGATGACGCCGGATTGCAGACTGGACAGAATTTCCGCCGGCGGCGTGGTCTGCGGTGTGGCGCCGAGGCGGCGATAGAGTTCACCGCCGAGGCCGAGCGAGCGCAGCTTGAGCCCGCGCAGATCGGCAAGGCTCGTCAATTCGCGGCGAAACCAGCCGCCCATGCAGACGCCGGTGTTGCCGCCCATGAACGGCTTCACGCCGAACGGCGCGTAGAGCTCGTCCCACAGAGCCTGCCCGCCGCCCGCCTCGATCCAGGCGACATGCTCGGCCGGCGTCAGTCCGAACGGCACGGTGGTGTAGAACGCCGCCGCCGGCATCTTGCCTTGCCAGTAGAACGCCGCCGTATGGCCCATTTCGGCGACGCCGCCGCCGACCGCGCCGAGCACTTCAAACGCCGGCACCACTTCGCCCGCCGCGGACACGGCAATATCGAGCCGTCCGTTCGACAAGGCGCGGATGCGGTCGGCGACGCGCTCTGCCGACATGCCCGGACCCGGCAAACGCTTCGGCCACGACGTCACCATGCGCCATTTGACGGTCTGCGCATGCGCCACGTTCGGCGCGGCGATGAAGCCGGCGGCCGCGGCAATCGTGAAGGTCCGGCGGGTGGTCATGTGTCGCTCCATTGCGCGAAGAAGTGATGCAGCGGGCCGCTGCCGTGACCGACCTGCAATTGATCAGTCTGGGCAATGGCGGTCGTGACATAGGCCTTGGCATCATGCGCCGCCGCGGCAAGCGCGAGACCTTTGGCAAGACGCGCCGCAATCGCCGACGACAGTGTGCAGCCGGTGCCGTGCGTATTTTTGGTGAAGATGCGTTGCGCCGAGAGGCGCAGGACGTCGCCCTGCCCGACCAGCAGATCGACGCTCTCAACGCCGTCCCCGTGGCCGCCCTTGATAAGGACGTTCTGTGCGCCAAGCGCCAGAATTTCGCGCGCCTGAATTTCCATTTCGTTTTCGGTGCGCGCGATAGCCATACTGGTCAGCGCGGCGGCTTCCGGTAGGTTCGGTGTCACCACCAGCGCCATCGGAATGAGTTCTTCGCGCAGCGCGACGATTGCGTCGTCCTTCAGCAGCCGGTCACCCGACGTCGCGACCATCACCGGATCGA
>CAIYTE010000002.1 GCA_903929045.1 uncultured Hyphomicrobiales bacterium
CAGCACCACCTTGGCGGCGGCGAGCACATCAGCGGCGCTCACCTCCTGAATGCGGTCGGGCCAGGACTCGACGTCATCAATCGTGCGGCCGGTGGTCAGTGCCAGACCCAGCGCGTAGGCGCCGCGACGAAGCGAGTCGCGGGCAACGGCGGCACTGTCGAGGAGATGCGCCTTGGCGCGAGCGACTTCGTCGTCGGTGACACCGTCTTTCAGCAAGCGATCGATCTCGGCGTCGAGCGCTGCTTCGACTTTCTCCAGGGTCACCCCTTGGGCGGGCTGGACCGCGAAGCTGAAGGTGCCGTAGGTGATAGCGTCGCCGTCGTAGTTGGCCGCGGCTGAGACCGCGAGTTTGTCATCGACCACCAACTTTTTGTAGAGCCGGCCGGTTGAGCCACCGGCGAGAATATTTTCCAGCACTTCAAGGGCACGGGACTGGGCGCCGGAGTCGGCCGCCGGGGCCGTATAGACGCGGGTCATTTGCGGCTCGCGCACCTGGAGGCTCTTCAGCGTCACGCGGCGGGCCGCGATCTGCGGCGGCTCGGCCAGGCGTGTGCGCGGTGCAATCTCACGGCGCGGGATCGTGCCGTAATATTTTTCCGCCAACGGCTTCAACTCGGCGGCGGTGATGTCGCCGGCGACGATCAGGATCGCGTTGTTCGGCGCGTAATGGCGGCGGTAGAAGGCGAGCGCGTCTGCGCGGGTTAGGCCTTCCATCTCGTTCATCCAGCCGATGGTCGGCGTGCCGTAGGGATGGCGGCGGAACAGCACCGCGCTCATCTGCTCGTTGAGCTGTGCCGCCGGGCTGTTGTCGGTGCGCATGCGGCGCTCTTCCAAAATCACCAGACGCTCCGAGTCGACTTCGTTGGGCGCGATGACGAGGTTGTGCATGCGATCGGCTTCGAGCTTCATCACCAATTCGAGGCGATCGCGTGAGACCGTCTGGAAATAGGCGGTCTCGTCTTCCATGGTGAAAGCATTCTCGCGGCCGCCGTTGCGGGCAACGATGTGGGAGAACTCGCCCGCCGGCACGGCCTTGGTGCCTTTGAACATCAGATGTTCGAGGAAGTGCGCGATGCCGGACTTGCCGACCGGATCGTCGGCGGCGCCGACTTTGTACCAGACCATGTGATTGACCACCGGCAAGCGATGGTTCTCAACCACCACCACCTGAAGCCCATTGGCGAGCGTGAAGGTCTCGGGGTTGAACACCGCCGCGCGCGCGGACAGCACCGGGATCGCCAGCGACAGCGCAACGACAGCAGCCAAGGAAATGAAACGGCGCGGGGACAACAACGACGGAAGACGCACTTGAAACCTCTTCCCGGGAATTTGCTTAAAGCGTCGGTCTTGCCGTGTCAGATGACGGGGAATTATGGCGCAACGAAGGCGGCGCTGATGTGAGTATCGTTACGCCGTTAGAACTCAAACAGAGCCGAGCTTTTTTTCTTGATGGTGGGTGTGACGCCGGTGGTCGCCGGCTTGTTGAGCGCGGCGTTCTCGCGCAGACGCGCCGATTCTTTTTCGGCATCGACAACGGTACCCGGATCGACGCGCGGTCCCTTCCAGAACAGCAGGCTGTCGATCCAACGCTTGTCGGCATCGGCCAGCGTCATGGTTTCGTTATTCACTTCGGCGCGGATGTTGGGATCCGCGCTGGCGGCACCGGCCTGCTTCAAGAGCGCCGACTCACCCGGGCTGCGGCCCTCAATCGTACGGACCGTCGACTGGCCCGTCGTATCACGATCGATGACGATCTGGCGGGCGCGATCGGTGGTGGTGGCATCCTGTGGACGGGTCGCGCCCGGCGTCGGCGCGCGCAAGCCGAAATCGGGCGGCATGGAGAGCGGCGCGCGCTGGACGACCTGAAACTCATCGGGTGTGTTGCTCTTGTCGAGGCCGGCGATCGAACGAAGAGTCGAGCAGCCGCCGACGAACGTCGCTACAAGCGCGAGCGCGAGGACTGGCCGGATGAACCGGAACGCCGGGGAACGGCGCTTGGGCGAGATGATCAAGTGCATGGCCTGAGTGTAGTCATTCCTTGGCGCTAAACAAGGCGTCGACAGCGATCAAAACCACCGCCACGGAAATGGCGGAATCGGCAACGTTGAACGCCGGCCAATGCCAATCCCCGATATGGGCGTCGATAAAGTCGACCACCGCCCCAAGACGCAGGCGGTCCAGCACGTTGCCGATGGCGCCGCCCAGGATGGCGCCGATGGCGGTCGCCACCCAGCAACGGGTGACGCCCTTGAGCCACACCAGCAAACCGGCCGCGATCACAATTGCGAGAGCGGTGAACAGCAGCGGTTGCAAGGAGCCGCCGTTGTTGAACATGCCGAAGGTGATACCGCGGTTATGGACCAGAACGAGGTCGAGGAACGGCGTCAGCGGAACGATCCGCGGCGGCTGCATCAGCTTTTCGACGATCCACCATTTGCTGGCCTGATCGAGCACGGCGACGAGGACCGCCGCGGTCAACGCGCTCGGCAGCTTTGAGAACGGACGCACCGCCGGCGCCTGAGTGGAATCGCTCATGCCTGCACCGCTTCGACGGCGTCGCTGCAACGGTTGCAGATGTCGGCGTGAGCCGGGCTCTTGCCGACTTCCTCCAACACCCGCCAGCAACGCTGACATTTTTCGCCCAAAGCTTTTTCAAAGCCGACAGCGATCCCCGAACCTTGTTCGTCCTTTAGGGCAAACGTATCGGGGTGAGAAGAATGCGCGCCGAAATCTTTGATCAAGAAACCCGACGTAATACAGACTTCTGCATAGTCGACGTCTTCAACGTCGGCATAGCGGCTATCGAGGAAGACGATCGGGGCCGCTTGCAAACTCGACCCGATCGTTTTCTGAGCCCGCTTCAATTCCAAAGCGCCGGTCACGACCTGGCGTACCTCACGGATCTTATTCCAGCGCTCGGCCAGGGCATCGTCGCGCCACTCGGCGGGGATTTCCGGGAAGTCTTGCAGATGCACGCTGGCGGCGTTCTCACCGTAGCGCGACTGCCACGACTCTTCGGTGGTGAAGACCAGCACTGGCGCCAACCACGTAACAAGACATTGGAACAGGCGGTCCAGCACCGTGCGCACGGAGCGGCGGCGGATGCTGTCGGGACGATCGCAATAAAGCGAATCCTTGCGGACATCGAAATAGAACGCGGACAGGTCCGAGGCGCAGAACGCGTGCAAGGCCGTGTAGAACTTGTGGAACTCATAGGTCTCGTTGGCGACCTTGAGCGCCTCGTTCATCTCCCACAGGCGATGCAGCACGAAGCGCTCAAGCTCCGGCATCTTGGCGACCTCGATGGTCTCCGACACCTTGAAACCCTCAAGCGCGCCCAGGAGATAACGCAACGTATTGCGCAGACGGCGATAGGCTTCGGTCTGATGCTTCAAGATGTCGGGACCGATGCGCAGGTCTTCCGAGTAGTCGGACGCCATCACCCACAGGCGCAGCACGTCGGCGCCGAGGTTGTCCATCACCTCCTGCGGCGCCACCACGTTGCCGAGGGACTTCGACATCTTGCGGCCCTGCTCGTCCAAGACGAAGCCGTGAGTCAGCACCGCATCGTAAGGCGCGCGGCCGCGGGTGCCGCAGGATTCGAGCAGCGACGACTGGAACCAGCCGCGGTGCTGATCGGAGCCTTCGAGGTAAAGATCGGCGGGCCACTTCAACTCGGGCCGTGCTTC
>CAIYTE010000003.1 GCA_903929045.1 uncultured Hyphomicrobiales bacterium
CCTGCTGATTGCCGCGCAGATCTACGTGCGGCTGCGGCCGCCGAAGGTTCTTTCCGACAACCTGCCTCCGGTGATGGCGGAATAACGAGACATTCCGCCACGCTGGCCTCAAAACGGATAGCGATCTAAGATTCCCGCCCGGGACGAATCGGGCGGGAATTTTTTTATGCTCGACAGGCTGATCTATATCGTCACTGCGCCGATCCGTTTGTTCGGCCGCTCGCGCAGCTTCCGGCTGGTGTTCGGCGCCGCCTGCGTCGTCGGCCTGTTCTTTGCGGCGACCTTGTGGGCGCTCGACACCTTCCTGCCGCACGACAGCGACGCCAAGAAAGCGGTGGCCAAACTGCCGCAGATGACGCCGCTGCCCCCCGCCAACCGTGCCTCCACCGTCATCGCGCCGGTGGCGATTTCGATCCCCGCGATCCGCGCCAGCCTCGACAACGCCGCGCCGCGCGATCTGGCGTCCAACAGCAACAACCCGCTCAGCGGCCTGCTCAAGCAGGCCAATATCGGCATGACCATCAAGCGCGGCAGCATGCTGATGAGCGGCCGCCAGAACGAACTGATCGCCACCATTCCGCTGACCGGCGAGGCGCAGCTCACCGGCCAGATCGCCGGCGTGGCGGGGAACCTGGCTGGCAGCATCAGCGGCCTGCTCAACGGCGCACTGGGCAAGGATATCGGGCAGATCACCAATCAGGTGCTCGACCAGAAAGCGGAAATCCGCGGCCAGGTGCAGGTGACGTCGCGGCCGGCGCTGACTGCCAACTGGCGGCTCGAGCCCAATCTCACGGCGCAGGTGTCGCTCAGCGACAGCGCGGTGTCGGTCGCCGGCATCAAACTCAACGTCTCGAACGAGGCCAAGCCGCTGATCGACCGCGCCACCAATGAGCAGGTGGCGGCGTTCTCCAATAAATTGCGCGCGGATCCCTTCATCGAGCGCGCCGCGCGCGAGCAGTGGACCATGATGTGCCGCGCCATTCCGCTCGGCGGCGGCGATACCGGCCTGCCGCAATTGTGGCTGGAGATGCGCCCGGTGCGCGCCGCCGCGGCTCAGCCGCAGGTCGATCCGCGCAACCTCACTTTGGCCGTCGGCATCCAGGCCGAAACCAGGATCGTGCCGACGCAGACCAAGCCCGAGTGCCCTTTCCCGGCCACGCTCGATCTCGTGCCGCCGATGGAGAACGGCAAGCTCGCCATCGGCGTGCCGATCGACATGCCGTTCACCGCGCTCAGCAAGCTGCTGAATGCGCAGCTCAAGGGCCGTCACTTTCCGGAAGACGGCAGCGCCGCGGTCGACGCCGAAGTGCTCAGCGCCAGCCTTGCCGGTGCCGGCGAACGCATCCTGATTTCGCTGCGCGTAAAAGCGAAAGAAAAGAAAAGCTGGTTTGGTTTCGGCGCCAACGCCAGCGTCAATATCTGGGGCAAGCCGTCCCTCGACACGAAAAACCAGATCCTGCGGCTGACCGAACTTCAGGTCGCGGTGGAGACGGACGCCGCCTTCGGCCTGCTGAACGCCGCCGCCCGCACCGCCACGCCCTATCTGGAGCAGGCGCTGGCCGACAACGCGATGCTCGACCTCAAGCCCTTCGCCGCCGACGCCTTGAAGAAGATCACCGTGGCGCTGGCCGACTTCCAGAAGGACA
>CAIYTE010000004.1 GCA_903929045.1 uncultured Hyphomicrobiales bacterium
ATTTCTGTTTCATCTTCGCTCCTTACGGCTACGATGAACCAGAAATCCTCCCTCCGTGAAGTCCCTCAATTTGTCTCAGGGGTGCTGACGGGGAACACGCAAAAGCCGCCGAGCGGGACGCCGCTCAAGCCTGACATGGCCCCGACCGGCTCGATCCGGCCGCTGGCGCCGGTCGCAGTGCAGGCGCGCCGCTAAGTCCCGTAGCTCTGAATCAACGAGCCTGCGACCAGGCTCCAGCCGTCCACCAGCACAAAGAATATGAGTTTGAACGGCAGTGACACCACAACCGGTGGCAGCATCATCATGCCCATCGACATCAACACCGATGCCACGACCAGATCGATGATCAGGAAGGGCAGGACCAACAGAAAGCCGATCTCGAAGGCGCGCTTGAGCTCGGAGATCATGAAGGCCGGGATCAGCACGCGCAGCGACAGTTCGTCGGGCGAGTTCGGCACTTCGGTGCGCGACATGTCGACGAAGAGTTTGAGATCCTTTTCGCGCACGTTCTTCTGCATGAAGGCGCGCAACGGAATGACGCCGCGTTCGAACGCTTGTTCGGCAGTGATTTCGTTGGCGATCAGCGGTTTGATGCCAGTGTCATAGGAGACCTGTAGCGCCGGGCCCATGACGAAGGCGGTGAGGAACAACGCCAGCGACATGATGACCGCATTCGGCGGCGCGGTGCCGGTGCCGAGTGCGGTGCGCAACAGCGACAGCACGACGACGATGCGCGTGAACGACGTCATCATGACGATGATCGACGGCGCCAGCGACAGCACCGTCAGCAGCGCGATCATCTGGATGACGCGCTCGGTCAGGCCATTGTTCTGGCCGCCTTGTCCGAGATTGATGCTGATGTCCTGCGCGAGCGCGGGCGAGGCCGCCGCCGCGAGGATCAGTCCCGCTACCCCGATCACCACCGTCACATGACGGACACGGCGATCGGAAGTGAGTGTCACGTCTTTCCGGAAGGACGGCCGAGCAAGCTCGCCATCTCTTCTTCAAGGTTATCGAACGGATCCTTGACGGCAGCCGGGGCCGGCTTCTCCAGGCGTGGTTCTGCGCGCGTTTCAATCACCGGTTCAGGCCGGCTTTCGAATTTCGGCTCGGCGCGCACGGCGTCCAGCTTCGGCTCGGGCTTGGTATCGAACTTTGGATCGAATTTGGGTTCGAGGCGTGGATCGATACGCAGCTTGTAGTCGCGCTTTGGCGCGGCCGCGAGCGGATCGGTCACCGGGGGGCGATTGTCTGGACGGCGCAGCGCGGCTTCGAGCTGTTGTGCCATGTCGGCGAGGTTGCTGTCGTCCTGCGGTGCGGGCTCCGGCGGCAAAGCGGGCGCAGCCACAACACGCGGTGGCGGCTCTGCCGCGCGCGGTGCCGGCGTTTCCGGCGGATTGAGGCGGGTCGATAGTTCGGCGGCGAGGCCGGTCAGGCTGTCGGCGGGACGGGCGCGGGCGCCGGGCTCCGGCGCATGCCACGGCTCTTCGGTCGCCTGCGTGCGGAAGTTGCGCGCAGGCGCGACCGGCGCCGGTTCATTGATCGGCGCGAGCGGCCACGAGTCGGCTGCGGGCGCTGCCGCGCGCGGCGTCGCCGGTTCGACGCGGCCGGTCTCGCGCGGTGCGACGTCGCGATTGCCGACGGCGCGCACGATATTCGGTTCGACCACGAGATCGGTCGGACCGCCAATCATCAGCAGATGTTCGATGTTGTCGCGGCGGATCAACACTAGGCGCCGGCGGCCATCGACGGGCGCGGCATCGATCACGGCGAGCCGCGGCTGACGGCCACCACGTCCGGCGGCGCCGAGTCGGTTGGCGCCGAAGCGGCGCACGATCCAGGCGGTGATGCCAATGAGGGCGAGAACGACAGCGAAGGCGATGAAGAATTTCAAAGCCAGCGGTGTTTCCGTGCCGAGGAGATCGAACATTAAGACGCTCCGTCGTTCGTGCGTTTCAGACGAGAATCGCCCGAATGGTTAATACCGCTCGGCACTATTTGCCGCCCCGAGTCCTAACAGAACCTTAACAGGGAACGGTCCGAATATCATCTAGGCCCGGTTTTGCAAACATTCTGCATGGTAAATGGCGACCGGAATGAGGCGGTTCCTTCGCCTTATTTACCAACCGTTAACCATACACCCGGCAAAGTCTGCCTAGCGGCGGTTCGTCTGGCCGTTCGCATGGCGCATTGCCGGGGAGGCAATATGGCGATCACGGATATTCCGATCTTTTCGATGTTGCGCACCAAGCTGCAATACTCGCAGGAGCGCCAGCGCGTGCTCTCGGAAAACGTCGCCAACGCCGACACGCCGAATTATCGCGCCAAGGACCTCAAAGCCCCGAAATTCCCCGATCCGACCGATATGGCCACGGCGCAGGTCTCCAACGTGTCGCTGGTGCGCACCGAGAGCGGTCACATGGCCCAGCTCGGCGGCACTTCGAGCTTCGGCGCCAACCGGCAGAACTCCTACGAAGTCCGCCCGACCGGCACGGCGGTCAATCTCGAAGACGAGATGATCAAGGTCGCCGACAACCAGATGGACTACCAGGCGGCGTCGGCGCTCTACACGCGCAGCCTCGGCCTTCTCAAAGTCGCACTCGGCAAACGCTGATCTGATGTCCGCGGCCTGACGCGGAGGAGAGCACGATGGATTTTCTCAAGAGCATGCAGATCGCAGCCTCCGGCCTTCGGGCGCAGGCCGGGCGCATGCGGGTCATTTCGGAAAACATCGCCAACGCGGACTCGACGCCGGCCAGTCCCGGCGCCGATCCGTACCGGCGCAAGGTGCCGACCTTCACCAGCGAGTTCGACCGCGCGCTCGACGCGCGCACCGTCGGCATCGGCAAGGTACGCACCGACACCTCCGACTTCCGGCTGAAATACGAGCCGGGTCATCCGGCTGCCGACGCCAACGGCAATGTCAAATATCCGAACGTCAACTCGCTGGTCGAAATGACCGATATGCGCGACGCCCAGCGTTCCTATGAAGCCAACGTTAATGTCATCTCCGCCACGCGCCGCATGATCCAGCGCACCATCGATATTCTCAAAGCCTGATTCAGGGATTTAAATCGCCATGGCCTCACCACTCGCCGCCGCCAGTGCCTACGCCAATATCGCGCGTATTGCCGATCCGTCCGCGGCGCTTTCGGGCGTTGGCGCGGGTATCGGCAGCGCCAAAAGCGAAACCAGTTTCGGCTCCGTGCTCAAGGAGGCGATGGATGCCGTCAAGGAAACCGGCGCGAAATCGGACACCCAGAGCCGCGCCATGGCCAATGGCAAATCCAACATGGTCGACGTCGTCACCGCGGTGGCGGAAACCGAAGTCGCCATCGATGCGGTCGTCGCGGTGCGCGACAAGGTGATCGCGGCCTACGAAGAAATCATGAAGATGCCGATCTAGGCTCTGCTGTCATGCCCGCGAAGGCGGGGAAGACGTGAAAGAAAGATCAAATGACAGGACCTGAAGTTCTCGATGTCGCCCGCGAGGCGATCTACACGCTGATCATCGTCTCGGCGCCCGTCATGCTGGTGGGCCTCGCCGTCGGTGTCGTGATCTCGCTGTTTCAGGCGCTGACGCAGATCCAGGAGCAGACGCTGGCCTTCGTGCCGAAGATCATCGCGATCTTTGTCTCGTTACTCGTCGCGTTGCCCTTCATGGCAGACAAGCTGAATGCCGAAATGATGCGGATTGCCGCGCGCATCATCAGCGGTTGATCTGCGTGTACGCCAGGAAGGCGGACCATGCGTATTGATGTTTCATTTCTGCCGGTGCTAGCCGCAGCTTTTTTGCTGACCTTCGCGCGCGTCGGCACGATGCTCATGATGCTGCCCGGCATTGGCGAAATGACGGTGCCGACCCGCGTGCGGCTGACCATGGCGCTGGTGCTCACCGCGATCGTGCTGCCCGCGCATCAGGCCGCCTATACCGTCAACCTCAACACGATCGGGCCGGTGCTGGTCGTGCTTTTTCAGGAAATCGTCGTCGGCGCCGTGCTGGGCTTGACGGCGCGCCTCGCGATCTCGTGCCTGCAGATGGCCGGGTTTGTCATCGCGCAGCAACTCGGGCTTGGTTTCGTCACGGCGGTCGATCCGACGCAGAACCAGCATGGCGTGATCGTCGGCAATTTCCTGACGGTGCTCGGCCTGACGCTGATTTTTGCCACCGATCTGCATCATCTGGTGCTGGCCGCGCTGCACGACAGTTACACTTTATTCGCGCCGGGCGAACTGCCGCAGGTCGGCGACGCGGCCGCGCACATTACCAGGGTGATCGCGACCTCGTTCAAGATCGGCATGCAGTTGTCGGCGCCGTTTCTGGTGTTCGGTTTGTTGTTCAATCTCGGCCTCGGCGTGTTGTCGAGGCTGATGCCACAGATGCAGGTGTTCTTCATCGGCATGCCGCTGTCGATCCTGCTTGGACTCGTCCTGCTCATCGTCGTGATCGGTGCCATGATGGGCACCTTCACCGGTTATCTCGAGGATGTGCTGCGCGATCTCGCGCCGCATACATGATCCGAGGGAACGATGGCTGAAGACGATTCAGACAAGTCAGAAGAACCTACCCAAAAGCGCCTCGATGATGCGCTGCAAAAAGGGGACGTCGTCAAAAGCCAGGAGGTCAACACCTGGTTCGTCATTGGTGGTGGCACGCTCGTCCTGATGACGTTCAGCGGCGCCATGAGCGAAAGCCTGATGACGTCGATGCGGGGGATTCTTGCCAACGCGCACGCGATCAGGGTCGACGGACCGGCCTTGCCCGGTCTGTTTCAGAAAATCACGCTCGAAGCGCTGGCGGCGGTCGCGGTGCCGTTCCTGGTGCTGATGGTCGCCGCGGCGGCGGGCAACATGGTGCAGCACCGGCTGGTGTGGTCCTACGAGGGCATCACGCCGAAATGGTCCAAAGTCTCGCCGATGGCGGGCGTGAAGCGGCTGTTTTCAAAACAGGCGCTGATGAATCTCCTCAAAGGCATCGTCAAACTCATTTTGCTCGGCAGCGTGCTGACCGCAATGATGTGGCCCGAGTGGGGGCGGCTCGAAGGCCTCGAACGCACCGATCCCGCCGCGATCCTGCCGCTCACCCTCGTGCTGGCGGGAAAGATGATGATCGCCGTGACCGCCATGCTGGCGGTCATCGCCGGCATGGACTTCCTGTTCCAGTATCGCTCCTGGTGGAGCCGCCAGCGCATGTCGCTGCAGGAG
>CAIYTE010000005.1 GCA_903929045.1 uncultured Hyphomicrobiales bacterium
CGACATCGGCTCGTTCACCGACTTGCGCGGGATGATGCCGGGCGCCTTGACGTCGACGCGTTCACGCTTGTCGGCCTGGATCGGGCCCTTGCCGTCGATCGGGTTGCCGAGCGCGTCGACGACGCGGCCCAGAAGACCCTTGCCGACCGGAACGTCCACGATGGCGCCGGTGCGCTTGACCGTCTGGCCTTCCATGATCTCACGGTCGGAGCCGAAGATAACGATGCCGACGTTGTCGCTTTCAAGGTTCAGCGCCATGCCGCGCACGCCGTTTTCGAACTCGACCATTTCGCCCGCCTGGACGTTGTCGAGACCGTAAACGCGCGCGATGCCGTCGCCGACCGACAGCACCTGGCCGACTTCAGAAACTTCGGCTTCCTGGCCGAAATTCTTGATCTGCTCTTTGAGAATGTTGGAAATTTCTGCGGCGCGGATATCCATCAGCGTGCCTCTTTCATCGCAAACTTGATTGCATTGAGCTTGGTGCGGAGCGAACTATCGACCATGCGGCTGCCGACCTTGACGATCAGGCCGCCGATAATGGCGGGGTCGATCTTGACGTCGAGGTCGACGTCTTTGCCGCCGGTCACGGACTTCAGCGCGTCTTTGAGGGCGCCGAGATTGGTGTCATTGAGCTTTTCAGCGACGGTGACTTGCGCGCTGACTTCGCCGCGCTGTTTCGCCACCAGCGCGCGGAAACCGCGCACGATGTCGCGCACGGCAAAGAGACGGCGGTTGGTGGTGATGACGCGCAGGAAATTCGCGGCGATGCCTTTGATGCCGGCCTTGTCGAGGATCGCGGAGAGCGCCTTGAGCTGCTCATCGACGCCGAACACCGGGCTGCGGACCAGACGGTTGAGATCCACGCTTTCGCCGATCAGGGCGTCGAAGGTTTCGAGGTCTTTCTTGACCTGTTCGACGGCTTTTTCCTCAAGCGCGAACTCGAACAGAGCGCCGGCGTAACGCCCGGCCATTCCAGAAATAATCGAGTCTTTGCCTGCCACTGTCACACTCGTGAGCGTTACGAAATTTACAAGCTGGAGACCGCCGCGTATGGCAGCGCAACCTGTTGGAATCCTTGAGGGAATTCCGGTCCACGACGACGCGCCCAAGGCCGCCGGAAACCTTCGTTAAAATCGAGGGCTAGCTAACACGGCGGCAATCGCGGTGCAACAAGGCAGGCCTCGGGAAATCCCGTTTGGGGTGCGAATCTGCATCGGTGCAATACCTCGCCAGCCGGACCGGACCTCGATAGGTTGCCCGGCGACCGAACGGGCCAAAATGCCGGCTGCCGGTCCAAAAAGGGACGGCAGAATGTCGCAGGGAGAGGCTCAGGCCGGGAATCGCGCCGATGTCGCCAAGAATGGTGCCGGTGTCGCCGGTAAAGCCAAGCTTCTCGTCTTAGTTCTGGCCCTGGCTTGGGGCCTCAACTGGATCGCCGCGGCTTTCGCCCTGCCCGAATTGAGCCCGTGGAGCCTGCGTTTCTTGGGGTGCAGCCTCGGCGCCGTGACGCTGTTTACCGCCGCCATCCTGTCCGGCCACAGCCTCAAAGTGCCGCGGGGCGAGGCCAAACACATCGCCGTCGCAGGCTTCTGCAACGTCGCCTTGTTCCAGATCTTGTCGGCTTTCGCCCAAACCAGCGGCGCCACCTCACGCGCCATCATCATCACATACTCAATGCCGATCTGGGCCACCGTGCTGAGCTGGCTGATGCTGGGCGAAAAGCTGGACCGCATCCGCGGCATCGCATTTGTCGTCTGCGTCGCCGGCCTCGGCATTCTGGTGTGGCCCTTGTTCGCCAACGGCTTTCCGCCGACCGTCTATCTCTCACTGTCCTGCGCGCTCGGCTGGGCCTTCGCCACCGTCTACATGAAATGGGTCAAGGCGACCGTCGAGCCTTTGGCCAATGCCGCATGGCAATTGTTGTTCGGATTTTTCTTCATCGCGGCCGGCAACTTCATCTTCGAAGGCGCACCCCATGTCTGGCCGCTGCGACATGAGACGATCATCGCCGTTCTCTATGTCGGCATCTTCGGCGTCGGCCTGGCGCACTTCCTGTGGTGGGCCATCGTGGCGAAGCTGCCGACCACGACTGCCTCGATCGGCGCGCTGCTGGTGCCGGTGATCGGCGTCACAGCCTCGACCCTATTTTTGCACGAACGGCCGTCCCTTCCGGACATCGTTGGCTTCGTGCTTATTTTCATCGCCGCCGCCTGTGTGTTGCTGCAACCGAACACGCGACGGCCGGAACCCCGCACCTGAGGCACACCAATGGCCGCCTTCATCGCATCGCTGCCCTGGCCATCGCTCGAAACATTTCTGATTGCCGTTCCAGCACTCATCGCCGCCTACGTCATCTTCGGCATTGCCGGTTTCGGCACAGCCTTGATTGCCGCGCCGTTATTGGCGCACGTCATGCCTGTCGCAGCGATCGTTCCGCTGCTCGCGATCCTCGATTGTCTCGCCGCCGTGGTGATGGGCGTGCGCCTCGGCGACAAGGTGGCGAAGGACGAACTCGTTCGCCTCGTGCCGTTGATGATTGTCGGCAGTCTGATCGGTACCTATTTGTTGCTGATCATTCCACCGAAGCCGATGCTGCTGGCGCTTGGCATCTTTATCGTTTGCTACGCCATCTACAGCCTGATCGCGCCACCGCCCGCTGGCGTTTTGAAGCGGCCGTGGGTGCTTGTGTTCGGCACCATTGGCGGCGTTTTCAGCGCCATGTTCGGCAGCGGCGGCTTCATTTATGCGATGTATCTCGGCCGCCGGCTCCCCGACAAAGATGCCATCCGCGCCACGCAGAGCACGTTGATCGGGCTGAGCACATTCACCCGCGTCATCATCTTCGCAGGTGCCGGGCTCTACAGCGATTGGACGATCCTCATCCTCGCCGCGTGTCTGTTGCCGGCGATGATTGCCGGCATCTATCTCGGCCATCACATCACGCTGCGCCTGACGCGCGAACAGTTTTTGCGCGTGCTTTATTTCGTACTGATCGGCACCGGCGCGACATTGATCATCCGCATGCTGGTCGGCACCGGCTGAGCGCACCTAAGGGCAATCCCGGAGTTGCCGGACAGATGATGTCCTGAGACCATCAGACTTCCCAAGTCCGGCTGCCATGCACCCATCCGCCCCGCCTCAACCCGGCTTTCTCGCGCAGTTCACGCCAAAGCTCGTGACCGTGTTTCGCGAGGGCTACCGCTGGCGCGACTTGCGTGCCGACGCACTCGCCGGGCTGACGGTTGCGGTCGTGGCGCTGCCGCTGTCGATGGGCATTGCCATCGCATCGGGCGTTTCGCCCGAGCGGGGCATCTACACCGCGATTGCCGGTGGCTTCGTTGTCTCTTTTCTCGGCGGCAGCCGTTTTCAAATTGGCGGCCCGGCGGGCGCGTTTATCGGCATCGTCGCCGGCGTCGTGGCGCGGCATGGATATGACGGCCTCGCGCTTGCAACGGCGATGTCAGGCGTCATTCTGATCGCGGCCGCCCTGCTGCGGGCCGGCACTTACGTCCGTTATATTCCGCATCCGGTGATCGTCGGCTTTACCGCCGGCATCGCGGTGATCATCGCGGCGAGTCAGATCAGCGAGTTACTCGGGCTGACGATTACACATGAGCCGCCAGACCTAGTTCCAAAGCTCGTGGCGTTGCGCGACGCGCTCCCCACACTGAAGTGGACGACAATCGCGCTCGCGGCGTTTTCAATCGCCACGATTTTGGCGGTGCGGAAATTTCGTCCCGACTGGCCGGCCTTCCTGATCGGCATCGCCGCGGCGACCACACTCAGCTTCGCACTAGATCTCGATGTCGCCACCGTCGCTTCCCGATTCGGCGAGGTGCCGCGCTCGTTGCCCGCGCCCTCGATCCCCGCAGTTAGCCTTGAGCGGCTGCAGGCAGTGTTGCCCGACGCCATCGCTATGGCCTTGCTTGGCGCCATCGAATCTTTGTTGTCTGCGATGGTCGCCGACAAGATGGGCGAAGGCCGCCACCGTTCCAATGGCGAACTCGGCGCCCAGGGCCTCGCCAACATCGTCTCGCCGATGTTCGGCGGATTCTGCGTCACCGGCACCATCGCGCGCACGGCGACCAACGTGCGCTCGGGCGCACGCGGCCCGGTGTCGGGCATGCTGCATTGCCTTTATCTGCTGGCATTCTTGTTCATCGCGGCACCGCTGGTCGGTTTCATTCCGCTCGCCGCGCTGGCCGCCATGCTGATCGTCGTATCGTGGAACATGATCGAACGCGCCGAATTCGTGGCCTTGATACGCGGCGACAGCGATTATCGGCGCGGCGGCGCGGCCATCCTGCTCGCGACATTGCTACTGACGATCTTCATCAATCTGCTGGCCGGCATTGCCGCAGGAATCACGATCGCCGCTGCTCTTTATTTTGTACGGCGGCGAGCCGCTTAGAAAAAGCTCTGCGGATCGATATCAACCTCAAGCTTGACGCTGCCTTTGGCCTTGGGCGCCGCTGACAGCCAGTCGCGCACATAGCCCGACAGATCGAAAGCGCGTGGCGCTTTTATAAGAATGCGGAAGCGGTGCCGCCCGCGCACCACTGCGATCGGCGCCTCGGCCGGTCCCAGCACGAGCACGCCTTCATCCTTCGGTGCGATCGAGACAAGTCCGCGGCCATACGACTCCGCGGAATGCCGTTCGTCGGCGCTGATGACAAGGCTCGCGAGCCGCCCGAACGGCGGATAGTGCGTGCGCTCGCGGCCTTCGATCTCGCTCGAATAGAAGGCTTCGCGGTCACCGAGGATCAGCGCTTTCATCACCGGATGCTCCGGCTGATGCGTCTGCAAAAAGCCGAAGCCGCGGCCTTCCTCGCGCCCAGCACGGCCGA
>CAIYTE010000006.1 GCA_903929045.1 uncultured Hyphomicrobiales bacterium
CTAGCGTTCCCGCGATCGCGGTCGCGACGCCCGTCCCTTCATCGACGACGATCAGATCAATGCGATTGTTCGGTGAATTCGGCGCCGTCGTGATCGTGACCGTCTGCTGCGCATATTCGGCGATGGATTGAAGGCCACCAGGCCCGACGCTGGTGATGAAGCCGGCATCGACGACGACCGACATCGCGGCAGGGGATGCGGCGTGCGGCGCGAAGCAATCGGAGAAGCGCTGCGCGACGACCGCGGTCGCGTCGATGTTGCCCTTATAGGTCGTCGGGTCCTGGACACTCGGACCTGTCGAGATGGGAAGTTTCCACGGTGCCGTCGGGTTCGTTCCTGCGGTCATTCATCGCTCGCTCTGTAAGAGGCTTTCCCGCCGACACTTTTGCCATTGATGTCGAAGATAAACAAATTGAATTGCCCGACACCTTCGTTCGAGTAATCGGCACGGCGAGCGGGATCGTTCGCGGTGACGGTCAGCTTCGGCACCGTCGCAAACGGTGCCGGAAAGTTGACGACAAGCCCATAGGTGGGGACATGCAGATTTTTGCCTTCGAAAAACATTATTCCCCCGTCGCCGTCCAGCTACCGGTCCCGCCGGAATCGACCGCGCCCGTCCAGATATGGAAGCCGAAACCCGTCGCGGTCGGGTTGACGGCGCTGGCCCCGGTGACGCCGGTGCTGTTTGCGATCGGCACCACCAGGGGCGCATTGTGGAAGGGGATCGGGAATGTGATCGCCGTCCCGCCGGCCGCGATGACGACACTGCCGGCCGATTGTTCGGTCTGCGGTGCCGTATCGACGGTCGGAATGAAGTCGTTGATGTAACAGACGCTGCCCTCGACCGGATTATAGATCAGTTCGCCGCGTAGATAGCGCAGCGTCACGTCGCCGATGTCCCAAGGGATGAAGACGTTTGGATCGGTCTGGCCCGTCAGCCAGGTGTCGAGGCCGAACGAAATATCCGGCGTGCCATTCTGGTCGAAACCGAAGCCAGCATTTTCCGAGAAGAACACGCGCAGCGAGGCGTCATAGCCGGTGTCGATCGCGTTCGTCCGGTAATTGCAGGTCGCGACCACGTCGGGGACGAAAATGTTAAAGACGTCCCACCCGGTCGAATTGACGGTCGGCGGCAATGCCCCGGCGACGAGGCCCGAGGTCGGCTCGGTCCAATTCGTGCCGAAAGGAATGGGCGACATATTCTGCAGCGTCTCATTGCCCGAGGTATTGCTGACATAGGCATTCCACCCCGTGGCGCCAGCAGGCGGCGAGCCCGCGCCAGGATTCGCGATCTGAAGCAAATTGTTCAGGATGATGGCAAGAGAGGATTCGCTTGATGGAAGCGTCTCGCCTGAGTTCGAGACGAAAGTCACCTTCGCATAAAGCGTGCGCAGGACCATCGTCCCACCGGATACGGCCGAGAGTGTCGGCGCCGAAGGCGAGGCGATCGCGTTGTATTGATCGACCGTCTTCGAACCCTTCGGCGTCAGGACACCGGTGTAGTGGCGAACGAGATTGCTGAGCGTCCCAGCCCAGAGCGGTGCTTCGTCCTGGCCGTAAATGACCTCGTTCACGTTGACGATGGTCAGGTCGATGAGCGCGGCTTGCGGCGAGAGGCCTATCTCGGTGCCGGGAATGTTCGCGATGTTCGCGGCGCGGATGCCATAGGTCCAGACGCCCGGCTGCGCGGCCGTCGTGACCTCAGTCCCCTGCTCGATTTCGCTAAGGATTTCGAACAGCGCCCAGTCGGTCGTCCCTTGCGGCGCGCGCGCGAGATAATAGCCGCCCAGCGCGACGGTCGGATAATTGACGGCATTCCATCCGAACTTAACGACGTTGCCGTTCTGCTGGCCGCCGAAGCCCGTCACGTTGGGCGGCTTCGGCGGTTCGGGAAGAATGATTTCATAGGCCTCGACGCTGTCGAGAGATTCGAGGCCGCCACCGTAAGTATTGAAGCTGGGGAACTTCAGGAACATCGGCGTCCCGATCTGGTCCGCCTGATAGCTGATCTGTGCGACGCCCGTATCGAGACGGATAAAATCGCTGCCCGAGGGGTGATCGACGATCGGCGTCCCGTAAAGGCCGCGGCGGATATACGTCCCCAGCGTATAGGCATTGTCGCCGGTCATCGTCGCGGTCTGATAGGCGACATATTCGTCGCCGTTCGGGCCGCGGATGAGGCAGGCCGTATTCATCTGATCGGCATCGGCCTGGGTGCCGGACAGCATCGACCCGTCGCTTTCGCTTAGATCGACGCTCAGCGTGTGGGTCTTATCAGGATCAGCGCCGACGGGGAAATCGGCCGTCGAGAATCCCATGCGCGATTTGATCGTCCAGTTCGGCGGCAGCCGGCGATAGGAACTTCCACCATCCGATGAGACATGGATTTCGCAGCCGCCCCAGTTCGGGCCGCCCGAGAGGCCGACGCCCAGCGACAGGCCTTGAATGTTCGCCGCCGGAATGGGCATGCCGAAGAGAAACGGCCGATTGACCGGTCCCGGATCGACGTTCGTGTTCGGGATGTAGCCGCCGCCGGTGTTCAGGGAATAGGACGCGGCTGCGCCGATGCCGTTCGGGTATTCCTCGGCCGTGAAGGACAACGTTCCGTCGCCGTTTTCGGTGATTTCGAGGATCCGCGTCCACTGGCCGAGGATGCCCAGAACGGCATCCGTCTCGCTGACGATGTCCATCGGGTCGAGGACGCAATACCGCTCGTCGAGCGTGATGCTGTGCGTGTTACGGATGGCCTGGTCCTGCATCTGCAGCTGCGCGGAGGTAGCGGCCGCAGCCGCATCGCAGAACATATGAACCGTCTGGGATGCCGGCGCGCGCAGGCCGAAGGTGTCGATGTTGGCTTGGTCTTTAACCTCGGCGATCGCCGGCGCGTACTGGTTGGCGCGATCGAGGAATTCGAGCTTGATGTCGTTTACCTGATCGGACGGTCGGCTGCGCGAGACGATGATCGGATCATCGTTCGATGAGCCGGTCGAGGTCCCGGTCGCGTTCGTGTTCGGCAGGAAATCGCCGTCGCCCAGATTGAAGAGCGGCGCGACCGGTGCAGTGAAGGTGAAGCCGTTGCCGGTGACATTGACGGTGCCGCGCGGGACGATGGTCAGGACGCCCGATGTCCAGACCACCTCGCCATAGGTTGCCTTGACCAGATCGTCGAGCATCGATGAGGCTGCGGCCTGGCTGTCATAGAACGGCGACACCCAAAGGCCCGAGGCCATCGTGAATTCCTGATAGGCGACCAAGCCTTCGATCGAAGCATATCGGATGGTGACGCTCTGGCCGGCGTCGGCGGCGTTGAAACTGTAAATGCCGGTCGCCGGATCATAGGAATATTGCCCCTCTGCCGGGCTCGATCCGACGCAGACAAGGCAGACGCCGTTCGCTGCCCAGGACGCCGCGACGCAGAGATTGAATTCATAGCTGGCGGCGTTCGAGACGGTGATCTGATGCGCGCCCGATGCCGGAATCGAATGCGTCTCGCCGTTCGTTACCAGCGTGCCGATGCGCTCGGCCGGGAAGCCCGCACCCCATTTCGGATTGCTGAGTAGCGCCGGCACGATGAGCGACGGGTCGGCATCGCCGCCGCCGCCATAGGTCGAGGGCGTGGAGCCGTAGAAGAACGCGAACGGCTCGACGTTGTAGTTCGACAGGTTGGCCGAGGTGCCGAGATAGGCCTGCAGCTGCCCGATATAGGCCAGCCCGGTATAAGCTTCGGTCTTCCAAGGGGTCTGCGGATATTCGCCGAGGAAGCCTGTCCAGCCATCCGCCGCGACCGACGTAAAGGCGTCGCTTTTCCATAGTGAACCGTAGCCGGAAATAGGCCCTTCGCAGACGCCCAGCGCCAGGTCGGCGTAGTAGTTCGTCGTCGTGCTGCCCTTGTTCGATCCGCCGCCCGAACCGTTGTGCGAGAGGATGCCGTCGGCAAAATAATTGTGATACGGCGGCACCGTCATGTTGAAGGTGCGATCGATCTGGGGGACAGCAACCACGTCGGCGACGAAGGCGGGCAGACCTTCCTCATCGATGAGAGGTTGCCCGACCTCGAGCGCTTGCGCTTCGATCTTCGTCGCGCCGTCAATCCAGAGATAATGGTTCGTCGTCAGGTGCAGGCAGTCGGGCGAGAAGTCGGCGAGGAAAGCACCGAACCCGGCGCGCCACCGGCGCGGCATGATCGACAGCAGCTGACCCAGTAGGCTTCGAACGACATAGACGCGCAGCATGCGGTCGGCGCTGGTCGCCATGTCGTGAACATGGACTTCCGTGATCTGGCGCGCGATCTGGCTGCCGGTCTTCGGATCGAACGACCAGACAAAATCGCCCACCTTCAGCGAGTCGATGCGACGGGGGCCTATCGGCGTCGAGATGATCGTCTCGCCGGCAAAGCAGGATCCGCTGTCGCCGCCCTTGCCGCCGCCGCCGCCGCCCGAGCTCGGGTCGTTCACCTGAACCGCCGTAAAGGCCCCGTATTCGATCAGATTGACGCCGAGACGCGGGCGGCCGAAGGCGAGCGTCACCGGTTTCCCGTTGACGCTCGTCTGAATAGGAATGCCGGTGGCGATCGGTGCTTGGTTCGCCGATTTATTCGTGGTCTGGCTTGCACCGATCATGCTGCGACCCAGCGCCTAAGCGCAAAATGCCGGCGGGCGCGCGGCTTGCCCTTGTTGACGCCATTCTCGCCGATCGTCGTCAGCCGCCCATCGCGCTGCGCATCGCCGAGGACGACGCCGATATTCTTGACCGCATGGATGATCTGCGGATAGGCGACGACCAGCGCGCCATGACTGAAGCACCGACCGACCTTGTAGAGCAGGACGTCGCCGGGAAGCGGCTCGAGCGCGATCGCCGATGCCGGGTCGCTTTCGACGCAATATTGCAGCAGGCCGGTCATGTAACGCTCTTCAGCCCGATGCAGGTGCCAGTCCGGCGGGTAATAGGGAATGTCGATCTTCGGAACGAGGCCGGCGTTTTCGAAGACGCCGGCGAGGAAAGTCAGGCAGTCGGCGCCAGCACCTTTGACCCGCGCGCAGTCGTGGTAGCGCGTGCCGCGCCAGGTCATGGCTTCGGCGACGAGCGCTGCGCGTTCTTCGGTTTCGGACATCAGGCCGCCGTCGTGGGTTGGGGGATAAGCTTCTCGGCGCGAAAGCGCGCGGTGTTCGCGAACTTGGCGCAGCCGTTGGCGCCGTTGGACTTGTCGCAGCCGTAGGAAATATAGAACGTATCGCCTGCCGCCGGCGGACCAGGCAGGAAGGCGAGAAGCTGGACATGCGAGGGCGATCCGAAGACGCAGGTTTTAACGGTCGCCGAGAGGGATTGCAGCGCGCCGGACGTGAAGGTGACTTTTCCCTGGTCGAACGTGCCGTAGGGGAAGCTGCCCGCCAGAGAGGCCAGCACCAGCGCCGTCGTCGATCCTGCCTGGACGGTGCCGGTCGTCTTGAACGACGACAGCGCCACGCCGCAGGCTTCATCGCCCAGATTGTTGACGCAGCCCGCCTGATAGAGATTGCGCGGCAGCTGCAGATTGAGCAGTTCGAGATGGGAGGCAACGCTGAAGGTGCAGACCGATCGCCCGACATCAATGTTCGCCACCCGGCCGACGAAGAAGCGCACCGTCCCGCGGGTGGTGTCGCCATAGGTCGGCATGAACACCCGCTCGAGGATGAGTTCGGCACCGTCGAAGACGCCATTGCGCGCGGCTTGGCGGAAAGGGACGCCGAAGAGAGACGCCGAACCCGGCATGACGTCGAAGCTGAGGGTATCAACGCCGACCCCGACCTTCCAATGGCATTTAGCCTTGTTCGACGAGCGATCGAAATAGGGGCCGGTTGCGCCCCCGGCGGAATAGAAGAAGCCGTTCGCCGAGAGGCTTTGATCGCCGCCGCAATAGCGCAGCGTCGTCGATCCGAGATTGCCCCCCGAAAACGTCCATAAATCTGCGCAAAAAAATTGGCGGGTTGCCAGCAGCGCGAGGAGTTCGGGACCGACGGGCTTCAAAAAACCGCGCTCGTCTTTTCGCGGGCGCGCGTAAAGATCACGCCCTTCTCGACATCCTGGACCGCGATGATGACCACGATCATCCGATGGTCGTCCCCGACGTCGTCGAAAGGATCATGCTCGAGGCCGCGCATCCAGCGGCTTAGCAGCTGCGTCGCCTCTTTTTTGTCGTCGGCCGCCACCCTGGCGCTGGTAAGGCGCGAGTGGTCGTCCGGGAAGAGGAAGGACCAGACTTTCATCAGACCTTGATTGATTGAATTTTGACGCTCTTGTTCATCCAGAACGCCGCCAGGAACTTTTCGAAGTTCATCGTGTCGTCGGTGAATTTGACCGGGAAGTAATAGCTGAAATCTGCCGAGACGACCTTACCAGATGTCGGCGCGGTGACGAAGGTCACAATGCCAGGCGTCGCGGTCCCCCAACCCGAGACGGTGTAGCCGGTCGGGTAGATGACGACGCCATCGACATAAACAGCCGTCACGGTATGGGGCGCGAACATCGGCTCGACATAGCCGCCGAAGACGCGCAGCAGCTGGAAGGTCGTCGTCGAGCCGTCGCCCGTCGTCGCGCCGGTGACGGTATTCTGAATTGGTTGGCCCGCGACCGTGTTGTCGTCGGGATCCGTGTAGAGGAAGCTGTCGAAGGCACCGCTGCGCAGATCGAAGAAGCCGAGCAGCGTCGAAAATTCGGCATAGGTGGTGCCGGCAAAGGTCGCGGCCTGCATGTTCATGCCGGCCTGACGCAAAAATTCGAAGGTCAGTTCCCAGAGGTGGCGTGGATAGGACCAGTCGGCGATGCGCGTCTCGGCGCCGCTGATCGCTTCCTGCGCCCGCGTCTTCCACATTTCTGTGCGCTGGACGTTCCAGCCAAGGCCGGGCAGCGAGGGAAATACCTGTGTTGACATTATGAGGTCAGAGCCTTCCGCATCGCGGGGTTGCCGTTTCGGATTTCATTGACGAGCTGGTTCGCGATGAGGCCGGAATTGTCGCGGAGGAACTGCGCGCCGGTCTGGGTGTCGATCGCCTGGATGGTGAAGGTCAGGTGATATTGATCGCCACCACCGCCGCCCTGGCCTTGGCCCTGGCTGGCACCGCCGTCGCTGAAGAAGTCGCGCATCGGCCCCGCGACGCCAGCCGGCAAGACGGACTCCTGCGCATGAGCCGCGATCATCGTGCCATCCGCTGGGACCTGCCACATACCGCCTTCAGCAGAAACGACGTCATAGGCCGCAACCGCGGCGAACGCGGCAGCACCGGCTATCGGCGCAAGGATCCAGCCCACAAAGGGTATTTGCGCAGCGCTCTTATAGGCACCGGCGGCAGCCTCATAAGCATCGTTCATGATGCTTTTTGATCCCGCCGCCGCCTGCATCGACGCCCCTTCCTGCTCGCCCACTTCCTCGACTGCGGTCCGCGTCGTTACACCCGCAACGGTGGCACCTGTCTTGGCCGTTTCGACGCCGAGCCATCCGCCGATAATTGAGGGTAAGCGGGAAATGAAGCTGGTGTTTTCGGTCTCTTCGGCCGCCGCCCTGGTCGTCGTTCCGGCGCCCGTCGCGGCCGTCTTCGACGTCTCGGCCAGCGCGTGGGCGATGATGCCGCCTTGTTCGAGCGTATTCTCCGAGGAGATGTTCAGCGCCGAATAGAGCAGCTTGGTCGAATAGTACCGGGCATCGTCCGCGAGTTCGCGCGTGACAAGCTGCGAACTTAATTGCAGCAGCGCCTGGGACATCGTCGTCCGGCCGCCGATGACACTCTGAATGAGAGTTGATTCCGCGCTGCCGATCGCCGAGGTGACGGCCTTCCACGTCCCGCTTTCCTGCTCGGCGGCCTTCTGGGCATTGATCTGCTGTTGCTTGTCCATCGTGGCAAGGTCAGTGACCAGCTTCGCCTTCAGGACGCGGATTTGATTATAGACCTCGGCATATTTTGCCGGTTCGTTCTGCAAGCCAGCGAGTTCTTCCTGCAGCGTCTTTTCGTCGAGCGCTTCCTCGGCGGCGGCAAGGTCGCGCAGTTCGTTATATTCGTCGGCGGCGCTGATCTGCTTCGCCGCGAATTCCGCCTGAAGGATTTGCTTGCGGGCCTCAAGCCCTTGTCGGCCGATCGCGATGTCCGCCGTCGAGTTAGAGCGTGCGATCGCCTGCTGTTCGGTCGCGTCGGCCTGGCGCAGCGCCTTCTTCGCCTGGGCAAGCCCCGTCTCGGCTTCGATTTCTTCCTTGGACGTCAGCTTGGCGGTGGCAAGTTCCTCTTCCCACATTTTGACGGCTTCGGCCAGCATGGCCGTGTGGGTGCCGTCCCAGTTGGCCTCCATCTGCGCGAGGTTGGACCGGAAGGTCGTTAGTTCACTGGCCTGGTCGCCCTTATTCGGCGGATCGACAAAATTCTTATTGCCGCCGGGGATGGTCGAACCGCCCTTACCCTCGGGCTCATCAAAGAGCGCCTTCCGGCGCGCGTTCCACGTCTCCATCTTCGACGAGATGTCGGCGAAGGTCGCGGTCCAGGCACCCTTGACGGTTGACGCAGAGGTCGAAATGTCATTTGCCGCTTCCGTGAAGCGCAGATGTCCGAGGTCGTCAAAAGCCTTGGCCAAGCCGACGATACCGGTCCCGATTGTGTTACTGACCTGGGCGAAGACCTGGAATAGAACGACTTCCCCTTGAATGAGGGCATCGACCGTGAGGATGAAGCCCTTCATGATCGCATCGACGGTATGGAAGGCCGGCGCGAGCTCGTCGGTCAGCGCCGAGGCGGACGCCGTCATCGACGGGATGAGGTCGGCGCCGATCTTGCGTTTCAGGGTATCGAAAGCGACGCCGAGCACGCCCGTCGCAATCTCGAACTTCTCGGTCTTTTCGATCCCCTCGGTGGTCACCGCGCCGCCGTACTGATCGACGACTTCCTTCGCGCGCTTCATAACCTCTTCATTCAACCGGAAGATGTTGAACGCTTCCTGCGCGCTGCGACCGAAGACGTAAAGGCTCGCTTGGTTGCGATCGGTGCCGTCCTTGAATTCCTCGAGGCCGCTGACGGCGTTGTGCATCAGCGTCGTGGCGTCGAGCAGGTGGCCGCTCGAATCCCTAGTCGCTATGCCCAAGGCATTGACCGCGACTTCGTTCGTCTTGATCTGCCGCTCGAGCTTCAGCAGCATGCCGCCATATTCGTCGCTCGAGGATCCTACCAGCTTCAGGCCGGCAGCCAGGACCGAAGCATCCTCAAGGGAAGAACCCATGGCGGTCGAAAGCTTCAAAACCTCGACGTTGAAGCGGTTGGCTTCCTCGATCGCCCCTTCAAAGACCTCTTTGATTTTCTCGGCACCGAAGCCGACGAGCAGCGCCTCGCTCGCGACACCGATCAGACCGGTGAAGGCGGTTATCGGCGCCGTCAGGTCTTCGATTGCGCCCTTCATGCCGGCGATACCGCCGCCGGCTTCGTTGATTTCGGCACGAAGCGCCGCAACCTCTTTGCGTGCGACGGCCGCCGCTTCGGCTGCCGCGAGAAGCCCGTTCTTGAGCGTCTCGTCGGCAGCCGAGCCAGCTTCCGCGACAGCGGCAGCGGTGGTGCGCAGTTCGGCGTTGAATTTCCGCGTCTCGGCCGTCGCAACGGCCATGCGGGCCGTTAGGTCAGCTTCATCCGCGGTGATTTTGACATTCAGATTTGAGGCCATCTATCCCACTTGCCGAAGGTCATCGAAACCGAAACTGCCGCCGCGCTTGCGGATAGCATCGACGAAGGCGCCGAAGTTTTGCTTTTCTAGGTCGATCTTCGGCGCGCGCGCGCGCATTTTCTTCGCATGGTCGGCCGCGATCTTCTTGTCGGCGTCACTGCGAAGGTCGCCGCCGATCCGGGTCATCGGGACGCCCTCTTCAGCGCGCTCTTTGATCGTGATCGTCGTCCGGCCGATGACATGCTCGGGCGGCATCTTTTCCCAGTACCGCTCGAGCCGCCGGAAATGCATCAGCGTCGTCTCATCGCATTGCTTCTCGCTAAGCTTACAGGCCGTCGCCAGCAGCCCGTAGGCGTAGTCGATCCATTCGGCGGAGGTTAGGCGCTTTGCGCCGTTTCCTCCGCTACGGCTTCCCCCGTGGGGTCTTCCTTCGGCTTCAGGAATTCGGACGCGATAAGGATGGCCCGGACCGCAAGCTGGGACTCGACGCGCGTCGTCTCGACGGTATCGAGGAAGGCGCGATCGACGGCCGGATCGACCTTCGGAAGCACCGCGAGGAGGATTTTCATATCACCCTCGAAATGGTCGGCAGGGTTGCCGCGCTGTGCCATCTCGAGGCCGATCGCGATTTCCTTGATCTGCCCGAGAGTGATCGGCGGGCAATCGTAAGTCTTGCCGCCCAAGAGAACCTGGAAGAGGCCGTCCGTCATCGTCATGGGGATTTCCTTTTTTCAAGGCCGGGGCCGACGCCGGCGAGAAGATCGGCCGCCGGCAAGGCGAGGCTTCGAGCCAGGCCCTGCCGACCGCGTTCGTTTAGGAGACGTCGCCGAAGGACATCGTGCCGACATTGCCCGCGGCGTTGGCCAGGATGTCGAAGTCGATTTCCGGAATCATGAAGTCGTCCAGTTTCGTGCCAAGCGACAGCTTGCTCGAGACGCACTGGAAAAGTTTGATGTTCATCGGCAGGCCGTTGAACGTCGTATAGAGCTGCGCCTCGAACGTCGGCGTCGTACCCATCAGGGGATTGATGATGGTCAGCTGCTGGGTGCCGGCCGTCGTCGTCGAATAGGTGTAGTTGAAGAGCAGCGCAGCGCCGGCATCGGCCGCAGAGAAGGTATAAACACCGGTCACCGGGTTGACGGAATAGGTGCCGAGCGTCGGACCCGAGGAAACCACCGTCAGCGGCAGGCCCGTGGCCGCGTAAACGACACCCCAGTCTTCGACGAAGGTCGCTGCCTGGGTCACGGTGATGGTCAAAGCACCCGACGACGCCACCGAATGAGGCTCGGCGAAAGCGGTCAGCGCCTGCCCGACGGTGGGCGTCACGCCGAGGAACAGGTTCGCCATGACGAGGCCGGAGACGCGGGCCATCTTGGCCTTTGCCGTGAACTTCGCCTTGCCGCGCGCGATCGCGACCGGGAAGGCGTACTGCCCATAAAGCATCTTCGTATCGAAGGACAGGTCGGTCGAGACTTCCTGGACGAGGCCGAAATTGAGCGGGGTCGCGTTCGAGATGTCGGTCCGCTTGCCGAACAGAACGCCAGAGCCGAAAACGAACATGATGCAGATACTCCATCAAAGGGAATGAAGCGCCTCGCGGCGCGGATAGGCCGAAGCCCGGTTCGAAAGATCAGGCCTTCGCGCGCCAGGCCTTCAGGCGTTCTTTCAAGGCACTGCGCGCGACCTCGAAATGGTTCGGGATGGAATATTCGCCGAACCAGCGATCGACGAGGACGTCGATTTCGTCGGGTTCGACCTCGGCCGGCGCAGCGGCCGGCGCGCCATCGTCGCCGCCGGCGGTGCGCTCGTCGTCGTCAATGTGATCTTGGCCGTTTCCGTCGGGGAGCGACATGATTTAGGTCCTCAAATGATGCAGAAAAACGGGACAGGCCCCCGATAGGTCAGGGGATGGTGATTAGAACCGTCGCGACGCCGATCGCCTGGGACGCCAGGTCGCCGGGATAATATTCCATCGCGCCATTGATGCGGCAATCCTGAACGATGCCGCCCAGCGTGTTGCGTCCCCACTGGCTGTCCGAATAAGGAATCGCAGCGTCGAGCGCATCGGCGAAATTATTAAGCGTGACACCGGCCGCCATGCTCTTGTCCCTGCCGACGTCGGTATAGATCATGACTTCGATCTTCATCGTCCTGATCGGCGGCTGTTGGGTGCGGACCTGGTAGTCGTCGCTTTCATTGATGAGGAAGAGACATGGCTGCGGCGGGTTATCCGTCCACGGAATGACGCGGCGCGAGATGGTGCCGAAGCCGGTGTCGAAAACGACGCCCGTCGCATCCCCGGTGGGCGGGATCGTGACCGTCAGCGCGTTGGGGCCGTCGATCGTCCGAATGAGCGATTGTTCGGGCGTGGTGCCGCCTGCAATCGGGAGGCCTGGAAACAGGCCTGTCGTATCGGGAATGCCGGTGATCTGCGGGTTGCCGGCGGCCGTGTTTCCGACGAAGGAAGACGGCACCTTCGCGAGGATGGCGGCTTGCAGTGCAAGCATGATCGTTTCGCGTCGCGGTGATGGGGTCGGCAACATCAGTCTTCCTCGATCACTTCGTCAATGACGGCGCGCATGCTATCGACTGCGGCGCTGCTCATCGCCTCGAGCGGACCGCGCAGGAAATTATATTCGCGGATGTTCGGAGTCCGGTTATAGGCCCCGACATGCGCCTCGACCGGCGAAATCAGCCGCGAGAAGACATGATCGAGCCGCTGCATATGCGCCTTCACCTGCGTTGCGCGCGAGGCCCCATATTCGAGGGCCGAAGCCTTGGCGAAGTCCGCATTGATGAAGACGGTGCCGGTGATGCGGGTCGGCCGATCGGTCATCTTCATCTGGGTTGAGGTACTAAGCGCCCCGGACCGGTTCGGTTCGGCAGCCTTGACGGCGCCATAGAGCTGTTCGGTTAACTCGGTAATCAGCGGCAAGAGCCGTTCATGCAGCCGCTGCGGAAACTGCAGCAGCTTCAGTTCGACCTCGCGGGAACCATCGACCTGGATGCTGACAGCCATGCGTCAGGTCCTCGGTCCGCGCGCGGTCGATCGTGCGGTCTTCATGGCCGACGCAGCGGCTGCAATGCCGCCGCCTTCTTTGAAGGCGTCATAGACCCGCTGATCGGCCGTGACCGATGCGCGACCGTGCAGGTAGGTTTCATCGGTTGGCGCTTTGCCGTTGCCGTCGTGAAGTTCCTCGACGAGGACGTTTCCGCAAAAGGTGACGCCCATGCCGGCGCGGATCATGTCGTTCCAGAAATTGTCGATGTAGCAATGGCGCAGCCCGCGCGGCGCCCAGAACCCCCAGGCACGAAGAAGACCCCCGTCGAAGATTTGCGCGCCGGCGAGATGCTTCGGCGTCCGCCAACCGTCCTCGCAATAGCTGACCGCGAAGGGCGTCGTCCGGTCGAGCATCATCTTGTCCCATTCCTGGGTGCGGACCCGATGGTCGTCGCCGATGATGCCGTACCAGCTTAGGTTCGGGTGGGCGTCATAAAAGCCGTTCAGCCGGCCGCCAAGGTCGAGATTGTCGGCGTGGAATTCGATGTCCCAGCCGACCGGCAGCTGCAGATCGCGATAGGCCGGGTCCGCATCGCCATCGACCAGGACGACGCCGCGCGTCTCGACGCTGCAGAGGTCGATCGCGTCCAGCGCCTCTTGGCAGCTGGCCGGACGCTTATAGGTCGGCAGGATCCAGAACCCGTCGTCACGAAGCATCGCGTGCCCGGAAGATGCTGACCGTGTTGCGGTTGACGACGTTGTGTTCATGCTCCCAATTGAAATAGTCGGGTTCGCCCGGCACCACCAGCCGCTCGGGCGGGTGGTTTTCCGCCGCGAGGGTGAGCTCGGCGACGAAGGCCGCGTCCGAGGAGCCGACGACGCGATGGCGCTGTTCCTTGACCAGTTTCGACGGCCAGACATGGTCGTAGGCGCCGCCATATTTTTGCGCCACGAAGAATTCGATGTCCGAGGGGAGAGGCTTGACCAGGAAGGCGGTCGGCAGGCGATGACTGACCGAATAGAGGCCACGCCCCAGCGCGCGCCACGAAACGCCGCTGCAGAACGAATTCGTCGATCGGCGATCAGCATCGGCCTCGACCCACGTCTTATGCAACGCCGCGAAGGACGCGGCGACGAGGGCCGGATTGTCGAGCGGAATGGCCCCATCGAACGTCTCGAGGAAAGCCTCGGCCTCGACCCGGACATGGGGGACGGCGATGCAGACGTCTTTCGGCTGGCCGAGCATGAGCAGCGTTTCGAGCGTGCCGTCGCCGAAGATCGAGTCCGGGACCGCCATCAGCAGCGCCTGATTGTGATGAACGCAACGGCGCATCTCTTCGATCAGGCAGGCCTTAAAGACCAACGCCGGGTCGCGATCAGTCGGGACTATGTGACATTGCACCGGAATGCGCAGCGCCGCCGTGACGGCCTCTATGCGAGGGACATCGGCGGCGGCGGTGAAGATGTCCCAGACATCGGCATCGTGGCGAAGCGTTTGCAGATTGAGCGGCCAGAGGCAGGACGCGAGGCAGCCCCGTTCGAAGAAATCGACATACCCGCCCCAAACGACGGTGAAAGCGCGGAGTTTCATGGGTTCCCTTTTTAGCCGACGACCGGAACGCGATATTGCTCGCAGATATTTTCGATTTCCGGCGGCAGCGACGAAATCTGGCCTGGCGCACCGCCGACCCACCATTTTTCCCGACCGATGCCGCCGGCAGGCTGATCGCGCTCCATCAGGTTCGGATCGCGTCCGCGGGCGGTGAAGCGCGCCGTCGAGAGACGAAGGCAGGCATCGACGATGTCGAACGGGATTTGAGCGAAGAGATAGCTGATAAGGACCCCGCGCCCGGCGTCGGCGACGTTGAAGACATAGATGCTGTTGGCGACCGCATATTGCCCCTCGCCCGGGTTCGATGCGACCGCGACCAGCGGCAAGAGCGTGTCGGCGAAGAGGACACCGTTGTCCAGCGCGAAGGCCGAGGCGTTCGCGACCGTGACCTGATAGGCGCCGCTTGCCGGGATGGTCTTCGCCTCGTTGACGATCTGCTGGGTGAAGCCGGCCCGATAAGAGACGCTGGTCGGAATGGCCTCCCAGCAGGTCGCGAAGCCGGTGAAATTATTCAGCCGGATCAGCCAACCCTTCGTCGCGTCGATCTTGTAGTCGCTGCCGAGGGTCAGCGTCTGCGTCGTGGTCTTCCCGGTCTGCTGGGTCACCGTCGGAATGGAGGGGATCAGGGGCCAGCGCGACAGCTGCAGCTGCAAAATCCCGGCCGGGTTTTGGTTCGGGTAGGGATCCTGCTGGATGTAGAATTCGTCGGTCAGGCCTTCGACCTGAAATACCCGATTGCAGAACGCATTGATCGTCGCCGAGGTCTGCGCCAGCACGCGCGACAGGAACTGATCTTGATCGGACTTTGTGATGTTCAGTTCGTTCTTCAGGACGTCGAGCGTCGTCAGATCGTATGGCTGACCCGGCGGGACCGCGACGGCCGGGGCCGTGACAGTGGTGATGATTTCGACGGACATTAAAAGCTTCTCTTCGGGTTCGTCGGCGGCGGTGTGATGAACATCGTCCCGCGCGGCGTCGTCTGCCATTGCTGGCCCCCCTTGTCGGGGTAGGCGACGGGTGCCGTCTGGACCGTTTCGACGCCATGCGCCGGCGGCTGCAAACCAGAGCAGCCGCCCAGCGCAAAGGCGATCAGACCGAAGAGGGAAAGGACGGCACGACGCATGCTGAGACTCACTGGTCGTCGAGGACTTCAAGGCAGATTTGAACATCGCCCAGCGCGAACTGCGCGGAGAGCGAGGCGTTCGCGGTCAAAATGCCCCAGCCGCGCCCTTGCCGCGCCCAAAATACTTCTTCGGCCCCTTGGCAGCCGCGCTGAAGACGCTGGCCTTCTCGACCCCGTCGCCGGATTCGATGATCTTGTCGGCAAGATCGTCCGGCATCGCGCGCGTGTCGCCGACTTGAAAGGGGGCCATCGCCCGGATGAATTCGACGAGTTTCGTCATTCCGCAGCTTCCTTGTGTTCGCGTTGGTCGCCGGCGTCTTCCATCACGTCGATGATGGCGCCGCTATAGGCCTTATCGCCGACATGGATGAGATTGATCGTGGGATCAATCCAGACCGTGCCGCCGACGTCGCGCCAGCGGTCGCAAAAGACGAAGTCCTCGCCCATCTCTTGCTCGTCCTGGTCGAACTTAAAGAACTGGTAATAGTTTTTCCGAACCTCGGGCTCCATGTCGTCAGAGCCGTCGCGCTTCCATTCGGGATGCGCCGCGGCGAGCGCGCGGAAGACCGACATATCGATCTTCAGGAAGCCGGTGCCGAGGCGATGCACCTCGATGTTACCCATCTCGTCCGAATTCATGCCTCGGTCGCAGCCTTCGAAGAACTTGCAACACCAGATGTCGGCAGTTTTGCTTTGCGCTTCGACCTTCTTGCGGCCGACGCCGCCGATGACCGACTGTTCCGAGGCCAGCAGCCGGACGATGTCGTTCGCCTTCCATCCCATGTCGTCGTCGATGAAGATCATGCTGTCGAAGCCAGCGGCGAGCGCTCGAGCGACGAGGACGTTCCGCGCCCGCGGCAGGTTCGAGGAGCCGACGACGAACTTGCTGGCGAATCGCACCCCCAGCTTATCGAGCAGGACGCAGGTTTCGGCATAAGACAGCGTGTATTGCCAGACCGGGTTCCGCGCGATCGGCGTGCAAAGCATGACCGACCGGGACCGGACGCGCTCGAGCCGGGCCTCCTCAGAGGCGACCGCAGCCGGGAACAGGGTCGTCTTCGCGTGCCGGATGGCGGCCGGGATTTCCCCCGACATCAGACGCATGAAGGTCGCCTTGTCCTCGTCGTTCCGGCCATAGGCCTTGCGATAGGTGGCGTCGATCGGCGCTTTGCCGTTGAAGGCATGCCGATGCTCGGTGATGACCGTCTTCAAGGTCTTCCAGTTGCCGAGCGTGCGGCCGATATGCTCCCAGACATTGTCGCAATAGGTGTGGTGAAGGCCAGGAGGGGCCCACCAGCCCAGCGCGCGGAGAAGGTCGCCACCGAAGACCTGCGCGCCGGCCATGCGGCCATCGCCCGTCGGGCTTAGATCGTTGCAGCTGGCGAAGCCGGTGCGGCCAGCAGCGTTGCGTAGTTCGACATCCCAACCCGCCGTGCGGATGACCAGATCGTCTTGCAATAGGCCATACCATTCGAGGTCGGGATGACGTTCGAAAAACCAGCGCAACCGGCCCAGGAATCCCAGGTTCCGCGTGCTGACGTGAACGGTCCATCCAGGCGGAAGACGAAGGTCCCGATATTCCTCGGGATCGCCACCATCGACGATGACCATTCCCGGCGACGTTGGGACGGCGAGGCAGATGCTGTCGAGCATTTCCTGACACCGTTGCGGACGGCGATAGGTCGGCAGAATAAACATGGACGATGTTCCCTTTTTGCGGCGTCTCGACCATTTCCCCGATGCCGAGAAGATGGTCGAAACGCCGCAGCACCCCGAGGGGTGCCGCGGTCGATCCGAGAGGCGATCAGATCTGAGGAGCCGGCAGGCGATCGAAGCCGCCGAAGACGCCGACCACCGACAACAGGCCGGTGTCGGTGCCGGCACGGCTGAAGTCGGGAACGATCAGCGTGCGGATGAAGCGCCGCGCGCCGCCGAGATTGACGCCGGGATCGCCGGGCGGGACGTTCGAACCGCCGAGAGCCATCCGCGCCACGCCCTGGACAGCGCCGCCGCCCGACGGGCCGGTGGCGAAGACGGTCGCAGCCTCGGTGCGGAAGTCCGCCCAGGTGACGCCGTCGGCCGAGTCCTGAAGGTCGAAGGTGATCGACAGCGTCGCGCCCGAGCCGAGCGTGACGTCGTAGGGAACAGCGACGTCCATCGACTGCGACAGCGAGCCGGCGCCGAAGGCTTCGCGATCGATCGAAAGACCGGTGAAGGTCGCGGCATCCGACGCGCCGCCGGCCGTAAAGACCAGCGAGCGAGACATCGCCTTGAGGTCGATGGTTTCCGCGAGATTGCGGATATTGACGATATTGGACATAGAGGAATTCCTTCCAAGAATTTGAAATGGGTACGCCGTGGAACCGCACGCCCGGCCGCCGAAGCGGCCGGGGTCAGCGGAGGAGCGCTATCAGGTGATCTGCGGCGCCCAGCGAACGAACTGCGCGACAGCAACGGCGCTGTCGTGGCGCATCTGGTGATCGTGTTCGGCGATCGCACGGATGAGCGTCTGGTCGTTCTGGAAGGCCGACACCGTGGTGCCGCTGCTGTCGATGTAGCTGCCTTCGCGGGTGACGGCGAGTTCGAGGCTCATGCTGTCGAGGATCATGTCCTCGGTCATCTCCACCAGGAAGACGAACGAGCAATCCTTGTTCGTGCCCGTGGTGTCCCAGATGTTCGTCGGAATCTGGGTCGTCGTCTTGAAGGGATAGCCGAGCAGCTTCCCGAGGTTCATCTCGTCGCGATAGACATAGACGCCCAGCGAGTTCTGCACGTTATAGAGGTAGTTCTTCGACCGCGGGTTCATGAACCAGACGCGCTTGTCGTCTTCGATGTTGGCGCTGTCGAGTTTCTGCACCATGCCGCCGAGCTCGGTCGCCACCGTGGCGAGGTTGAAGGTGAGCGTCGAGGTGATGAAGTTGCCGCCGTTATTACCGGTCAGCGGGTTGCCGGCCGGGCCATCGACGGCCGCGGTCGAGTTTGCCGTCGTCAGCCAGTTGCCGGCCGTGCCGCCGTTGGCAAGCGCCCAGCCGTTCGCAAAGCTGAGCCAGCCACGCGGGGAGTTCGCCGTGCCGTCGCCGGTGATGAAGGCCAAGTCTTCGCGCAGGGCGATGACTTTGACCAGATCGTCGCGGACGAAGGCGTCGGCCGCAGGATCCGCATAGCGCATCATGTCGTTGGTCACCGGGACCAGCGCCGTAAGCTTTTTATAGCTGGCGATGATCTGGCCGACCGTCTGCTGGCTGGCGGTGATCGCCGTCGTCTCGCCCTGATAGGTCGCCGTTGCCGCCGACGTCTGGCTGGGCAACGTCATGGTGCCGCGCGGCATCGGAATGACGCGGGGACCGCTCGACCGGACGACCGTCTTCGGCCGCAACAGTTCGATGATTTCGTTCATGTAATCGGGCGGCACGATGAAGCCGCCGGATGCGCCGACCGAGACGACCAAGGCGCGAGGGGTAAACAGCTGGGTGATCGGATGACGCTCGCCGAAGAACTCGGTCGAGGCGGCACGCGCGCCCATGATGTTGTTACCGCCGGCGTGGAACATCTTGACGGCGGCGATCGCGCGCAGACCCTTGGCCGAGCCGAGGCCGCGGGCCTGGGCGGCGCCTTCGTTCAGGTAGGGATCGCTTTCGACCTTCGGGAAGGCGAGGTTCTGCGCGGTGCCTTCCTGGCCGGCGACCGGTTCGGC
>CAIYTE010000007.1 GCA_903929045.1 uncultured Hyphomicrobiales bacterium
CCGCTGAGGAGCGGCAGCAACAGCAGGCCGAGCGCGAGAGGAATTACTCCTGGCGGTTACAGGATCATTGAGTTCACACGAAATAACTTACTAACTCGTCATTGCGAGCCCGCGGGTTCGGCTTTACCGGCCCGAGGACAGGCTCCACGAAGCACTCCAGAGTCCCACGCACCGGCAGTCTGGATTGCTTCGTCGCTGCGCTCCACGCAATGACGGTGGCCGACACCCAGCTCTATGCGCGTTCCCTTAACAACCTTCGGATCACCTTGCCTGTGGTCGTCATCGGCATGTCGTCGATGAACGCCACTTCGCGCGGATATTCGTGGCCCGACAGCCGTGTCTTGACGAAGCTCTGGATTTCGGCGGCCAGCGCGTCCGACGGCGCGTAGTTTTTCTTCAGCACAATAAAGGCCTTGACGATCTCGGTGCGGATCTTGTCCGGCTTGCCGACCGCGGCGGCGAGCGCCACCGCCGGATGGCGGATCAGGCAATCCTCGATCTCGCCGGGGCCGATGCGGAAACCCGCCGAGGTGATGACGTCGTCGTCACGGCGGACGAAAGTGAAACACCCCTCCTCGTCCATGACGCCCTGATCGCCGGTCGTCATCCAGTCGCCGATGAACTTGTCGCGCGTCGCCTCCGGCTTGCCCCAGTATTGCAGGAACATCACGGGATCGGGCCGTTGCACGGCGATCTGCCCGACCTCGCCCGGCTTCAACGGCTCGCCGTCAGGACCAATCACGGCAACGACATGGCCGGGCACCGCCTTGCCCATGCTGCCGACCTTCAGTGCGCCGAGCTGCGCGCAGGCGCCGATGACCAGATTGCATTCGGTCTGGCCGTAGAATTCGTTGATGGTCATGCCGAAGGCGGACCGGCCCCACTCCAAAGCCTCGACACCCAGCGACTCGCCGCCCGACGCGACGCAGCGCAATTTGAAATCGTAACGGCCGCGCGGGCTCGGCGCAGCACGCATCATGCGCAACGCCGTCGGCGGAATGAAAGCGTTACGCACGCCGGCGTTCGCCATCAGCGCGAAGGCTTCGTCCGGATCGAACTTGTCGAACTTGCGCGCCACCACCGGCACGCCGTGATGCAGAGACGGCAGCAACACATCGAGCAGACCGCCGGCCCAGGCCCAGTCGGCCGGCGTCCAGTAGCTGTCGCCCGGTTGCGGAAACGGATAATGCGGCAGTTCGGCGCCGGGCATATGGCCGAGCAAGGTGCGATGCGCGTGTAGCGCGCCTTTCGGCTGGCCCGTGGTGCCCGAGGTGTAGATCATCATCGCCGGGTCGTCGGCGGCCATATCGACGGCGGTGAAGTCGGATGACGCGCGCGACAGCAGCGACGTGAAATCCTGCGCGCCGTCGGCGGCACCGTCGATTGACAGCACGCAAGTGAGGTCGGGAACGGCATCGCGGACCTCTGCAAGCTTGGCGAGGCCTTGTGTATTGGTGAGGAGCGCCCTGGCGCCGGAATTCTGCAGCCGATAGCTCAGCGCATCCGGCCCGAACAAAATCGCCACCGGCAGCGCGATGGCGCCGAGCTTGTAGATCGCCATGTGCGCGGCGGCGACTTCCGGCGCCTGCGGCAGAAAGATTGCGACGCGGTCGCCGCGTGCCACGCCCTGCGCACGCAACACATTCGCCAATCTGTTGGAGGTCTCGCGCAGCCAGCCGAAGCTGATACGGTCTTCACCGTCGCCGCGCACATGCAGAATGGCGAGCCGGTTCGGGTCCTGCGCCGCCCATTTGTCGCAGCAGTCGATGCCAATGTTATAGCGCGCCGGAATATTCCAGCGGAAATCTTGATAGAGCTGGTCGTAGTCGCGAACGGTGCCCGGCATGGCGGGCGTGAGGCTAGGCGAGCGCTCACCACTTGTCATTCCCGCGAAGGCGGGAATCCAGCTCTTTTCCAAAGAAGGGCTGGGTCCCCGCTTTCGCGGGGACGACAACTGTGCCTACCGCTCGTCCGGCTCGGCCAGAATGAGCGTCCAGTACACCTTGTACTTGGACGACGGCGTATAGACCGCGGCGATGCCGATCTTGGTCGCGCCCTTGAGCAGCATGTTGGCGCGGTGCGGTGGTGAATCGCGCCAGCCGGAGAAGGCCTCGGCGAGCGTGCGATAGCCGGCGCTGATGTTCTCGGCCGCACCCTTGGCGTTGTAGCCGGACGCCTTGAGCCGGGCGACGAAGGGCTTGCCGACGTCATGGCCGAGCTTGTCGCGCTTGGCCATGATCTCGGTCTGCGCCTGCGCCAGCCGCGTGAGTTCCGGATCGATGGTGACCGCGGGCAGATTGTTGTTGGTGCGGTAGCCCGAGATCATCGAGGCGGCCATCGCGGTGTCGAGTACGGCGCCCGGCTTGCCGAGGTCGCGATAGAACGCGGGTTCCTCTTTCGGCACGTAGGCCGTCTCGGTCGTCGACGAGCAGCCGGCCAGCACGGCGGCAACCGCGATCAGCCCGGCGGCGGGAACACGAAGGCGGGCTGACATCATTGAATGCGCTCCAAATCGGCAGTTTTCACGATGACGGAATGGCGGGAGACCATGGCCGAACCATGATGAAACGCGACACCGGCACCCCTAGCGCTGCCTCCGGGGGTCCAGTAGCATTTGGCCCAACAACAAGCCGTTAATCGGCACACAACCAGGGAGGACGCCAATGTCCGATAAAGCTGCTGCACGCACGCCCGGCGCCGTTCGCGCCGGTGAAGGCGAATACGTGTTCGATCTCGGCACCGTTGCGAAGATTCAGGGCGGACCGGACTATTCCACCGCGCACGGCCCGTGCGTCGAAGGCGACCGCATCATCGTCGGCCTCATGCGCATGAAAGCCGGCACCGGCGCGGTGCTGCATTCGCATCCCAACGAGCAGTGGATCTACATTCTCGAAGGCACCTTCCAGGCGACGATCGGCGGCAAGAAGTGCGACGCGCCGGCGGGCTCCGTCGTCTACATCCCGGCCAACACGTTGCACGACGGCCGCGCTACGCCGGAAGCCGATGTCGTGTTCTTCACCTGCAAGGACGCATCCTACGGCCTGCAAGGCATCAAGGCCGCTTAAGCCTTCAACGCCTGCCGATTCATCCACGCACGGGGGCAAAGACCCCCGGCATTCAACGAAATATTCCCAGGAGGAACTGATGAAGCGTCTAAGCCTGATGCTGCTGTCCGCTTGTCTCGCGACCGCCTTCGGCGTGGCGACCGCAGCCGCACAGGAGAAATTCCCGAACCGTCCCGTCAAGGTCATCGTGCCCTACGGGCCCGGCGGCGCCACCGACATCACCGCACGCATCGTCGCCGACGGCTTCCAGAAGGTCACCGGCCAGCCCATGGTCGTGATCAACAAGCCGGGCGCCTATGGTCTCTTGGCCATCGAGGAAGTGCTGCACGCAACGCCGGACGGCTACACCGTGATGGTCGGCAACGTCTCGACCAACACCATCACGCCGGTTCTGTTTCCGAAGAAGCTCTCCGTCGATTACCTCAAGGGCATGGTCGCGATTTCGAACCTGATCGACGTGCCGGAATTTCTCGCCGTGACCACGGCGGATAATTTCGCGCCTAAGACGCCGAAGGAGTTCCTCGACTACGCCAAGCAGAATCCGGGCAAGGTGCGTTACGGCAGCGTCGGCGTCGGCTCCTATCCGCACTACGATATGGCCTATTTCGCCAAGAAGGCCGGCGATCTCGACATGCAGCATCTGCCGAACAAGGCGGGCGCGGCCGGCATGGTGCAGGACATTCTGCGCGGCGATATCCAGGCGGCGTTCATGAACGTCGCCAGCGCCGCGGGCCAGGTGCAGGCCGGCAAGATCCGCCCGCTGATGATCGTCGCCCGCGAACGGCTGCCGGATTATCCGAACGTGCCGACCATGAAGGAAGCGGGTTATCCGGACGTCGGCACCATCGCCTGGAACGCCATCTTCACCTCGGCCGGCACGCCGCCCGCGGTGCAGCAGGCCCTGTTCGACGCCGTGCAGAAGACGCTCAAGGAGCCGGACACGATCGACAAGATGAACAAGCAGAACTTCAACATCGTGCCGAGCAAGTCCCTCGCCGAAGCCAAGACCTGGCTCGCTGGTGAAATGAAGCACTGGGAAGGCATCACCAGCGTCGTCAAGATCGATATGGCAGCGCAGTAAGCTCACTCTCTCCCGCGCGAGCGATCGTCTCGCGCGGCTCGCACTCAAAACCTGACGACCAAGGAGACTGCACGACGCAGGGGGCAAAGACCTCCGGCAACAAACAACAAAACAATACAGGGAGGATACCGATGAAGCGTCTTGGCTTGAAGCAACTTGGCTTGCTGCTGTCCGCTTGCGTGTCCGTTTCTCTTGTCGCGGTGGGTGTGGGGCCCGCTGCTGCGCAGGAGAAATATCCGAACCGGCCCATCAAGGTGCTGGTGCCCTACGCGCCCGGCGGCGCTACCGACATCACCGCGCGCCTCGTCGGCGATGAATTCCAGAAACTCACCGGCCAGGGTTTCGTCGTGCTCAACAAGCCCGGCGCCAATGGCCTGCTCGCCATCGACGAGCTCGTGAAGTCCGCGCCCGACGGCTACACCCTGATGATCGGCAACGTGACGACCAACACGATCGCGCCGATCCTCTACAAGAGCAAAATGCCGGCGGATTACCTCAAGACCGTCACCGCCGTGACCAATCTGATCGACGTGCCGGCCTTCGTCGCCGCGACCAAGATCAACTTCCCGGTAAAGACAATTCCGGAACTGGTCGACTACGCCAAGGCGCATCCCGGCAAGGTCAATTACGGCACGGTCGGAGCAGGGTCATATCCGCACTACGACATGGCTTATCTCGCCAAGAAGGCCGGCAATCTCGACATGGCTGCGGTGCCGAACAAGAACGGCGCGTCCGGCGTCATTCAGGATTTGCTGCGCGCCGACGTGCAGGTCGCGTTCCTCAACGTCGCCAGCAGTGCGCCGCATGTCCAGGCGGGCACGTTCACGCCGCTGGCGGTGGTCAATAACGGGCGGCTGCCGGAATATCCCAACGTGCCGACCATGAAGGAAGCCGGTTATCCCGACGTCGGCACCATCGCCTGGAACGCCATGTTCGCGTCGGCCGATACGCCCAAGCCGATTCTCGAGACCTTGCACGCGCTGGTGCTGAAGGCCATGGCGTCGCCGGAGCTTCAGGAAAAGATCAAGAAGCAGTCTATGGTGCCGGCGCCGCACAAATCACTGGCGGAAGCCCAGAACTGGCTGCGCAACGAAATGAAACGCTGGGAGGCGATCACGACCGAGGTCAAGATCGAGGTGGCGCAGTAGCGATCGTCCGCTCGTCCCCGCGCAAGCGGGGACCCAGGGCCACAATGACCTTTATCGGGTTTGGCTCCTGGATTCCCGCTTTCGCGGGAATGAGCGGAGCTACGCCTTCACCTTCCGCAACGCCTGCCACACGCGATCTGGCGATGCCGGCATGTCGAGCACGGCGCCGTCCGGCAGCGCATCCAGGATCGCATTGAGAAGTGCGGGCGGCGCGGCCGTAGTGCCGGCCTCGCCGGTACCTTTCACGCCGAGCGGAGTGGTTTTGCAGGCGATGGCGTGGTGCTCGATCTTCATCGCCGGCATGTTGTGGGCGCGCGGCATGGCGTAGTCCATGAACGAGCCGGACACGAGCTGCCCGCCGGCATCGTAGATCGTGCTTTCGGTCAGCGCCTGGCCGAGACCCTGCGCGACGCCGCCATGCACCTGGCCTTCGACGATCGTTTGGTCGAGCAGATTGCCGGAATCGCCGATGGCGACATAGGACACGATATCGACAGCGCCGGTGTCGGGATCGACCTCGACTTCGGCGATGTGGCAGCCGTTGGGGAACGACGGCGCGCATTTGACCCCGGCCTGCGTGTCGAGACTTTCGGGAATTGTGCCGGCTCGCGCTAGCTCGGTGGCGCGCTCGGCGGCGTCGAACAGCGACACTTCGCGATTTGAGCCCTTCACGCTGAACATGCCGTCCTTGTAATCGACGTCGGCTTCTTGCGCCTGCAGCAGCAGCGCCGCGACGCGCTTGCCCTTCTCCAGCACCAGATCGGTGCAGCGCGCGATAGCGCCGCCGGTCATCATCGCCGAGCGCGAGGCGACCGCGCCGAAGCCGGGCACGTCGCGTTCCGAATCACCCGACGACAAGGTCACCGCCGCCGCATCGATGCCGAGACGCCGCGCCGTGACTTTCGGAAACACAGTCGGATGGCCCTGCCCGCTGCCGCCGGCGCCGACGCTGACCACGACCTTTTTATTGCCCGGAAATGTGATGCGCGCGGCTTCCTCGGGAAACGCCCCGGCGATCTCAAGATAGCAGCCGATGCCGATGCCGCGCAGTTTGCCGTTTTTCGTCGCCGCCTTCTTGCGCGCGGCAAAGCCTTCATAGTCAGCCGCCGTCAATGCGCGCTCGAACACCGCCGGGAAATCGCCACTGTCGTAAGTGTTTCCGAACGCGGTCGTGTACGGCATCTTCTCCGACGCAATGAGATTGCGGCGGCGCAATTCGGCCGGATCGATACCGGTCGCGGCGGCGGCGGCGTCGACCAACCGCTCCATCAGATAGCTCGCCTCGGGACGGCCGGCGCCGCGATACGGTCCGGTCGGCAGCGTGTTTGTGAAGACGCAGCGCGAATTCAGTTGCGCCACTGGGACGTCGTAGACCGTCGGCAGACAGCCGGAAACATGCGTCGTGACGCAGAAATGCGCGACGCCGGTGAAGTACGCGCCCATATTGCCGATGCAATCGACCTTGAGACCGAGAAACTTGCCGCGCTTGCTGAGCGCCAGTTCCGCATTCCAGAAGGAGTCGCGGCCCTGATTGTCGGTGAGGAAAGCTTCCGAACGCGTCGACACCCAGTGCACCGGACGCTTCAGCTCGCGCGCCGCATGCAGCATCGCGACATATTCCGGATAGCACCAGCCCTTCATGCCGAAGGCGCCGCCGAGATCGTCGGTGACGATGTGCATCTGCTCCGGCTTGACGTTCATCGCGCCGGCGACCTGCGCGCGCACGCTGGCGAAACCCTGTGTCGCGCAGCGGAGCGTGAACTTGTCGGCCTTGGCGTCGTAGCTCGCCGACGCCGTGCGCGGCTCCAGCGAGGCGACCACCAGACGCTGGTTCATCAGCTCGACCTTGACGACATGCGCGGCCTCCTTGAAGGCCTTGTCGAGCGCCGCTTGTTTCTTGCCGTCCTGATCGGCCGGCGCCGACCAGTCGAAACCGATATTGCCGGCGGCATCGGGCCAGAGTTGCGGCGCGCCGGACTTGATGGCCTCGCGCACGTCGGTGACGGGCGTGAATTCTTCGTATTCGACGACGATCTGCTCGGCGGCGTCCTGCGCGATCGCCGCGCTCGCCGCGACCACCATCGCCACCGGTTCGCCAACATGCATGACGCGGTCGCCGGCCAGCACCGGCCGATGCGGCGACACCGGCTTTTGCCCGCCACGGCCGGGAATCGGATGCGGATGCGAGATCGAGTGATAGTGCGCGGCTTCGAGGTCGGCGGCGGTCAGCACCGCGGCAACGCCCCTTACCGCTTTGGCGGCGGCGGTGTCGAACTTGGTAATCTTCGCAAAAGCGTGCGGCGAGCGCACGAAATAGGCGACCAGCGCGCCGTCCGGCTTGACGTCGTCGCCGTAGCGGCCGTGTCCGCGCAGCAGCGCGTCGTCTTCGACGCGGCCGGTCCAGTCGGCGAAATCAGAGGCGCGCGAAGGCTGGTTCATATTTCCGGTCCGTCATCCTGAGGTGCGAGCGCCAGCGAGCCTCGAAGGATGAACGGCCCGAATGTCGCGGCCGTCGCCCTTCGAGGCTCGCCAACGTCGTTGGCGCGCACCTCAGGGTGACGGATGAGGGAGCAAAAATCCATCGCTTAAAGCTTCCGGTCGGTGATGCCGGCTTTGGCATAGAGTTCGTTGATGTGCTTCTTCACGTCATCGTTCGGTTCGACGGTCGATTCATGCGCCCAGCCGACCTTGGCGCGGGCGTAATTGCCCATGACCTCGTCCTGCTGCGATGTGCCACCGCTGACGCCGTAAGCCCCGACCATCTCGGCGCCGCGGAAAATCGGCGCGCCGCCGCCGGAGGCCGCGATCTTGCCATTGGTGAGCGCCGACAGGCCGATGAGCAATTGCGGATTGCGCTCCTTGAACCAGTGCTGGATCGTCAGGCCGTCGGGAAAGCGCGGCGACATCGAGCGCATCGCCGCGACCGTGAAGGCCTTGGCGATGGCCGTATCCGGTGTGATGAAGCCGGCCTCGTCCATGCGCTCCAGCGCGATGAGATAGCCTTCCGGCCCGACCACGGCGATCGACACCGGCACGCCCATCTCCTCGGCCTTCTCGGTCACGGCCTTGATGAATTCGCGGCACTCGACCGCACGCAGTTTCGACATTTCCAATTCCTATTGCTTGCGCAGACCGGCATCGCCGATGACGCGGTCCCATTGCTTTGTTTCGCTCGCGATCACCTTCGCGAACGCATCCGGCGTACCGCCGATGATGTCGAGGCCCGCGGCGCGCAACGGCTTGGCGACCTCCTCGTTTTTGAGCGCTTCGTTGATCGCGGCGGAGAGCTTGTCGATGACCGGTTGCGGCGTGCCCGCCGGCGCGACGAAGCCGAACCACAGGCTGGTATCGAAGCCGGGCAAGGTCTCGGCGACCGCCGGAATATTCGGCGCCGACGGACTGCGCTTGCCTTCCGACGTGCCGAGTGCCTTGATCGTGCCGCTCTCGATATGCGACGTCACCGTCGAGGCGGGCGAGAACATCACCTGAATGCGGCCGGCGAGCAGATCAGTCAGCGCCTGCGCGCTGCCCTGATAGTGCACGCTGACGATCTTGGTGCCGGCGACGATGTTGAACAGCTCGCCGGTCATGTGCGGCGAGGTGCCGAAGCCGGAAGAACCGAAATTAAGCTGGCCCGGTTTCGCCTTCGCCAGCGCGATGAGCTCGGCGACGTTGCTGACGCCGATCGACGGATTGACGACGAGGATATTGCCGGAGCCGGTCGCCTGCGTGATCGGCGCGAAGTCGTCGACGAAATTCACCTTCAGGCTCGGCTGGATCAGCCCGTTGATGATAATCGCCACCGATCCCATCAGCAGCGTGTAGCCGTCCTTCGGCGCGCGGGCGACCTGCTCGGCCGCCACCGTCGAGCCGCCGCCCGGCTTGTTCTCGACAATGAATTGCTGGCCCAACGTCGTCGACAGCCGCTGCGCGACGACGCGCGCGGTCAGATCGGCGGCGGAGCCTGGCCCGAAACCGACAATAATATGCACGGGCTTTGATGGATAATCCGCTTGCGCCCGCGCCGCCGCTGGCGCGAAAGCCAGCAAGGCGCAGCAAATCCAGGCAACCCGCATCCCATCCCCCCGTGTTTTAAGTTTTTGTTAAGAAGCCGGTCACCGGACATTAACCGCAAAACAACGGGTTGGGGAATAGGTTCAGCACTAGCCCGGGTTGATCATGAACGACGTCAAGACTGCACGCGCCACATGGCACGACCAGCGGCCGGTCGCGCTGACTGGACTGAGTGTATTCGCCGCCAGTATTGCGGCGCTGCTCTTCCTCACATCCCAGCCCCTGTCGCAGTCGCTGCTCGCCGCTATCGGCATCGCGGCTGTGGCCATGACCATCACCGCCACCATCGCGGCAGTGCGCTACCGCGCACGCAACGCGCTGATGAGCGTCGCGCTCGACAACATGACGCAAGGCATCTGCATGTTCGACAAGAACGAGCGCCTCGTCATCTGTAACCAGCGCTACATCGAGGTTTACCGGCTGACGCCGGAAATTACGGCGCCCGGCACCAGCATCGCCGACATGCTGAAATATCGCTCCGCCAACGGCACCTTCCTCGCCGATCCGGAAGTATACCGGCGCGACCTTCTCGCCGCGATGGCGGCGGGCAAGACCACGACGACGGAAATAAAATCGCCGGGGGGACGCACCATCGCGGTGATCAACCGCGCCATGCCGCAGGGCGGCTGGGTCGGCAGTCACGAAGACATCACCGAACGGCGCGAGGCGGAGCGCGAGCGCGCCGCGATGAGCCAGCAGCAGGAGCAACGCGCCCGGATCGAACAGGCGATCATCGCGTTCCGCAAGCGTGTCGAGGAGCACCTGCATATGGTGACCGAGGGCGCCGGCGCGATGCGGTCCACCGCCGTGACGCTGCTGTCCAATTCGGCCCGCACCTCGCAGAGCGCGGAAAGCGCGGTATCGGCCTCGAATGAAGCCTCCGCCAATGTCGAGACCGCCGCCATCGCCGCCGATCAATTGAGCGGGTCGATCGGCGATATCGGCCGCCAGCTCGACGCCACGACCGGCGTGGTGCGCACCGCCGTCGGCGAGGCCGAAGGCACTAACCGCGAGATCGGCACGCTGGCGCAGGCCGCGCAGAAAATCGGCGACGTCATCAAGCTGATCCGCAACATCGCCGGACAAACGAATTTGCTGGCGCTCAACGCTACCATCGAAGCCGCGCGCGCCGGTGAAGCCGGCCGGGGCTTCGCGGTCGTGGCGTCGGAAGTGAAGTCGCTGGCGGTGCAGACCGCCAAGGCGACGGAAGACATCGCGACCCTGATCACCTCGGTGCAGGGCGCGACCGGCAGCGCGGTGCAGGCCATCGGCCGCATCACGGGCCGCATGCAGGAGATCGACGGTTACGCCGCCGCGGTGTCGAGCGCCGTCATTCAGCAGAGCGCCGCGACCTCGGAGATTTCGCAAAATGTCGCCAGTGCCTCCGAGGGTGCCAAGCTTGTCGTATCCGTGCTCGACGACGTCGCCAATGCAGCGACCGAAACGCGCCAGTCGGCGGAAAACGTGCTTACCGCTTCGCAAGCGGTGGAAGCGGCCGCGGCCGAGCTGCGTCACGAGGTCGAGGATTTCCTCGCCCGCGTCGCCGCGTAATTACTTGAACGTCACGCTCAGCCAGTAGAACAGCGCGGCAATCGCGGCCGAAGCCGGGATCGTGATGATCCAGGCCATGACGATGCTGTTGGCGACACCCCAGCGCACCGCCGACATGCGGCGCGCAGCACCAACGCCAATAATCGCACCCGTAATCGTGTGCGTCGTCGACACAGGAATGCCGAGCCAGGTCGCACCGAACAAGGTCAGCGCGCCGCCGGTTTCGGCGCAGAAACCCTGCATCGGCGTCAGCCGCGTGATCTTCGAACCCATCGTCTTCACGATGCGCCAGCCGCCGAACAAGGTGCCGAGCGCCATCGCCAGCTGGCACGAAATCACCACCCAGAATGGCACGTAGAACTCGCTGCCGAGCTGGCCTTGCGAGAACAACAGCACCGCGATGATACCCATGGTCTTCTGCGCATCGTTGCCGCCGTGGCCGAGCGAATACAGCGACGCCGACACAAATTGCAGGCGCTGGAAGGTACGGTCGATGGCGTAAGGCGTCCGGCGCAGCAGCAACCACGACAGAATGAGCACCAGAAACAACGCGAGAATGAAGCCGACCAAAGGCGAGGCGACGATGGCCACCGTGGTCGGGATCAGGCCGTGCCAGACGATGGCCGAGACGCCCGCTTTCGCCATACCGGCGCCGACGAGCCCGCCGACCAAGGCATGCGAACTGCTCGACGGAATGCCCAGCCCCCAGGTGATCAGGTTCCAGACGATGGCACCCGTCAGCGCGCCGAAAATCACCTGCGGATCGACCACGCTCGCCGAGATGATGCCGGTGCCGAGCGTATTGGCGACATGCAGCCCGAAAAACAGGAAGGCGATGAAGTTGAAGAAAGCCGCCCAGGCCACCGCGTATTGCGGCCGCAGCACGCGCGTCGACACGATGGTCGCGATCGAATTGGCGGCGTCGTGCAGGCCGTTGAGGAAATCGAAGATCAACGCGACCGCGATCAACCCGAACAGCACCGGCGTGGACAAGACGGCATCCATAGGCGCGCTACTCCGCGACGACGCTTAAACGTGCTCGATGACGATGCCGTGCAGTTCGTTGGCAACGTCGTCGAAACGATCGACGACTTTCTCGAGGTGATCGTAGACTTCGTTGCCGATGAAAAAGCCCATGGCATTGGCCTTGCCGTTGTTCAGATACAAGGCCTTGAGGCCTATGTCGTGCAACTCGTCGGCGCGGCCTTCGAGCGCCGACATCTGCGCGGTCAGATCGCTGATGCGCACGGCGTGGGTGCTGATCGAGCCCAGCAACGGGATGGCTTCCTGCATCAACTGCGCGCACTTGACGATGGCGTCGGCCATTTCCTTCATTTCCGGCGTGAATTCGGTCACCTCGAACAGCCGGATGCCTTTGGCCGTCTTCTGCATCTGGTCGATGGTGTTGTCCATCGCGGTAATGAGGTCGCGGATATTCCCGCGGTCGAACGGCGTAATGAAGGTGCGGCGCACGGCGATCAGGGTCTCGCGGGTGACGTCGTCGGCGTCCTGCTCGCGATCCATAACGGTCTGGTAGTTGGTCAGGATGGCGTCGCCGCCTTCCAGCATGGCGCGGAGCGCCACGGCGCCGGCCAGGACGGCCTCGGAATGGCGCGCGAAGAGGTCAAAGAACCGCTCCTCCTTCGGCATCAAAGCCTTGAACCAGCGCATCATGGCGGAACTCCTCAACCCCGAATCGGCCTCAGCCCAACGGCAATCGTAGTCGTGTAGCAGGACTGTCATAAACGCACTGCCCCGCTTGTGGGTAGCAGGGGAAAAACCCGCATTGCGAGCAGGCCACGATCCCGCAAACTATTGCGGCAATAGAAGTTTTCGCCCCGTCAAACTGGACATTGGCGGCGTAAAACCCTTACATATCCGTGGGCGCGATGGGCTAGTTTGCGCACGCAATTTGTAAGGCGGAGATGGAAATGCGGTTGGGTTACTTCACGATGCCGGTGCACCCGATGGGCCGGCCCTGGGCGGACACGCTGCAGGAGGATCGTGAGCAAATCATTCTGTGCGACAAGCTCGGTTTCCATGACGCCTTCGTCGGCGAGCATCTGACCGACGGCTGCGAAACGGTGACCAACAGCACCGTGTTCCTGGCGACGCTCATTTCCGACACCAAGACCATCAAGCTCGCCACCGGCACCACCAACCTCTCCCACATCCACCCGACCGTGGTCGCCGCCAACGCGGCGATGTTCGACCACCTGTCGCGCGGCCGCTTTATTTTCGGCATCAGCCCCGGCGCGCTGACCTCGGACGCCGAGGCGCTCGGCACCCTCGACGAAGACCGCAACAAGATGTTCGCTGAAGCCATCGATGTCATTCTCGAAATCTGGCAGCGCGACCCGCCCTACAACATCGACCTGCCAAACAATCGCTACAAGGTCTCGACCGCCCGCACCGCCACGCTCGACCTGGGCATTGGCATCATGCCGAGGCCGTATCAGAAGCCGCGGCCGGAAATCGTCGGCACCGTGGTGGCGCCGTTCTCGCCGGGCGTCGTGCTGATGGGCAAGCGCGACTTCCATCCGCTGTCGGCGAACTTCCTGCTGCCGAACCATCTCAAGTCGCACTGGACCAACTACGCCAAGGGCAAGGAAGAAGCCGGCGCCAAGGCCAATGTCAGCGACTGGCGTGTCGCGCGCAACATCTTCGTCGCCGACGACGACAAGATCGCGCAGCGTTACGGCCGCGACGACGCCAAGAGCCCCTATCGTTTCTACTTCGAGCAGATGGGCGCCAAGATGCGCCGCGGCGGCCGCGTCTACGTGTTCAAGAAGTACAAGGAACAGCCGGACGAAGAGATCACGCACGACTACATCATGGACAATTGCGTGATCTACGGGAGCGTCAACAAGGTGGTCGACGAGATCCTCAAGCTGCGCGAGATGACCGGCGACTTCGGCGAACTCGTTTATGCCGGCATGGAATGGGTCGACCCGGCGCTCGGCAAACGCTCGATGCAGTTGCTGGCCGAAGAGGTCATGCCCCGCGTCCGCGCGGCGATCGGGAAGTAAAGCAACAACCGCCGTCATTCCGGGACACGAGCGAAGCGCGTGGACCCGGAATCCAGCGCCTTACACCGCAGTATTATCTGGATTCCGGGTTCGCATGCTGACGCATGCGCCCGGAATGACCGCTAGTACGTCCCCGCCACCAGCGCGGCGATTTTCGCTGCACCCTGCTCCAGCTCATCGACCTTGATGCAGGCTGCGACGTAGCGATCCGGCCGCAGCAGAAAGACGTGGTCGGTGTAGGCCGCCAGCCGCGGGCCGCCGGCATCAAGCGGCATGACGACGGCGCGCGCCTTGAGCTTCGACCACGGCTCGCCCGTGACCTGCGCCATGACGACGTCGGGACGCGCGCTGCGCACCACCAGCGAAAAGCCTTTGCCGAGCAAATCGTCCAGCATGACGCCGCCGATGCGCGGTTGCGGAAACAACCGGCCGACCAGAGTCGTGCGCTCGTCCGCGCCGTCCGGCACGAGAAAACCCTTGGCGAAGCGCGGCGGCGGCTTGAATTTCATCTGCGCGATGTAATCACGCGCCTTCGGAAACAGCGAGAGCACGCGAAAGGCATTCTCGATGGCCCACGCCTTGAGCACGCTCTTCGGCGCAATCACCTTGCCCATGTTGAGCGCGAACTCGATCATCGCCCAGGCATGGTCGCGGCGTTCCGGCTCGTAACTCGCCAAAAGCTTCGGCCCGAGCCGACCTTGCGTCACCGCCGCAAGCTTCCAGCCCAGATTGTTGGCGTCGCGCAGGCCGCTGTTCATGCCCTGCCCGGCAAAGGGCGGCGTCAGATGCGCGGCGTCGCCGGCGAGAAAGACGCGATCCTTCGACCACTGCTCCGCCAGCCGCGCGTGGAACGTATAGACGGTCTTGCGCACGAGGCGGCTTTGCGGCGCAGCTTCATGCGTCTGCATCAGATGCGCGACCATGTTCGGCGCCAGCATTTCCTCGTCCGATTCATAGTCGTGCAGCATGAATTCGTAGCGGCGGGTGTTCTCCGGTCCCGGCAGCGCGATGCAGGGGCGCTTCGGATCGGAATAAACCTTGGTGTGCGGCGACGGGCTCGGTGAATTTTCCAGATCGAGGATGAGCCAGCGCTCACGGAACGTCGAACCGCTCATGGCAACGCCGAGCGCCTTGCGTGCCGGGCTCGACGCGCCATCGCAGGCGATCAGATAATCGCAACTGAATTGGATGGCGCCACCCCACGGATCGCGCACATTGAGCAGTACGCCATCGGACGCCTGTTCGAACGATGTCAGTTCGTGCCGATAGGCTTCGGTGACATGCTCGAAACGGTCGAGCGCCTCGCGCAATTGCCGTTCCAGGATCGGCTGACGAAAAGCATTGCGGCGCGGAAAGCCGAACGGCTCCTCGGTCGGCTGCACCTTGGCGAAACAGCGCCCCTTCGCCGAATAATAGTGCGAGCCATAGCCGGTGACGGTCTGCGACATCACCTCTTCGGCAAGGCCCACCGCCTGCATGGTGCGCAGCGACTCGTCGTCGATCGATACCGCGCGTGGCGCGTGCACGGTCGCGGCGTTGCGCTCGATCAGCAAGGTTTCGACGCCGTAGACGCCGAGCAGATTGGCCAGCGTCAGCCCGGTCGGCCCGCCGCCGACGATCGCGACCGGAAAATGTGTGTTAGCCGCCATGCATCAAGCGCAGCACGATGCCCGTGAGCGCGCTCAAAAGCAGCACAATCTGGGCAATGGCCTGGATGAGAAAGCCGGGGCCGCGCTTCTCGACCGCAACAGTATAGCCCCAGACATACAGGATACGGCCGACAACCCAAGCCAGCCCGACCGACGCGGCATAGACGTCGCCGATATAAATAGCCGTCAGCCACAGCATCGGCAGGAATACCGGCATGGATTCGAGCGTATTCATCTGCGTCCGGAAAACGCGCTCGAAGTCAGCGTGCCCTGTCGTCGCCGGCAGCGGCACGCCGAACCGGGTTCGGGCGCGCGACACCAGAATGGACGTGGCCATATAGACCATCGCGGCAAACACGGTGACCAGCGCTGTATAGTTCGGCAAAGACGACACCATGGGCGATTTTCTCCGTGCCTCCTTTAAGCCGGAAGCGCGGGAAAAAGCTAGGCGCAAGAACCGAGCCGAAAGCCTACTTCAAAAGCTGAATATCTTTCGGGTCTTTCGGCTTGGGCACCGATTGCAGAAAGGCATAGATGTCCGCCAGGTCTCCGCTGGACAGGATCGTTTCGCGGAACGGCGGCATCGCACCGTTCGTGCTGCGCACGAAAGCATCGAACGACTCGAGAGGCAGTTCGGTATTGGCGACCACCTTGCCGTTGCTGGTGACGGCCGAACCCTGCCCCTCGAAGCCGTGGCATTGCCAGCACCCGTGAGTAACGAAAGCCTTGCGGCCGTTTTCCGGCGACGCGGCCTGTGCCGGGGTTTGCGCCGCGCTGCCGAAAGCACAAACAGCCAGCGCGATTGCAACGCTCAATGACACCTTCATGACGTTTCCCATTTTCTTATGCGTTAGCGCGGCTGCGTCCAGACGTTCAGCAACGCGGGCTGGCCCGACTTGACCACCGCGATCGCTTCCTTGAGCGCGGGTGCAAGATCGGCCGGATCCTTGATCGGCCCCTTCGCCCACCAGCCCATCGACTCGGCGAGCTTGTGGTACTCGATGTCCGGATTCTGGATGCTGGTGCCGAGCGGCGCGAGATCGTTGCCGTTGTAGACGACGCGGTCGCGGAAATTCGCCAGCCGCTGCACGTGCATCACTTCCTGATGATAGCCGCGGTTGTTGTGCATGACCGACAGCAGCGGAATCTTGTGCCGCGCCGCGGTCCACAGCACGCCCGGCGCATACATCAAGTCGCCGTCACCCTGGATCGAGACCGAGAAGCGGCCGAGATCGCGGTTCGCCAGCGCCGCGCCGACCGACGCGGGCGCGCCATAGCCAACGCCGTAGCCGCCGGAACGGCCGAGCCAGTGGTGATGCTTTTCCATCGGCCACAGCCGGTTCGGCCAGTTGCTGACGTTGCCTTCGGAGGCGACCAGCGACCAGTCGAGATCCTTGATCTGCGCGTAGAGCTCCATGCACAGGCGCGCCGTGCTGATCGGGCTTGCATCCCAGGCGATCGCCGCGGCCTTGCGGACGTTCTCACGGCCGTTGGCGGAAGCCTTGCGGAACGCTTCGCCGCGCTTGGCGATGGCGTCCTTGCGGCTGTCGGGAAGCGCGGATTTCACCGCCTCGATCAACGCCGGCAGCGTCGCTTCGGCATCGGCCGGCATCGAGACATCGACGACCTGGAAGCGCTGGAAGTCCTGGTAATTCGCCTTGGTGATGAGCTCGACCGAGTTGATGCTGATGAGCTTGGTGCCGGCCTTGATCTTGGGCTGGTTGTAACCGATGCCGTGATCGCCGTTGTCGACGTAACCGTTCACCACCGCCCAGAAATCCGACAGCTCCATGCCGATGATGACATCGGCCGGGCCGATCACATTCGGCGGCCGGTTGAGATAATGCGTCTTCGGGAAGTTCATGCGGCCGCCCTGATCGACGACGGCGGCCTGCAACAGTTCGGCAAGCTCGACGAGCAGCTTGATGCCGTTCGGCGTGCGCGCGGCACGATCGACGACGATCACCGGGCGCTCGGCGTTGATGAGCAGCCGCGCCGCTTCCTTGACGGCGCCGCCGTCGCCCGCCGGCGGCGAGCTCGGCACATAACGCGGGATGTACAATTTCTCACCGCCGTAATCGCGCAGCGGCTCCTGCTGCAGGCCGGCGTCGAGCGACATCATCACCGGCCCGTAGGGCGGCGTCATCGCCGTCTTGTACATGCGCACCATCGACTGCGCGAAGTGCTGCGGCGACACCGGCGTGTCGTCCCATTTCGTGAAGTCGCGCACCAGCGCGTTAATGTCCTGCGCGGAATGGAAAGTCGGCACGCCCGGCGGGCGATGTGCGGCGTCGAGATCGTTGCCGCCGATGACGATCACCGGCACGCGGTCGCACCAGGCGTTGTAGATTCCCATCGCCGCGTGCTGCAGACCGACTGTGCCGTGCACCAGGGTCATCAGCGGCTTGCCGGCGATCTTGAAGTAGCCGTGCGCCATGCCCACGGCCGACTCGTCGTGCATACAGGTGAGAAATTCCGGGCTGGTGTTCTTGCCGTAGTCGATCAACGACTCGTGCAGCGCACGGAAGCTCGAGGCCGGATTACAGGGCAAATACTTGATGTCGAGCGTCTTGATGACGTCGACCATGAAGTCGGAGCCGGGCTTGCCGCCTTCGTGACTCGCTTTGATGTCCGGCGGCGTGCCGGTTTCCGCCGCGGCCATTTTGGCATTGGGCGGCAAGGCGGACGGCCGCGCGGGTTCGGCCGGCACGCTCGGCGCCGTGGCCGCGCCGACAGCAGCCGGAGCTGACGTCACCGCCGCGCCTGCGACAGCGACGCCTGTCAGAAATCTGCGCCGATTGAATGTGGATTTGCCGTCGCGCGTCGCATTATCGTCGGTCATTGCCGGCCTCCATCGCTTCCAACCCTAACGCCGCGCGTGTCCGAATATTCGTCGGACGCGCGGCTTGTTGGTGCGATGCTAGTGCAGACAACGACTCCCCGCTACGGGGGTCGCTCGTTTCGGCGTTAGCGCGCCGGCGGCAGCGGCTGACTGGAAATGCCATTGCCCGCGGTGCCCGCTTGCATGGGTGCCGGCGCAGACATGCCGGACTTAGGCGGCGGCGCCATCGGGTTCGCCGGCTCCGGCGGCATGCCGGAATTCGCCATTGCATCGGGCGCCTTGCCCGGCAACACGACGACGCGGGTGCCGACCTGCACGCGGCTGAACAGATCCTCGACGTCTTCGTTCAGCATGCCGACACAGCCCGATGACACGTACTTGCCGATGGTGGACGGCTGATTGGTGCCGTGAATGCGGTACAGCGTCTTGCCGAGATACATCGCGCGCGCGCCGAGCGGATTGCCATTACCGCCCGCCATGAAGCGCGGCAGATAGGGCTGGCGTTCGATCATCTCGGACGGCGGAAACCAATCCGGCCATTCCTTCATGCGGCTGATGCGCTCGGTGCCGGTCCAGGTGAAACCATCGCGGCCGACGCGAACGCCGTAGCGCATCGCCTTGCCGCCGCCGAGCACGAGATAGAGATAGGTGTGGGCGGTATCGACGACGATGGTGCCGGCCGGCTCCTTCGTATCGAAGTCCACCAATTGCTTCCGAAGATTTTCTGGCAACGCTTTCGGCGCGCCGGTTTCCGGCTGATCTTCCACGGGCAATGTCGCCACCGATGTGGACGCACCTTGCGGGGCCGCGGCAGCGGGCGGCGCCATCGCCGGACCGGGCGCGGGCGCACCGACGGCGCCCGGCGGGCGCATCACGGGATCGGCGTCGAGCTGGTGGCCGGACTGCGGCGTTTCATCGGGAAGGATGCTGCTGGGCACGCCGACCTGGCTCGGATTCTGGCTGTAACGCCGCGGCAGCGGGCGCATCGCCGGTACGTCGTCATCGTCGTCCTGCATGACGTAGCCGGGCGCTGGCAGGCGGTCGTCATTGGCATAGGTGCCCGGAAGCGGCGTCGCGCGATAATAGGGCGCGGGCATCTGACGATTGGTCTGCGCCTGCGCCGAAACCGCAGGAAGTGCCGCCAACGCGGAGCCAGCCAGCAGGAAGAAGCCGAAACGTCGCATCATTCTGTTTTCACCTGTCAGACCGCGCGCCTGGCCGCACATGCGGTCAAATACGCCAAGCAGCCGAAATACCCACCAAATCCTGCCTTGAATTGCCCCGGGATGAAGGCGCATTCAAGACAAGATTGGGGCTATCTCAGTAACGTGATTCTGCCGTGACGCGTGAGCCACATCAGGCGTTTTTGGCCTCATCGAGCACCTTTTTGGCGACGCGGTGGGCATCGACGGCAGCTGGAAAACCGCAATAAATCGCGACTTGCCGCAGAATCGCGGCCAATTCGACCTCGGTAACGCCGTTGCGCAGCGCGCCTTTGAAATGGGCCTCAAATTCGTGCATCCGGCCGAGGCACGCAATCATGCCGATGTTCAGAATGCTGCGGTCGCGCGGCGACAGGCGGTCGTCGCCCCAAACCGAGCCCCAGGCGAACTCGTTGAGGATGTTCTGGAAGTCGCGGTTGAAATCGTCGGTATTGGCGATGGCCCGGTCGACATACTCGTCGCCGAGAACCTTGCGGCGCATCTTCAAGCCGCGGTCATACATTGCCTTGTCCATGGTTTTTCCTCTGTTTTGGGCGGCTTATTCCGCCGATCGGAGCAAAGTTGACAGGAAATGGCCGATCCCGTCCATTCGGGCAAAACACGGCCACCAGCAGCGTTTTAGGCCGGGACGCCGAGGGAAGTCGGAATGGAAGTAGCGATCATCGGCGGCGGCATTTGCGGCCTCGCACTCGCGCTCAACCTGCGCCAGCGCGGCGTCGCCTGCCGGATCTACGAACGCGCCGGCGAGATCAAACCGCTCGGCGTCGGCATCACTATGCTGCCGCATGCGATGCGCGAGTTCACGGCGCTCGGCATTGGCGATGCCCTGCTCAAGGCGGGCATCGAAAATCGCGAGAGCGCTTTCTACAATCGCTTCGGACAGCTGATCTACAAGGAAGAACGCGGTTTATTCGCCGGTTATAAATACCCGGAAGTCGGCATTCATCGCGGCACGCTGCATCTCACCTTGTATGAAGCCGCCAAGGCCAAGCTCGGCGCCGACGCCATCGTACTCGGTCATGAATGCACCGGCGTCGAACAGGATGACGCCGGCGTCACCATCCGCTTCAAGGACCGCGACAGCGTGCGCGCCGATGTTGCGATCGCCTGCGACGGCATCAACTCGCCGACCCGCAAGCAGTTTTATCCAGACGACAAGCTCGCTTTCGCCGGCATCAATACGTGGCGCGGCATCACGCGCCGCAAGCCGATTCTGGATGGCCGCACCTACATGCGTGTCGGTTCGATCTTCACCGGCAAGATCGTGATCTACCCCATCGTCGACAACATCGACGACGAAGGCCGTCAGCTCATCAACTGGATGGCCGAGATCAAGCGGGACAGCTACGAACAGAACGACTGGAATATGCCGGGCAAGCTCGCGGACTTCCTGTCGATCTACGAGAATTGGCGGTTTGACTGGCTGGACGTCGGCCAGCTCATCCGCGATGCCGACCAGATCCTCGAATATCCGATGGTGGATAAAGATCCGATCGACACCTGGACGTTTGGCCGCGTCACGCTGGCGGGCGATGCCGCGCACCCGATGTATCCGCGCGGCTCCAACGGTTCGGCGCAGGCCGCCATCGACGCCCGCACCCTCGCCGACCTGTTGCGCAACTACACCGACCCGCGCGACGCGCTCAAAGCCTATGAAGCCGCCCGCGCCCAACCTGCGGCGAAAGTCGTCAGGACCAACCGGGAATTCCCGCCGGACTTCATCAATATCAAGGTGGAGGAGCTGGTCGGCGACCGGCCGTTCGGCAATCTCGACGACTTCATCACGCAGGCCGAATTGCGCGGCCTGTCCGATAATTACAAAAGAATCGCCGGATTTGCCGTGTCCGACGTCGCCACGCAAAATTAGTGAGAAAATACCGCTTTTAATTCAATGTCTTGAGCGAAACGGGCAATCTAGAGGGGATCACCCCATATTCGGGAAGACCACAGGATTTCGAACCCTCGCGCGTTAATCGGATAAGGCCGGGCGATAGTATGAACAGGCACACCCGATGGCGGCACTTAACCCTCGATGGCTGACAGCGACGACGCCAATGCTGAAGCGCGCGCCGGCGAAGCCCGCGTCGATGAGGCCCTCATGGCCAAAGTCGCGCGGGGCGACGAGGCGGCGTTCCGCCAGCTCAGCCGCCGGCATGTGCTGGCCATGGTCGGGCTTGCCCGCCGCGTCCTCGGCAACGCCGCCGACGCTGAGGATGTGGTCCAGGAAGCCATGCTCCGTGTCTGGACCCATGCACCGCGCTGGGAGCCGCTGGCAGCCTTCAAGACATGGCTTACGCGCATCGTGGTCAATCTTTGCCTCGACCGGAAACGGCGCAAGCCCTGGGTCGATCTCGACGCCGCCGGCGAAATCGCCGACCCGGCGCCAGGCGCTTCCGAGGCAGCCGAACAGAACGAGCGCGAACAGGCGCTTACGGCCGCCATCGGCGACCTGCCGGACCGCCAGCGCACTGCCGTCGTGCTCACCTATCGAGAGGGCATGACCAATGTGCAGGTCGCCGAAGCGCTCGATACATCCGTCTCTGCCGTGGAGACGCTTCTGATACGCGGCAAAAAAACGTTACGCGCCAAACTGGGCGCCATGTTCGACGGGGATGACGACCGATGACAAAAAACAAGATGACCGAAAGCGAATTCGAACAGTTGCTCGCGACCAGTCTCAAGCCGGGCAGCAATGCGGAGCGCAACACCCAGGACGCGGCCCAACGCGTGCTGCAGCGTCTGGCCGGTCCATTGCCGCGTCAGAAGAAAGCATGGTGGCGCCTGCCGGCCATGCTGCTGGACTGGGAATTCGCGACGGCCTGGCCGCGTGTCGCCGTTTTGGCGGCCTGCGCCGCGCTCGGCTTCGGTATCGGCATGATCGGCCTCGACCAGCAGGTCGACACGGCGGATGCGGCAATTGCCTTTGTCAGCCGCGCCGATTTCGGCGGTGTCGTGTTTGACGGCGACACCGTGCAGGGAGTGCGGTGATGAGCGCCGTTCCCTTCACGGCCTCGAAGACGAGCCGTGGCGCCTCGCGCTGGCTGTTGCTCGGCTCGCTGGCGCTCAATCTGTTCTTTGTCGGTATCGCAGTAGCGATGGCGGTGCGCCCGCATGGTCCGCCGCCTTGGGACCGCAACGTTTTCGTGCGCGCCGAGCGCATTGCTACCAGCCTGCCGGTGGCCGATGCCGATATTCTGCGCGGCCAGATCAAGACCAATCAGGGCGCCATTGAAAGCGCGCAGACGAAATACCGCGCCGCGCAGGACGCCATCCGCGGCACGCTGCGGCAGGAACCTTTCGATGTGACCACCGTGCAGGACGCCATGGCCAAGGCCCGCACCGCGCGGCAGGACTTCGACCAGACGATTCAGAGCGTTTTCGCGAGCTCTGCGACGCAAATGTCACCCGCCGGGCGTCAGGCTCTGGCAGATTGGCCTCCCGGACGGAAAACAGCGGGAAAGCCGTAATTATTGCAAGGCCACCAGGGCGTTATGGGCTAGCCTCACGCCTCGCCTGAAGTGGTTTCTGTCAGTTTGAGAGTCATCGTTATGCGTCGTGGTTTTAATGTTGAGTCGCAGTCGGGTTCGCGCCGGAGCCTGCGCTCGTTCCGGAGCTTGTTGCGAGGAACCGTCGTCATGGTTCCGCTTGCACTGCTGCTCGGCGGATGTCTGCTGACCGACAAGCCCGAACCCGGCCTCGACATTCCTCAAGCCTACGATCGCAGCTCGAAAAATCCGGTCGTCGCCGAAGCGGCGCTGCCGCCGCTCGACTGGTGGCGTGGTTTCCGCTCGCGCGAACTCAGCGAGGTCATCGAGGAGGCGCGTGAAGCCAATCTCGACATCGCCGCAGCGGTCGCCCGCATCGTGCAAGCCGACGCGCAGGCGCGCATCGCCGGCGCCGCGTTGCTGCCGACGGTCGGCCTCGACGCCAGCGGCACGCGGTCGCACGCGACGCAGGTGACCACCAATGTCGTCAACGCGTCGCTCACCGCGAGCTATGAAATCGATTTCTGGGGCAAGAACCGCGCTGCGTTGCGCGCCGCCGAACAGGCCGCCGTCGCCAGCCGCTACGACCGCGAAGTTGTCGGCCTGTCGACCGTCGCCGCCACCGCCAATGCCTATTTCCAGGTGCTCGCGGCGCAGGATCGCCTGCAGGTCAATCGCGAGAACGTCGCCAGCGCCAGCCGCGTGCTTAATCTGATCCAGCAGCGTCTCAACGCCGGTACCGCGTCGGCGCTCGATACCGCGCAGCAGGAATCCCTGCTCAACACCCAGCGCGCCGCGCTGCCGTCGCTCGAGCAGTCGCTGGTGCAGAACCGCAACGCGCTGGCCTTGTTGCTGGCGCGCTCGCCGGAAAGCGTGCGCATCCGAGGCGGCTCGTTGCGCGGCATTTCCTATCCCCGCGTCACGCCGGGTCTGCCGTCGGAGCTTCTGGCGCAGCGCCCCGATATCCGCGAAGCCGAAGCGCTGCTCGCGGCCGCCAACGCCAATGTCGAGAATGCGCGCGCGCAGTTCTTGCCGAGCATCTCGCTGACCGGCCAGGGCGGATTTTCGAGCGCCGTGCTCAAGACGTTGCTGCGGCCGGAATCGGCGCTCTATAGCGTCACCGCGGGCCTGACCCAGCCGATCTTCGATGGCCTGCGTCTGCAGGGCAATCTCGATCTGACCAAGGGCCGGCAGGACGAATTGCTGCAGAACTACCGCAAGTCCGTCATCTCCGGTTTTGTCGATGTCGAGAATGCGCTGGATGCCGTCCGGCAGTCCGCATTGCGTGAACGTCTGCAGCGCGACGTCGTCACCAGTTCGCAGCGCGCTTTCGATATTTCCGAGCAGCGTTTGAACCAGGGCACGATCGATCTCGTCACCGTGCTGCAGACGCAGCAGACGCTGTTCCAGGGCCAGGACAATCTGGTGCAGGCGCGGCTCGCGCATGTGCAGGCGATCGTCAGCCTCTATCAGGCGCTCGGCGGCGGCTGGTTCCCGAAACCACTTGAGGCGTCGAATGCACGGTGAACTGCCGAAACAGGCGCTGGCGCCGACACAGCCGGTGAAACGCGGCAAACGCCGCGTCTTCATCATCGGGCTGATCGTCATCGTCGCCGCCGCGGCAGCGGTTTATCATTTCACCAGCTCGACCGACACGCAGCAGCGCCGCAGCCGCTTCGGCGGTGAAAACGGCCCGGTGCCGGTGCTGGTCTCGCCCGCCGCCAAGGCCGACGTGCCGGTCTATCTCGACGCGGTCGGCACCACCAAGGCGCTCAACACCGTGCTGGTGAAAGCGCAGGTCGACGGCAAGCTGATCGAAGTGGCCTTCAAGGAAGGCCAGGACGTCAAACGCGGCGACGTGCTCGCCCGTATCGATCCGACCACTTACAAAGCTGCGCTCGACCAGGCGATCGCCAAAAAGGCGCAGGATGAAGCGCTGCTCGCCAACGCCAAGAACGATCTGGCGCGTTACGAGCAACTCGCCGCCACCAACGCCATCAATCGCCAGCAGGCCGACACGCAGAAATCTTTGGTCGCGCAATACACCGCGCAGGTCGCGTCCGATCAGGGCGCCATCGAAAGCGCGCAGGCGACGTTGGCCTACACCACCATCCGCTCGCCGCTCGATGGCCGCACCGGCATCCGCCTCATCGATGAAGGCAACATCGCACGCGCCGCCGACACCACCGGCATCGTCACGCTGACGCAACTGCAGCCTATTTCCATTTTGTTCAATCTGCCGCAGCAGGAAATCAACCGCGTCAACGATGCCTTCGCCAAGGGACCGCTGCCCGTGGACGCGCTGCGTTCGGACAACGACGCCGTCATCGACAGCGGCACGTTGAGCGTTGTCGACAACCAGGTCGACTCGACCACCGGCACGGTGAAGCTCAAGGCCGAGTTCCCGAACAAGACGCTGCAGCTCTGGCCCGGCCAGTTCGTCAACGTCCGCCTGCTGATCGATACGCTCAAGCAGGTAGTCACCATGCCGACCGGCGCGGTGCAGCGTGGTCCGACCGGCACGTTCGTCTATGTGGCCAAGGACGACAACACCGTGTCGATGCGGCCGATCACGGTGCAGAAGCAGGACGAGAACCAGACGGTCGTGTCGAAAGGCGTGGAGGCCGGCGAGCGCGTCGTCACCACCGGCTTTGCCCGCCTGACCGACAACGCCAAGATTACGATCAGCACCGGCGACGGCACAGCCGCGCCGGCTGCGTCCCGGCAACGCGGCACCCGCGGACCGGGCGAAAAGGGCGAGCGCCGGCGGGGTGGCGGCGACGCATCACCGAACGCACTGCAAGGTGCGGCACCGTCTCCTGGTACGGCACCCGGCACCACACCGAGCGCACCGCCGGCCGCAACCAAGTAAGGACGCCGCATGAGCGTGTCCTCGCCTTTCATTCATCGGCCCATCGCCACGTCGCTTCTGGGCGTGGCCGTGATGCTCGGCGGCATGCTAGGCTACTGGTGGCTGCCGGTGTCGGCGCTGCCGCAGGTCGACTTTCCTTCGATCCAGGTGACGACGCAGTTGCCCGGCGCCAATCCCGACACCATCACCGCGCTGGTGACGTCGCCGCTGGAAACGCAGTTCGGCAAAATCCCGGCGCTGCAGTCGATGACGTCGTCGAGTTCGTTCGGCATCAGTCAAGTGACGCTGCAATTCGATCTGTCGCGCGACATCGACGCCGCCGCGCAGGACGTGCAGTCCGCCATCAATGCCGCCGGCTCGACGCTGCCGAAGACCCTGCCCTACCCGCCGCTCTATTCGAAGGTGAACCCGGCCGACGCGCCGATCATCACCTTGTCGCTGACCTCGACGACCGTCGATCAGCGCTCCTTAAGCGACATGGCCGACACCATCATGGCGCCGCGGCTGTCGGAAGTAACCGGCGTCGGCCGCGTCTCGGTCCAAGGCGGCATCCGGCCCGCCATTCGCATTCAGGCCGACCTGTCGCGGCTGGCCGCCTACGGCATCGCGCTCGAGGACCTGCGCACCGCCATCGTCGGCGCCAATGTCGCCGGCGCCAAGGGCGCGCTCGACGGCACGCATCAGTCCTACACCATCGCCGCCAACGACCAGATCACCAGCGCCGCGGCCTATCGCGCGATTACAGTCGCGTTCCGCAACGGCGCGCCGGTGCTGCTGAGCGACGTCGCCGACGTTGTCGACGGGCTGGAAAATACCAAGGTGGGCGCCAGTTACGGCGGCGGCCCGGCCATCGTCATCGACGTGCAGCGCCAGCCCGGCGCCAATGTCATCGATACCGTGCAACGCGTGCAGGCCGAGCTGCCGCGGCTGCGGCGCGCGATTCCGGCCGGCGCCCGCCTGACGGTCGTCAACGACCGCACCACCACCATCCGCGCCTCCATCCACGACGTGCAATTCACGCTGGTGCTGTCGATCGGCCTGGTGGTGCTGGTGGTGCTGGTGTTCCTGCGCACCATCCGCGCCACCATCATCGCCGGCGTGGCGCTGCCTTTGTCGCTGATCGCGACCTTCGGTGTGATGTGGTTTTGCGGATTCTCGCTCGACAATCTGTCGCTGATGGCGCTGACCATCGGCACGGGCTTTGTCGTCGACGACGCCATCGTCATGATCGAGAACATCGTCCGCCACATTGAGGACGGTGAAAGCCCGATGCAGGCGGCGCTCAAAGGCGCGAGCGAAATCGGCTTTACCGTGATCTCGCTGACCCTGTCGCTGATCGCGGTGTTCATCCCGCTGCTGTTCATGACCGGTCTGGTCGGCCGCATGTTCCGCGAATTCGCGCTGACCCTGACCATCGCGGTGGTGGCGTCTGCCGTCGTGTCGCTGACGCTGACGCCGATGATGTGCGCGCGGCTGCTGCGCCCCGAGAGCAAAGAGAAAAAGACCAACGCCCTGGCGCAGCGCTTTAACGATTACGTCGAGCGCACCATCGAAGTCTATCACCGCAGCCTGCTCTGGGTGCTCAAGCGCCAGTTCGCGACCTTGATGGTGACGCTGGCGACACTCGCCGCCACGATCTTTCTCTATATCGTGATGCCGAAGGGCTTCCTGCCGTTGCAGGACACCGGCGTCATTACCGCCGTGACCGAAGCCGGCACCGACGTTTCCTTCACCGAGATGCAGCGCCGCCAAAAGCAGGTCGAGGACATCGTCCGCGCCGATCCCGACGTTGCCAGCGTCGTCTCCGTGATCGGCGTCAGCACCATGAACGCCTCGCCGAATGCCGGGCGTATCTCTATCACACTGAAGGCGCGCGAAGACCGCAGCAACCGCGTCGAGACCATCATCACGCGGCTCAAGGATGCCGTGTCGCATCTGCCGGGCATGACGGTCTATTTTCAGGCGACGCAGGACATACAGATTTCGACGCGCTCCGCCCGTGCGCAGTATCAGTACACTTTGGTGGGCACCGATTCCGCCGAAGTCGTCGACTGGGCCGACAAGCTGACCCGGAAATTGCGTGGCGAACCCCAATTCCGCGAAGTCGCGTCGGAAGCGCAGGAAGGCGGGCCCCGCGTGCTCGTCGATGTTGATCGCGAACAGGCCGGCCGGCTCGGCGTGTCGATGCAGAGTATTACCGACACGCTCAACGACGCCTTCGGCCAGCGGCAGATCTCGACCATTTACGGCCAATCCAACCAGTACCGCGTCATCCTTGAGGCGCAGCCGCGCTATCTTCAGGACCCGACCTCGCTCGGCAAGCTGTACGTTACCGGCGCGACCACCAGCAACGGCACGGCCGCGACCAGCGGCAATACCGCAGCCGGCTCGACCAACACCAACACCACGGCGACGCCGAACACCGTCACCGGCTCCAATCAGGTGCCGCTCTCGGCCTTCGCGAAGTTCGTCTACACCTCGGCGCCGCTGGCCATCGCGCATCAGGAGCAGTTTCCCTCCGTCACCATCAGCTTCGATCTGGCGCCCGGCTATGCGCTCAGCGACGCGGTGAAACTCATCACCCAGGCGCAGCAGGACATCGGCATGCCGGCGACGGTGACCGGCACCTATTCCGGCGACGCCGCCGAATTCGCCAAGTCGCTGGCTGGCGAGCCGTGGCTGCTGCTCGCCGCCGCGATCACGATCTACATCGTGCTCGGCGTGCTGTACGAAAGCTTCATACACCCGCTCACCATTCTCTCGACCCTGCCCTCGGCCGGCGTCGGCGCGCTACTGGCGCTGATGCTGTTTGGTTACGACCTGTCGGTGATCGCGCTGATCGGCATCGTGCTGCTGATGGGCATCGTGAAAAAGAATGCCATTCTAATGATCGACTTCGCGCTCGAGGCCGAGCGCAACGAGGGCATGTCGCCCGAGCAATCCATCGTGCAGGCGGCGCTGTTGCGCTTCCGCCCCATCATGATGACAACGTTGGCCGCTCTGTTCGGCGCATTGCCGCTGGCGCTGGAAGGCGGCACCGGATCGGAATTGCGCAATCCGCTCGGCGTCTCGATCGTTGGCGGTCTGCTGCTCAGCCAGTTGCTGACGCTCTACACGACGCCGGTCGTTTATCTTTACATGGAACGGCTGCGCGCAAGATTGAGCCCGCTGCCGCCGGCGGCGCCGCGCACCCAGCCGGCGGAGTGATTGAGATGAAGGCATTGCCTCATACTCCGCTCATTCCCGCGCAAGCGGGAATCCAGAGTTGCGCATTCCAGTTCATCCGTTCGTGGCCCCTTGGTCCCCGCTTTCGCGGGGACCAGCGGAGAAATGAGCCATGAACTTCTCTTACCCCTTCATCCGGCGGCCCATCGGCACCACGCTGCTGGCGATCGGGTTGTTCATGACGGGCGCGACGGCATACGGCTTCCTGCCGGTGTCGAGCCTGCCGAGCGTCGATTTCCCGACCATCAACATCAGCGCCAGCCGTCCCGGCGCCGATCCCAATATCATGGCCGCGACCGTGGCCGCGCCGCTGGAACGCCGCCTTGGCGAAATCGCCGGCGTCACCGAATTGACCTCGACCAGTTCGCTCGGCTCGACCCGCATCACCGCCCAATTCGACCTCAGCCGCAGCATCGAAGGCGCGGCGCGCGACGTGCAGGCAGCGCTCAATGCGGCGCTGACCGACCTGCCCGCCGACATGCCGACGCTGCCGACCTTCCGCAAAGCCAACCCGGCCGCCGCGCCGGTGCTGATCCTGGCGTTGACCTCCAAGACCATGCAGGGCAGCGCGATCTACGACGCCGCCGACAGCATCATCGCGCAGCGCCTGAGCCAGGTGGACGGCGTCGCGGACGTGTCCGTCGCCGGTTCCGAGCAGCCCGCGTTGCGCGTGCGCGTCGATCCGGCGCGGCTGTCCGCCATGGGCCTGTCGATGGAAGACGTGCGCACGGCGATTTCGAATTCCAACGCGGTCGGCCCGCTCGGCACCTTCGACGGCAGCAAGCGCGCCGTCACCATCGGCATCAACGATCAACTGACGAATGCGGCCGATTACGACCCGCTGGTCGTGAAGACCATCGACGGCACCGTCATCCGTCTGTCGACCGTGGCGTCCATCAAGCCGAGCGTCCGAAACAGCCGCTCGGCCGGCTGGTTCAACCGCGATCCGTCGGTGCTGCTGATCGTCACCAAGCAGGCAGACGCCAACGTCATCGACACCGTCGACCGCATCTACGCGCTGCTGCCGGAGATCAAGCAGTACGTTCCGGCCGGCCTTGAATTTTCGGTCCTGACCGACCGCACCCAGACCATCCGCGCCAGCGTGCGCGACATGCAATGGACGCTCGCGGCCACTGCGGTGCTGGTTATGATCGTGGTGTTCCTGTTCCTGCGCCGCACCGCCGCGACCCTGGCCGCCGGTGTCACCGTGCCGCTGTCGCTGGCTGGCACCTGCGCCCTGATGTGGGCGGCGGGCTTTTCCATCGACAATCTGTCGCTGATGGCGCTCGCGGTGAGCATCGGCTTCGTCGTCGACGACGCCATCGTCATGATCGAGAACGTGTTCCGCAATCTCGAGGACGGCCACGGACCGCTGCGCGCCGCGCTCATGGGTGCCAAGCAGATCGGCTTCACCGTCGTCTCGATTTCGGTGTCGCTGATCGCCGCCTTCATCCCGCTGCTGTTCATGGGCGGCATTGTCGGCCGGCTGTTCCGTGAATTCTCGGTGACGCTGGCGTTTGCCATTGCCGTCTCCACCGTGGTGTCACTGTCGGTGACGCCGATGGTCTGTGCCTATTTCGTCAAACAAGCGCCGAGCCCGGACGCGACCTGGCTCGACCGCCGCGTCGAGGGCATCCTGTCGCGCATGATCCGGTTCTACGACCGGACCCTATCCTTCGTCCTCGAACATCGCGCGCTGGCGATGATGACCTTCGTCGCCACTATCGTGCTCACCGGCTTCTTGTACGTGAAGGTGCCGAAAGGCTACTTCCCGCAAGACGATACCGGGCTGATCTTCGGCGGCACACAGGCCTCCACCGACGTCTCCTACGAAGCGATGCTGGCGCTGCAACAGCAGGCGATGGACATCGTGCTCGCCGATCCCGCGGTGTCCGGGCTCGGCTCCTCGGCCGGCGGTGGCGGCGGTCCCGGCGGCGCGTCCGTCAATCGCGGCCGGCTGTTCATCAGCCTGAAACCGCTGGAAGAGCGCAACAACGCCACCACACAGCAGGTGATCAACCGGCTGCGCACGCGGCTGTCGAACATCCCCGGCATCCGCGTCTTCATGTTCCCGGCGCAGGACCTGCGCGTCGGCGGGCGGCAGAGCGACTCGCAATATCAGTTCACCCTCTGGAGCTCCGACATCGACCAGTTGCAAAACTGGGTACCGAAGGTCGTCGACCGCGTGAAAGTCCTGCCGCAGGTAACGGATCTCAATACCGACCGCGAACAAGGCGGCCTCCAGGCCAACATCTCCATCGACCGGCAGGCGGCGGCCCGGGTGGGCGTGCGCATTCAGGACATCGACAGCGCGCTCAACAACGCCTTCTCGCAGCGCCAGATCTCGACCATTTACGGCCCGCGCAACCAGTACCGCGTCATTCTCGAAGTCGATGAGAAGTATCAGCGCGACCCCAGCGACCTCTCGCAGGTCTATGTGCCCGGCAGCGGCAACGTTCAGGTGCCCCTGACGACACTGGTGAAAGTCGAACGGGGCATCGCGCCCTTGGTGGTGAACCATCAGGGCCAGTTCCCCTCCACCACCATCACCTACAATCTCGCGCCGGGCGTCACCATCGACGATGCCACTGCGGCGATCTCGCAGGCCGTCGCCGAGATGCATATTCCCGACATTGTGCACGCCGATTTCTCCGGCGACGTTCAGGCCTTCAAGCAGACAACCAGCGCGCAGCCGCTGTTGCTGCTGGCGGCCTTGATCGCGGTCTACATCGTGCTCGGCGTGCTGTATGAGAGCCTGGCGCACCCGCTGACCATCATCTCGACGCTGCCGTCGGCGGGCCTCGGCGCGCTGCTGGCGCTGCAAGTCTCCGGCACGGAACTGACCGTGATTGCCTTCATCGGCATCATTCTTCTGATCGGCATCGTCAAGAAGAACGGCATCATGATGGTGGACTTCGCGCTTGAAGCCGAGCGGCGGCGTGGCCTGTCGCCGATGGCCGCGATCCACGAAGCCTGCATGGAACGCTTCCGCCCGATTCTGATGACGACCATGGCGGCGATGCTCGGCGCGGTGCCGCTGGTGATCGCTTCCGGTCCCGGCTCGGAATTGCGGCGTCCGCTCGGCATCACCATCATCGGCGGCTTGCTGGTGTCGCAGATCCTGACGCTCTACACGACGCCGGTGATCTATCTGCTGCTCGACAAACTTCATAAGCGGCTGGGCGGCGCGACCCCGAGCTTCGTGTGGCGCAAATCGCCGCCGCCGAGTGAGCAACCGGCGGAGTAAGATCTTCGTCCCCGCGAAGGCGGGGACCCAGCTCTTGTTTCTGAGATAGAAAAAAGAGCTGGATCGTCCGCCTACGAGGACCATGGCACCTACACCCCCAAATACCGGTGCTGGATCTCCGGCGCGGCGGCGAGGTCGGCGGACAGTCCGCTCCATACCACACGGCCACGCTCGATCAGGAAATGCCGGTCGGCGACCTTGGTCAGCGCCTCGACATTCTTGTCGATCACCAGAATGGCGAGACCGCTCTGTTTGAGTTGCGCCAGACACTGCCAGATTTCGGCGCGGATCAAAGGCGCCAGACCTTCAGTCGCCTCGTCGAGAATGAGCAGCCGCGGATTGGTCATCAGCGCCCGGCCGATGGCCAGCATCTGCTGTTCGCCGCCCGACAATTGATTGCCCATGCTCGACGCGCGCTCGGCAAGCCGCGGAAACAGGTCGTGGACGCGCTCCAGCGTCCAGCCGCCTGCGCGCGCCACCGCCGTCGCCAGCAGGTTTTCGCGCACCGTCAGGTTCGGGAAAATCTGGCGGCCTTCGGGTACAAGCCCGATGCCGCGCTGGGCGATTTTGTAGGACGGCAGACCGCGGATTTCGTTGCCGAGAAAGCGGACGCTGCCGGCGCGCGACGGCGTCAGCCCCATGATGGAGCGCACGGTCGTCGTCTTGCCCATGCCGTTGCGGCCCATGAGCGTCACCATCTCGCCGGGCGCGATGGTGAGCGACAGGCCGAACAAAACCTGGCTCAGGCCGTAACAGGTCTCGATGCCCTCGACGGCGAGCACGTCAGACATGTGCCGCCTCCTGCTCGCCGAGATAGGCCTCGCGCACCGCGGCGTTGGCGCGAATGTCGGCGGGCGCGCCGGAGGCAATGGCGCGGCCATAGACCAGCACGGTGATGCGGTCGGCCAGCGCGAACACGGCTTCCATGTCGTGTTCGACCAGCAGGATGGTCACGTCGCCCTTGAGCGCACGCAGCATGCCGACCATACGCGCGGACTCTTCGGGACCGAGCCCCGCCATCGGCTCGTCGAGCAGCAGCAGACGCGGCGAGCCGGCGAGCGCCATGGCCAGTTCAAGCTGCCGATGCTCGCCGTGGCTTAGGAGCGATGCCGGCCGATCAGCGCGGGCACTCAATCCGGCGCGCTCCAGCGCCGCGCGGGCCGGTTCGCGCAACTCCGGCTCGCGTCGCGCGTCGCGCCAGAAGCGGAACGAGTGCCCGGCATGCGCCTGTACGGCGAGCGCGACGTTGTCGAGAACGCTGAGATCGAGAAACAGCGACGTGATCTGGAACGAGCGCGCCAAGCCGCGCTGGCTGCGCTTGTACATCGGCAGCGTTGTAATATCCGCCCCGGCAAACGCGATGCGGCCGGAGTCGGGCTTCAGTTGTCCGGACAATTGCGAGATCAACGTCGTCTTGCCCGCGCCGTTCGGGCCGATAATCGCATACAACTCGCCCGGCGCGACCGCGAGCGACAGGTCGTCGGTCGCAACGATACCGCCGAAACACTTGGCGAGGTGCTCGACCTTGAGAAGCGGCGCGCTCATGCGGCGCCCCCTTCGCCGGCCTTGCCACTGAGCTTGCGCAGCAGGCCATCGATGCCGCCGCGCGCGAACAGCACGACCAGCAACAACAGCGGGCCCATGACGATCTGCCAGTATTCCGAGGCGCGCGCCGCCTGTTCACCGAACACCGGCGTGCCGAACAGCTTGATCAGCGCCGGCAGCAATTCCTCGAACACCAGCAGCGCCACAGCGCCGAACACCGGGCCGAACAAGGTCCCCATGCCGCCGAGCACGACCATGATGATGAGGTCGCCCGATCGCGTCCAATACATGATCGACGGGCTAACGAAATCGGTGTGATTGGCGAGCAGCGCGCCGGACAGCCCGCACAAGGTGCCGGCGATGACAGAGCACACCAGCCTGTAGCGATAGGTCGGGAAGCCGATGGCGCGCATGCGCACGTCGTTGGAGCGCGCGCCCTGGATCACCATGCCGAAACGCGAATTCACCAGCCGCCAGACGATAAAGATCGCGGCGAACAACAGCGCGAGGCAGATGTAATAGAACTGCACCTTGTTCGACAGATTGACCGCGCCACCAAACTCGCTGCGCTTGTAGATCGTCAGGCCGTCGTCGCCGCCGTAGCGCGCGATACCGGCGCAGATGTAATAGGCCATCTGCGCGAAGGCCAAGGTGATCATGATGAAGTAGACGCCGCGGGTGCGCAGCGACAGCGCGCCGATCGCCAGCGCAAACAGCGCTGAGGCCGCCAGCGCCACCGGCCACTGAATAAAGCCGCTGCTGATGCCTTCATGCGCCAGCATGCCGACGGCATAACCGCCGATGCCGAGATAAGCGGCGTGGCCGAAACTCATCATGCCGCCATAGCCGAGGATCAGATTGAGGCTGACCGCGGCCAGCGCCAGAATGACGATGCGCGTGAACAAGGTCAGCAGGAAGCGGTTACCGGACAGCCCGGTGTAAACCGGCAGCAGCACGAGCGCGGCCAGCAGCGCTACGATGGCGATGTTTTTGGGCGTCAGCCAGCGGCTCATTTCTGCCCCGACGCGAACAGGCCTTCCGGCTTCACCACCAGCACGATCGCCATCAGCAGATAGATGAGCATCGACGATAAAGCCGGCGCGGCAGTGGCCGCCGCCTCTTTGCTCAACGCCATGCGCAGGAGGTCCGGAAAGAACGCGCGGCCGAGCGTGTCGATGAAGCCGACAAAGATTGCCGCCACCAGCGCGCCGCGGATCGAGCCGATGCCGCCGATGACCGTAATGACCAGCGCGAGGATGAGAATGTTCTCGCCCATGCCGATCTGCACGGTGAGGATCGGCGCCTGCATCAGGCCGGCAAGCCCGGCGAGCGCGGCGCCGAGGCCGAACACCAGCGTATAGAGCAGCTTGATGTTGACGCCGAGCGCGCCGACCATTTCCCGGTTCGAGGCGCCGGCGCGGATCAGCATGCCGATGCGCGTGCGCATCACGAGTATATAAAGAAACGCCGCCACCGCGCTGGTGACGACGATGATGGCGAGCCGATACGCAGAATATTCGACGCCCGGCAGGATCGTCACAGGCCGGCTCAGCCAGCCCGGCAGCGGCAGGCTCAGGCCCGCCGGGCCCCAGATCAGCCGCACCGATTCATCGAAGAACATGATCAGGCCGACGGTCGCCAGCACGTGATCGATATGGTCGCGGCCATAGAGCCGGCGCATGACGACGACTTCGACCGCCATGCCGACAAGCAGGGTTGCGGCCAGCGCCAGCACCGCGCCGAATACGAAACTGCCGGTCCAGACGCTGAAGGTCGCGGCGAAATAGGCGCCGATCATGTAGAGCGAACCGTGCGCCAGGTTCACCAGATCCATGATCCCAAACACAAGCGTCAGCCCCGCCGCCAGCAGAAACAGCAGCAGGCCGAACTGCAATCCGTTCAGACATTGTTCGATGAAAAGTGTCATGACGTTATCGGTTCACCGGTCATTCCGGGGCGCGAGCATAAGCGAGCAAACCCGGAATCCAGAAGCCCGCATGGTATGTCAATCTGGATTCCGGGTTCGGCCTACGGCCGCCCCGGAATGACGAGTAAAGCAAAAGCGGCGGCAGCGCCTGAACGCCACCGCCGTTTTTCCCGTAAGTCCGCTTACTTCATCGAACATTTGTCGTGGAAGCGGTCCTGGTCGTCCTTGACGATGGTGGCGACCGTCTTCAGCGAGAGCTGGCCGTCGGCATCCTTCACCACATCCTGCAGATAGAAATTCTGGATCGGCACATGGTTGTTGCCGAACTTGAAGCTGCCGCGCAGCGACTTGAAGTCGGCCTTTTCCATCGCCTTCTGCACCGCGGCCTTGTCGTCGAGCTTGCCCTTGGTGGCGACCACGGCCGACTCAATCAGTTGCGCGGCGTCGTAGGACTGCGCGCCGTAATAGGTCGGGCGCAGGCCGGTGTATTTCTTGCGATAGTCGGCGACGAACTTCTTGTTCTGCTCGTTCGGCAGATCGTTGACCCATTCCTGCGCGCCCGGCACGCCGATGGCATTGTCCTTCTGCAACGGCAGCGACAATTCGTCGATCGTGAACGCGGTGTAGAGCGGGATCGAACCCTTGAGCCCCGCCGCCGCGTACTGATTGAGAAACTGCACGCCGGCCGCGCCCGGATAGAACACGAAGACCGATTCCGCGCCCGAGGCTTTCGCCTTGGCGAGCTCGGCCGAGAAGTCGAGCTGCGACGGCCAGGTGGTCAGCTCCTGCCCGACGACCTTGCCCTTGAAGGTCGAGGCGACGCCCGCCAGCATGTCCTTGCCGGCCGCGTAGTTCGGGCCGATGAGGACCACCGACTTCACGCCCTTCTGATTCATGTAGAGGCCCATCGCCTGCGGCGTCTGGTCGTTCTGCCATGAGGTCGAGAACACCGTCGGCGAGCACAATTCACCGGCGACCTGCGAAGGCCCGGCATTGGCGATGACGAGGAAAGTCTTGGAGTCGACGACCGGCTTGAGCGAGGCCAGCAGCACGTTCGACCAGATGTAACCGGCGATGAAGTCGACCTTGTCGCTTTCGATCAGCTTCTCGGTCTTCTGCTTGCCAACGTCCGGCTTCTGCGCGTCGTCTTCGTAGATCACTTCGACCGGGATGCCGCCCATCTTGCGGCCCATATGATCCAGCGCCAATTCGAACGAATTGCGCATGTCATTGCCGATCACCGCGGTCGGACCGCTGAAAGTCGAGACGAAACCGATCTTGATGGTTTTCTGCTGGGCCAGAGCCGGGCCCGCAACGAACAACAAGGCCGTACTCGCGGCCAACCACGCTTTGCGCATGTTTTTTTCCTCCCCAGGGCCTTTCCGGCCATAGAAGCAGTCTAGTGTAGAGGTGCCTTTTTCAAAAGCGCCATCGGCCATCGCGCCGCAGCGCGAATTATAATTCCAAGGTATAGATATCCCGCACTGCAACCGGGACCGAGCAAGAGCGAGACAGTCATGACCGCCGACACCGAGCTTCAAAACATCGTCTTCCCGTCGCTGAAGGACCGGGTGGTCATCATCACCGGCGCAGGCCAGGGCATCGGCCGCGTCTTCGCCAAGGCTTTTGCACTGGCCGGCGCCAAGGTCGTCATCGCCGAACGCAACGAGAAAACTGCCGCTGCCGTAGCGGGTGAAATTCTGGCAGCCAATGGTCAGGCACTGGCCATCACCACCGACGTCGCCGACGAAGCGTCGATCAAGGAAATGGTGCAGCTCACGGAGGACGAGTTCGGCCGCGTCGATGTGCTCATCAACAATGCCGGCATTTTCTCGACGCTGGAGATGCGGCCGTTCGATCAGATCCCGTTGGAAGAATGGGAGCAGGTGCTCAAGGTCAATCTGACCGGGCCATTCCTCTGCGCGCGTGCGGTGTTGCCGGCCATGCGGCGCGCCAAATGGGGCCGCATCATCAACATCGCGTCGGGCGCGGTGCGGCTCGGCCGCCCGAATTATCTGCACTACATCGCGACGAAATCGGCGCTGATGGGCATGAGCCTGTCGATGGCGCGCGAGCTGGGGCCGGACAACATCACGGTCAACGCCATCCTGCCGGGCGCGACCTTCACCGAGATCGAGCGCAAGACGGTAACGCCCGCGCAAAAGGAACGCATTGTCGCGATGCAGTGCATCCCCCGCGCCGAGACGCCGCAGGATCTGGTCGGCGCCGCGCTGTTTCTGGCATCGGACGCGTCCAGCTTCATCACTGGACAGAGCATCAATCTCGATGGCGGCGTAACGCCGAGCTGACAGCAGCATTCGCCGCTCATTCCCGCGAAAGCGGGAATCCAGAGCGAAAGACAAAAGTGCTGGGTCCCCGCTTACGCGGGGACGAGCGGAGTTACACCGTCGGTGCATTCCGCATCGCGCGCATCTCGCGGAACGACACGAGCTTTTGCTGCGCTTCATCCCACAGCGTCAGCCGCACGCATTTGATGCTCTCCCAGAGCGTCAAGCGGCCGATGGTGCCGAGCTCCGGATTGTCGCGCAGAACTTTCGGCAGGCGGTAATACGGGATCTTGCTGCACAGATGATGCACGTGATGGATGCCGATATTGGCGCTGAACCACGCCAGCACACCGGGCAGCACGTAATACGAACTGCCGTGCAGCGCTGCTTCGTGCAGGTCCCATGACTTGTTGTCGGCCCACTGTGTCTGTTCGAACTGATGCTGCACGTAAAACAGCCAGACGCCCATGGTGGCGGCGAGCAGGATGATCGGCAGGTGGACCAGGGCAAAGGCGGCGGGCCCGATCAGCCAGATCAAAAGGCCGGCCATCGCCGCGATCGCGGCATTGGTGCCTTGCGTCGACAGCCACGGCACCAGACCGCCGCGCATCAAGCCGATCGGCAAGCGATGCTGCAACACGAACATGTAGGCCGGGCCGATGCCGAACATCACAGCCGGGTGACGATACAGCCGGTACTTCAGCCGGCCGAAACGCGGCAGCGCCAGATATTCCTTGACGGTAAGCGTGTCGATATCGCCCATGCCGCGCTTGTCGAGATTGCCTGACGTGGCGTGGTGAATCGAATGCGTCTTGCGCCAGAAATCATAGGGCGTGAACGTCAGCACGCCGAGCGCGCGGCCGGTCCAGTCATTGGCGAGCTTATGGCGAAAAAACGCGCCATGCCCGCAATCATGCTGGATCAGGAACAGCCGCACCAGGAAGCCCGCTGCCGGCACCGCCAGCAGCAATGTCAGCCACCAGAAACCGAACGAATACAGCAGCCACATCGCCACCCACAAAGCCACCAGCGGCGCAAACGTGATCGCAATCTCGAAAATGCTGCGCGTATGGCTGGGCTCGCGGTAACGCAACAATTTCTGCGTCCAGCCGCGCGCCTCGGTCGCCCCGGCTATGACAGCCGGGTCTTGTGCGTTATTCAAGCTGACTTCCTTTGTGGCTAGGGAAGAATGGTGGCTCTGTAGCGAGGCGCCAGTTCCGTCCAGCCCCCCGGCTGGCGCGGTTACGCTCTTGCGCAACGACCGATTCAATCTGCGCAGTCTAATGAGGTTTTCTTATGTTATCTACCAAGCCGAGCGTCACAGTGAATTCTGGAGTGCAGAAATGAAGCCGGGCACCACGCCAACCGTCGCCATCCTCGCCCCCGGAAACATGGGTGCGGCGGTAGCAAAGCGTCTCACCGAAAACAAGGTGACCGTTTTGACAGCCCTCACCGGCCGCAGCGAATCGAGCATCAAGCGCGCGCAGGACTCCGGCATGCAGGGCGTCGAGGACCGCGAACTGGCCAAAGCCGATTTTCTGCTGTCGATTGTACCGCCGGGCGAGGCATTGTCGCTGGCCCAAAGACTGGCCGGCGTGCTCAGCGAATCCAACAGCAAGCCGATTTACGTCGAGTGCAATGCGGTCAGTCCGCAGACCATGACGGAGATCGCGGCCGTCGTGAAAACGACCGGCTGCGACTTCATCGGCGCCGGTATTATCGGCCCGCCGCTCAAGCCGGGCAGCACCAACACCAAGATCTACGCCTCCGGACCCCACGCCAAGGAGCTCGCCGTCCTCAATGACTACGGCCTCATTATCCGCGTGCTCGAAGGCCCCCTCACCGCGGCCTCAGCCTTGAAGATGTCATACGCCGGCATCACCAAGGGCTTCACAGCGTTGGGCGCCTCCATGATGCTGGCCGCCACGCGTGGCGGCTCGGCGGCGGCGCTGCAAGCCGAACTCGCCGAAAGCCAGCCGGCCCTGCTCGGCTATCTCAACCGGCAAATCCCGACGATGTATTCCAAGGCCTATCGCTGGGTCGCGGAGATGCACGAGATTTCCGATTTCATCGACGAAGATCACGCCGAGCACGCGATGCTCGACGCCGCCGGCGACTTCTATGTCCGCCTTGCGTCGGACTTCGAGGGCGGCAAGCAGGAGATCGGCGATCTCGAAAAATTCCTGGCCGGGGCCAAAAAGGAATGACCGAGCAACCGATCCTTCTTGAGCGGCGGGCCGGCTACAGCGTCATCACGCTCAACAGGCCGGACAAGCACAACGCCTTCAACGACGCCATGCACGAGGCGTTGCGCACGGCCATCGCCGACGCGGAGGCCGACGAGAGCTGCCGTGCGCTCATGATTACTGGCGCTGGCAAGGCGTTCTGTGCCGGGCAGGACCTCAACGATCGTTTGCCGAAAGACGGCAAGCCGGTCGTGCTCGGCGAGACTTTGGAGAAATATTACAATCCGCTTGTGAAAAAACTTCGCGAGCTGCGTATGCCCGTCGTCGCCGCGGTCAACGGCGTCGCCGCCGGCGCCGGATGCAACATCGCGCTGGCCTGCGATATCGTCATCGCGGCGCAGTCGGCGCGGTTTATCCAGTCCTTCGCCCGCATCGGCATTATCCCGGACGCCGGCGGCACCTGGATGCTGCCGCGTCTCGTCGGAGACGCCCGCGCACGCGGCCTCGCCCTGCTGGCGCAAGATCTGACCGCCGAAAAGGCTGCGGAATGGGGCCTGATCTGGCGCTGCGTCGGCGACAAGGCGTTTGTCTACGAGGCAACCCGCATCTGCGAGCACTTCGCGACCGCGCCAACGCAAGGCCTAGCGCTCATCAAACAGGCGCTCAACGCGTCGCCAGGCAACTCGCTGGAGCAACAACTCGATCTCGAACGCCAGTTGCAGCGTGCCGCCGGGGAGACTTCGGATTACGCCGAAGGCGTGCGCGCTTTCGTAGAGAAGCGGAAACCAACCTTTACGGGCCGCGCATGAGCGCCATCGACATCCACACGCATATCGTCCCGGCGGAATTTCCCGCCTATGCCGGCAAACACGTCACCGAATTCGGCGGCAAGCAGTGGCCGCATATGTGCGCCGCGCATGATTGCCACCACAAGAACGTGATAATCGACGGCAAGAATTTCCGTACCGTCACCGACGAATGCTGGGACGTCGAACGCCGCAAGGAGGCGATGACGCGCATGGGTATTGCGCGGCAGGTGCTGTCGCCCATGCCGGAACTACTATCATACTGGATGCCGCTTGAGGACGCAGTGCCGCTGACGCGGCACGTCAACGACACCATCGCCGCGATGGTCGCTCGCGCGCCGAACAAGTTTACCGGTCTGGGAAGCGTTCCACTGCAGGACCCGGATGCCGCGACGCGCGAACTCGAGCGCCTGATGGCCGACGGCTTCAAGGGCGTCGAACTCGGCAGCAACATCAACGGCGTCGCACTTGGCGACCCGAAATTCGACGGCTTCTTCGCCCGCGCCGAACAGCTTGGCACGGCCGTTTTCGTCCACGCGCTGCATCCGAGCGGCAAGGAGCGTATTGTCGGCCCGCCCGGCCTGATGGCTTTTATCGGCTTTCCGCTTGAAACCGCCTACTGCATCGCCTCGCTGATGACCGGCGGCACGCTGACGCGCTATCCGAACCTGCGGCTCGCCTTCAGCCATGGCGGCGGCGCATTTGCCTCGATCCTGCCGCGCCTGACGCATGGCTGGAAGTCGCGGCCTGAGGTCACCGAACGGATCGGCGTGTCGCCGCGCGACCATGCGCGCCGGCTGTACTACGACACGCTCACCTATGACCCGCATACATTGGGCCATCTGATCGAGACCTTCGGCGTGCGGCAACTGTGCCTTGGCACCGACTTTCCCTTCGACATTTACGACCGCCAGCCGCTTGAAAACGTCGCCGCGCTCACGCTATCCGACAGCGACGTGAGGCTTCTGCATCACGACAACGCAGCGCGGTTCCTCGGCGAAACGGCCTGAGCGGCCTTAGCCTCAAGATCATTTGCCTCGCCGCCCCTGTGAGCTATACGAAGCCCTGAACACCGAGGAAAACAGATGTCCCAGAAGAAAGATTTGCGCGTCGGCGTTGCAGGGCTCGGCGCGGTCGGTCTCGATGTCGCGCGGCGGCTGATCGACGGCGACGTGCCGGGCCTTGTGCTCGCGGCCGTCGCCGTGCGCGACGCCGAGAAGGCGCGCAGCAAACTGCCGCAGCTTGGCGACCTGATTGCACTGCGCACCGCGACGTCGCTGGCCGACGATTGCGACATCGTCGTCGAATGCCTGCCGCCGGCTTTGTTCCGTGACGTCGCCATCGCCGCCATCGACAAGGGCCGTATCTTCGTGCCGCTGTCGGTTGCGCAACTGCTGAACAACGGCGATCTGGTCGAACGCGCCAAGGAGAACGGCGCGCGCATCGTCGTCCCGACCGGTGCGCTGCTCGGCCTCGACGCCGTGCGCGCCGCCGCCGAAGGCACCATCCACTCGGTGAAGATGGTCACGCGCAAGCCGCCCGCCGGGCTGGAAGGTGCGCCCTATCTGCTGGAAGGCAAAATTTCCGTCGCTGGACTGACAGAGCCGAAGAAGGTGTTCGATGGCTCGGCACGCGACGGCGCTCGCGGCTTCCCGACCAACGTCAACGTCGCCGCGGCGCTCAGCCTCGCCGGTATCGGGCCCGACAAGACGCAGCTTGAAATCTGGGCCGACCCGACGGTCACGCGCAACACGCACACCATCACCGTCGATGCCGACGCCATGCGTTTCACCATGACGATCGAGAACGTGCCGTCGGAAAATCCGCGCACCGGTAAAAGCGTCGCGCCATCGACCATCGCCGCCTTGCGTGGCCTGGTGTCGGAACTGAAAGTCGGCAGTTAGCGCTTGCGCGCGGCGATCGCCTGATCGGCGGCGGCGACACCGGTGAGGTAACCGCCGTGCGCCGTCGAGAAATCGTGCTCCGAGCAGGCTTCGCCGGCAAAGAACAGCCGCCCGTCGACCGGCTCGGCCAGGGCCAGGCGGCACCCCGCTTTTCCGGGTTTGGCATATGAATACGAGCCCCGCGCAAACGGGTCGGCGGCCCAGCAATGCATGCGGACCGGCTTGATACGCTTACGGAAATCTGCGCCGAGCAGATGCGCCAACTCGGCGATCGCATACTCGGCGAAAGCCGCCTCACCGCCGCTTTCGAGTTCTTTGGCAAAGCGGCCGCCGAAATAAACCTCGATCAGCGGCCGGCCCAGCGGTCGCAGACCATAGCTCGCCGTCGCCACGCGGTCGGTCCGGCCATACAAGCGGCTGTCCGGCTCGAATTCTTCAGCGTTCGTCAGCGACAGAAACAACTTGTCGGCAAGGCCGAGCGGCAAACCGGCGGCGGCTTCGGTTTTCTCTGGCAGCGCCGGCGTAAACAGAAATTCTTTTTCGGCCACAATGGCGCTGGGCAGCGTCACGATGACCTGGTCTGCGGTGAACGCCCCCTTGGCGGTTTCGATCTTCACCCGCCGTCCGCTGTGATCGATCTGCAGGACGGGACAATCAAGCACCGCAGCAAGCGGCTCACCGTGAGTGGCAATCGCGGTGCCGTAGCCTTCCTTTACGCGCCAGTTGTTTTCGGTGTCGTCGTAATTGTCGAAATCAAGCGCCGAGACGTATTCGAATTCGGCGCCGCTGAAATAGGTGCCGAACGCGTCGATCATGCCGTTCCAGCGATTGCCAGGTTCAAACGCATTCGATGCCGGCACATCGGGACTTTTGCGGCCGATGACTTCGAGCCGTTCGAGGAATTCGTTGCGCGCCCGGCCGAAGGCTTTTTGTTCGTCGACAGAAAGGCCGACGGGAAGCGCCGGTTTCTGCCATGGCGGCGTCGATCGATCGACGGTCTGACCTTGCGCCTCCGCAATGCGCGTCCACGGATTACGGTCGGCCGAATGCAGCCAGCCGCAACCGAGATCGAGCGCGTTGCCGAGGTCATCCTGAACTGTCCAGGCGCGACCGCCAAGGCGAGGCCGCGCTTCGATGATCAGACAATCGATGGCGGCCTTGGCGAGCCGCCGTCCCGCGGCAATGCCCGCCGCCCCGCCGCCGATGATGGCGACTTCGGTGTCACTTTTCGGCATGAGTCCGCGCAAAACCCTGAAATGCGGTTCCGCCGGAACCGGCCTTGATCTTAATTGATCCTATCTTGGACCAAAGAAACGTGACCCTACCAAGACGACAACCCACGTCGCCGCATAGACGCCCGCCGCAAGCGCCAGAATTTCAATTCCCATCGCCGCCTCCCCTGCCGTCTTTTTGTTGTTCGTCCATCTTAGACCGATGGCGGAGAAGTTCCAGCGCATTGCAGGTGTCCAGCCACCGCTGAATGCGTCTATGTCCGTTAGCAGACAGAAAGACCTAATTCCTTAAAGCCTTCTCAACCACGCTTGCACAGGTTTTGGCGCCATTAACGGCGCCGGTACGTGAGTCATGCGACGGTCCTTGCGAATAAGGCCCAGGAATGACGGTTTCAGCTCCCAGCGATGTCCGGTTACTAACGCTCCCGCGCCCAACCAAGCGCGTGATCGCACCGATTCTGGTTGTCGTGCTCTGCTTCTGCGCGATCTGCAGCTATCTTTTGATCGAAGCGCGACGTTCCACCTATGAGCGCGCTGCCGACGTCGCAAAGGGCCTGATCTCCGCCATCGAAGCGGACATCGGCCGCAACGTTGAAACGCTCGACCTGTCGCTGCAAGCCGTCGTCGACGGCCTCGCCTTGCCTGAATTCGAACGGTTCGATCCAGTGGTGCGCAGCCTCATCCTGTTCGATCGCTCAGCGACGGCGCGCCACCTGAGCAAACTCTACGTGCTCGATAAGGACGGCAGGGTCTGGCTCGATTCCAAGACATTGAGTCCGTCGAAAAACGATCTCGCCGACCGCGACTATTATCTGGTTCACAAAGACAGCCCGGACGTCGGTCTCTATTTCGGCAAGCCGGTACGCTCGCGCAGCACCGGCGAATGGGTCATGGCCTTGAGCCGGCGCATCACCCACGCGGATGGCTCCTTCGGCGGTGTCGTCGTCGCAACGCTGCGACTGTCCTACTTCGAAGAGATGTTCAAAAAAATCTCGCTGGGTGCCGAGGGCAACGTCACGCTGGCGCGCCGGGACGGCACTATCTTGATGCGCTGGCCCGAACCGCAGAAATACATGGGTCAAAATCTCAGCCGAGCCAAGCTGTTCGAGGACTGGGCGCGCGCACGTGAGGGAAGCTTCGATGCTTTCTCCATCACCGACGGGCAGCGGCGGCTTTTCGTCTACAGCCAGATCGAAAACTTGCCGCTCGCTGTCAGCATCGGCCAGTCAAACTCCGACATTTACCTGCAATGGAACGAGTACGCCTTCAGCATCGCCTTCATGATCGCGGTATTGTGCGTCAGCACCTACCTGCTGATCGCGTACCTGATGTACGATTTAAAGCGTCGCGCCGCCGCTGAAGACAAACTGTCGATCCTCGCTGCCACCGATGCATTGACCGGCCTCTCCAACCGCCGCCATTTCAATGAAACATTGAGCCGCGAGTGGAAGCGCACGGCCCGTGAAAAGGAGCCGCTGGCGCTGCTGATGATCGATGCGGACCATTTCAAGCACTATAACGACGCCTATGGCCATCCGGCCGGCGACCACATGATCAAGATCGTTGGCGCCGCGGTCGCCAGTTCGCTCGACCGGATCAGCGATCTCGGCGCGCGGTATGGCGGCGACGAATTCGCCGTGCTGTTGCCAAAAACGACTCTGGAAGGCGCATTAAATGTCGCCGATAAAATTCGTTTTGCTTTCGCAACTCTCTGCGAAGGCGAAGGCGTGCCGAAACTGGGACTGAGCATCGGCGCCGGCTGCATCATGCCGTCCAACGGCACGCACGCCGGCGAACTTGTCCAGTTCGCCGACCGCGCTTTGTATCGCGCCAAGGATTACGGCCGCAATCGCACCGAAGCGACCGAAACGCCGATCGAGCTTCGCAGCGCGGTCAGGCCGGGCCGCGCTGCTTAACCGCTATTGCGCGGTAATGCCGCCTTCCTTGACGACACGGGTCCACTTCACGATTTCGGTCTTGATGTATTCGTTGAACTCGTTTGACGTCATCGACGCGACCGCCGCGCCTTCACGATCGAACTGCGCCTTGAGTTCGGGCGCCTGCAACGCCTCCTGCACGGCCTTGTAGACCTTGTCGGCGATCGGCGCTGGCAGGCCGGCGGGCGCGACGACGCCCCACCAGTTGTCAGCGACGTAACCCGGAACGCCGGCTTCGGCGATCGTCGGCACGTCCGGCAGCACCGGATTGCGCTTGGCGCCGCCCGTACCGAGCGCAATGAGCTGGCCCGACTTGATGAACGGCGTGGTCTGCACCAACGACGAGAACATGATTTTCACGTGACCCGCGACGACGTCCTGCATCGCCGGACCGCCGCCTTTGTACGGCACATGCGTGATGTTGACGCCAGCGGTCAGCTTAAACAATTCCGCGCCGAGATGCTGAAAGCTGCCGATACCGGCGGACGCATAGTTCAACCCGCCCGGGTTAGCTTTGGCTGCCGCCAGCAGATCCTTCACCGTCTTGATCGGCGAGTCAGGATTGACCACCAGCACGTTCGGGCCAGTGGCAAGAATCGAAATCGGCGTGAACGAGGTGATCGGATCGTAGTGCAGTTTGTAGAGCGCCGGATTCACCGCATGCGCAATCGAAATGATGCCGAGCGTGTAGCCGTCCGGCGTCGACTGCGCCAAAGTTTCGGTGCCGATGGTGCCGCCGGCGCCGCCGCGGTTATCGACGTAAACCTGCTGGCCAATTTTCTCGCTGAGCTGCTTGGCGACCATGCGTCCGACAACGTCGTTGCTGCCGCCGGGCGGGAACGGAATGATCAGCTTGATCGGCCGATTGGGATAGTCCTGGGCAAAAGCCGGGGCTGACAGGGCCAGCAGCAAAACGGCGGCTTTCAGCAGCCGCGACGGCAGGTTCGACATGATTGCACTCGCTTTTTTTAGAGGCTTTTTGGTGAGCCGTTTCCTCAGGCGCGATTAAAGGCGATTTCGCGTGCCAAGCCAACAGGAATGCGCACCCTGAGCGGTCCAAAGCGACGTACGAAGACGTAAAAGCGCCTCAGCGCAAGTCGAGGCGCGCGGTCTGCCGGTCGATGACGCCGCGGATCATGATGTTAAAGGCGACCACAACACGGTCCTCCTCCTCGATCGCCCGGCCGATCTCGACACCATGCGCGAGATAGCTCGGCCAGATCACCATGCGGCCCTTTTCCGGAATCGAATAGAAAGTACTGGAGTTATGGACGTTCTGTTCGGTGAAGGTCGGCTCGATCATACGCGAATGCAGGCGCGGATCGCCAAAAATGGTGGGGCCGCAACTCTTCGGCGTCTTCACGTAGAAAATGCCGCTGAGCAGGCAGTTCGGGTGGATGTGCATATGGTGACGATGATTGGGATGCGTAATGTTCGCCCACATATTGGTGATGTAATGAGAATCCCGCTTGATGCGGTAGACGTTGAGAATCTCGTTCGCCTCGAGCAGCACCAGATCGCTCAGTTCCTTGAACTCGGGCAGGAGTTGAAGATCGTCCTGTGAGATGAAGACACGGTCGGAATCGCGAAAACCCTGCCCCGCAGCCTTCATGTCGTAGAGCTTCTTCTCGATGCGGTCCGCCACCGACAGGTCGGGAATTTGCCCCGTGAACAATGCCGTCGGAAACAGCATGTGCATTTCTTTGTTGAGCAATTCCATATCGATCCCCGGACGGCTTTGTGGTGTGAGCGGCGGCGACACTAGTTGAAAGACGCCGGCCCCGCTACAGCCGGGCCCGGCGACGCTTGCTATGCGTCTGCCCCCGTTTGACAATTCAGGCCCGTGGCATATCGTTTGCATGCATACAAACGGAGCGACACCGCCGCATGAAGCCTGCGCCATTTATCCGCCATGTGCCCAAGACCCTCGATGAGGCGCTGAAAGTGCTCGCCGAAGTGGCGCCGGACGACGGCCGGGTGCTCGCTGGCGGCCAGAGCCTGGTCCCGATCATGGCGTTCCGGCTGGCGAAACCAGCGCACCTCGTCGATATCAACGAGGTCGCGGGGCTGGATCGGCTGCACAGCGACGGAAAAACCCTGAGCATCGGCGCACGCGTGCGGCACGGCGCCTTTCACACCGATGTCGTCGATAATCCGCTCGGCAAATTGCTGACCTTTGTCGCGCGCCACATCGCGCATTACCCGATCCGCATGCGCGGCACCTTCTGCGGCAGCCTCGCCCACGCCGACCCCTCATCGGAATGGTGTTTGGTGGCTGCAACGCTCGATGCCACGATGGTTGCGAAAAGCGCGCGCGGCGAGCGCGCTCTGTCGCCGTCGGAATATTTCGAAGGGCTGATGTCGACGGCCTTGGCGGAAGACGAACTACTGGCCGAAGTGCGCCTGCCGTTGTTGCCGCACAACGCCAAGTTCGGCTTCAATGAATTCAGCCGGCGCGCTGGCGACTTCGCGATGAGCGCCTCGCTCGCCACTTATATCGTGCGGGACGGCAAGATTGCTGACGCGCATGTCGGCGTTGGTGGCGCCGAGCCGTCACCGCGTCGGATTCCGGAGGCCGAGGCCGAGCTCAATGGCCAAGAGCCAAGTGACGCGGCGTTCCGCGCCGCTGCCGAAGCCGCCGCCAACGCCATTGATCCGCTGGTGGATCATCAGACCACCGCCGACTATCGCCGCGATCTCGTGCGCGCCGTCGTTCGCCGCGCGCTGGAACACTCCCAGACATGAGTGCACCGGAGACCAAGGGCGCCGGATTGAAATGGGTCGGCCGCGCCATTCGTCGGCTGGAAGATCCAGCGCTGGTGCGCGGCCAGGGCCGCTTCACCGCCGACCTACCTGCCACGCATTGGGTTCGTTTTGTGCGAAGCAGCGAAGCTGCGGGCAAAATCGTCAAGATCACATCGCCGGACGGCGCAACCGTCATCACCACTGCTGACCTCAAAGGCGTGAGGAAAATCACGCCGATGCTGCACAAATTCGCCTATCGCCCCATCGGCCAGTCTATTCTCGCCCATGATGTGGTGCGCTATGTCGGCGAACCCATCGCGGCCGTGGTCGCACCGAGCGAGGAAGAAGCGGAGGACATCGCCGACCTCGTCGAGATCGAAATCGATTCCTTCGCACCCATCGTCGACTCGCGCGACGCGCTGAAAGACGGCGCGCGGCAGATCCACGACGAGGCCCCCGGCAACATCATCCTCGAAGGCAAGGTGAAGACGCCCGGCTTCGACACGAGCTGGGCGAGCGCGGCCAAGATCGTCACACTCGACGCGCGCTCCAACCGGCAAAACGCCACGCCGATGGAAGCCCGCGCCGCCCATGCCGCCTACGATCCCATCAGCGGCCGCGTTACGCTTCACTGCACGACCCAGATGCCGCATCTGATGCGCACGGCCATTGCCGACGTGCTCGGCGTGCCGGAATCCGATCTGCGCGTCATCGCGCCCGATGTCGGCGGCGGCTTTGGCCAGAAAATGTCGCTGTGCGCCGAATATGTCGTCCTCGTATGGCTGGCGCGCAAACTCAAATCGTCCGTCGCCTGGACCGAAGACCGGCGCGAAAACCTGATCGCCTCGTTTCATTCGCGCGACCAGTACATTACGCTGGAAGCTGCCTTTGACACGAACGCCAAACTCAAGGCGCTGCGCGCCGACGTCGTTTCCAATATCGGCGCCTACTCCTGCTTCCCGACCACCAGCGGCGTCGAGCCGCTGATGGCCATGGCGGAAATGCCCGGTCCTTACGACGTGCAGCAATATGAGTGCCGCGCGCGCGGCGTCATCACCAACACCTGCACCATGGCCGCCTATCGCGGCGTGTCGCGTCCGGTCATCACCTTCACGCTCGAACGGCTGATGGACAAGGCCGCCGTCGCCTTCGGCATCGACCCGATCGACATCCGCCGCCGCAACCTCATCGACACGTTTCCCTACAAGTCGGCGGTGGGGCTGGAATACGACGAAGCCACTTACAAAGAGACATTGGAGATGGCGGTGAAGGCCGTCGACGTGCCGGCGTTCCGCGCCAAGCAAAAAGCAGCACGGGTCAGGGGCAAATATCTCGGACTCGGCTTCGCAACGTTTTCCGAACGCACCGGTTACGGCAGCCCCGCCTTTGCCGCGCGCGGCATGGAGATTACGCCAGGCTGGGAAACCGTGCATATCACCGTCGATCCCTCCGGCTTCGTCGAATGCCGCATTGGCTCGTCCCCGCACGGCCAGGGCTTACGCACGACGCTTGCGCAGATCATTGCCGACGAAATCGGCGTCACGCCCGACATCATCAAAGTGATTCACGGCGATACTGACACCGCGCCCTATGGCTGGGGTACCTTCGCCAGCCGGTCGCTCGTCATTTCCGGCGGCGCGACTTTGATCGCCGCGCGCAAGGTGCGCGCCAAGCTCATCAAGATCGCCAGCCACCTGCTTGAAGCCGCGCCGGACGATATCGTCCTCGAAGCCGGCAGCGCCAAGGTCGCCGGCACCGACCGCACGATCACCCTCGCCAGGATGGCGCGCGAAGCCTACACGCAGACGCATAAATTCAAGGGCGAGATCGAGCCCGGCATGACCGAGAGCGGTACCTACGATCCGCCCGGCACCTTCTCCAACGCCTGTCACGTCGCCATGGTCGAGGTCGATATCGAGACCGGCCACGTCCGCATGGACAAATTCATTGTCGCCGAGGATGCGGGCAAGATCATCAATCCGATGATCGCCGATGGGCAGGTGCATGGCGGCATCGCGCAGGGCATCGGCAACGCACTGCTGGAAGAGATCATCTACGACGACGCCGGTGTACCGACGACAGCGACGCTCGCCGACTATATGCCGCCGACGGCGCACGAGATTCCGGAAATCGAGCTGCATCACATCGAGACGCCGAGCACGCAGTCGCTGACCAAGGCCAAGGGCCTCGGCGAAGGCGGCTGCATCGGCGCGCCAGCCGCCATCGTCAATGCCATCAACGATGCATTGACGCCGTTCGATGTCGCCATCGACGAAATTCCGGCAACGCCGCAGCGCATTCGAGCGGCTCTCCGCGAAGCCGAGAAAGCCGCAAGGAAAACGGCAAGAGAATCAGCATGACCGACAAAACACCCATTACCCTGACCATCAACGGCGCCGATCACGCCATCACCGTCGAACAGCGCCGCACCCTGGTCGACGCCATCCGCGAGGACTGCGGTCAGACCGGTACACATATCGGCTGCGAGCACGGCGTTTGTGGCGCGTGCACCGTCATCGTCGAGGGTGAGCCGGTGCGTTCGTGCCTGATGTTCGCCGTGCAGGCGGCGGGCAAGAAAATCCGCACCATCGAAGGCCTCGCCACGGACGACCAACTGCATCCAATGCAGCAGGCCTTCATGGATCACCACGGCCTGCAATGCGGCTTCTGCACGCCTGGATTCTTGATGCTGGCTGTCGGCGTGCTGGAGCGGGAGCCGAACATCAGCGACGACGACCTGCTCGACGTGCTGTCGTCGAACCTGTGCCGCTGCACCGGCTACCAAGGCATCATCAAAGCGGTGCGCGCCGCGGCGATCGAGATGCGCGCAAAATGACCGAGCGGGCCAAATTCGTCGGCCGCTCCGTCCCGCGTCTGGAAGACCGCCCGCTGCTGACCGGCAAGGGCATGTTCGCCGCCGACGTTTCGTTTCCCGGCCAATGGATCATGCGCGTGATCCGTTCGCCGGTGGCACACGGCACCCTCAAGTCGGTCGATGTGAGTGCGGCGTTGGCACTGGCCGGCGTGCACGCGGTGTGGACGGCCGCCGACGTCGCCCACATTCCGCCGATCCCGTTTCGCCTCACCGGCCTGAAGCAACTGGAGCCCTACCGCCAGCGCGTACTGGCGAGCGAAAAGGTGCGCTATGTCGGCGAGCCTGTCGCGGTGGTGTTCGCGGAAAGCCAGTACGTCGCGGAAGACGCTGCCGATCTCGTCGAACTCGACATCGAACCGTTGCCCGCGCTTGTCGAAGCGACAGCGGAACCCGGCGCTTTCGAGCCCGGCCTCATGACAGAGCCGAGCGTCATCTGGAAAGGCTACGGCGATATCGACGCCGCCTTCCGTGACGCGCATGCCGTCGTTTCGCTCGAGCTATCCGTCGGCCGCCATACGGGCGTACCGATGGAAACGCGCGGCGCTATCGCCCGCTATGACGAAGCCCGCGATGTTCTGGAAATGCACGGCGCCGCCAAGGTGCCGCACTGGAACCGCGACACCATGGCCAGGATGCTCGGGCGCGACCGCGATTCGATGCAGCTTTACGAAGGCCATGTCGGCGGCGGCTTCGGCATTCGCGGCGAGATTTATCCAGAAGACGTGCTGGCCTGCGCCGCCGCGCTCAAGTTCAAAAAGCCCATCAAGTGGATTGAAGACCGCCGAGAGCATCTGATCGCCGCCAACCATTCGCGCCAACAGCACCACAGGATCCGCGCCGCTATCGATGCCGAAGGCCACATCCTCGGCATCGACAACGAGTTTTTCCATGATAATGGCGCTTACATGCGCACGCATGCGGCGACCGTGCCCGACCTCGCCGCCGCTATGCTGCCGGGGCCGTACAAGGTACCCGCCTATCGGGCCACGGGCCATATCCGGCTGACCAACAAGACGCCGTGCGGCACGTATCGCGCGCCGGGCCGCTACGAGAGCACGTTTGTGCGCGAGCGGCTGCTCGACGCCATCGCCGCCAAGGTCGGCGTCGATAAAGTTGAAATCCGCCGCCGCAACTTGATCAGTACAGCTGCGATGCCCTACGCGCTGGGCCTTGAAACACTCGGCACGCACATCGTTTACGATTCCGGCGACTATTCAAAACTGCTCGACAAGGCGCTCGCGATCGCTGAATGGCCGAAGCTGCAGCAGGAGCTGAAAGCGCGGCGCGCCAAGGGCGAAAAGGTCGGCGCTGGCGTCGCCATGTTCGTTGAAAAAAGCGGCCTCGGCCCTTTCGATACGGTGCGCATAGAGGTCAAGCCGTCCGGCGGCATCGAAGTCGTCACCGGCAACGCCTCGATCGGTCAAGGCATCGAAACCGTCGTCGCACAGATCGCCGCAGATGCGCTGGGCGTCGATTATCAAAGCATCACTGTCATCCACGGCCAGACCGACCGCATCGACCGCGGCATGGGTGCGTTTGCCTCACGCGTGACCGTCATGTGCGGCGAAGCGACGCGACTCGCCGCCACCAAACTTCGCGACAAGGCACTCGATCAGGCCGCCCTGCTGATGCAGACCACCGCCGATACGCTCGACATCGTCGATGGCGACGTCGTGCGCGTCGGAGGCGGACCATCGATGGCGCTCAGCGAAGTCGCGCGCACGCTGCCGGACGGCCTCATCGCCGAGGACACGTTCGAATCCACGCACATGGTGTATCCCTACGGCGTCCACGTCGCCACGGTGCGTGTCGATACCGAAACCGGCGGCATCGCCATCGAACGCTATGTCATGGCCTATGACATCGGCAAGGCTGTGAACCCGAAACTCGTGGAAGGCCAGATCGCCGGCGGCCTCGCGCAAGGCATCGGCGGCGCGTTGCTGGAAGAGTTTCTCTACGACGAGAGCGGCGAGCCGCTGTCGGTCACGTTCGCCGACTACCTGATGCCGACGGCGCACGAAGTGCCGCCCTCCACCATACTCATTACCGAGGATGCACCGAGCCCGCTCAATACGCTCGGCCTTAAAGGCGCGGGCGAAGGCGGCACCAATCCGGTCGGTGCGGCCCTTGCGTCCGCCATCGACGATGCGCTCGGCCGCCCCGGCGCCATCACCGTGTTGCCGGTGACACCGCAGCGATTAAAGGCCCTGCTGACTTAGGCCCTCCGCTCGCGCCCGATGCTGCATAGCGGCAAAAAACAACCTTTCGTTGACAATCCCGCTCGCTCAATGGGAGGCTCAAAGAAAAAGGACGCCGGTCTCGCACAGCCGAAGGGTCCTTGAACAAACAAAAAATCGGGGAGCCCAAGTGAACAAGCAAACCTTCAGGACCATTGCGTCCGTTTTGGTGGCAGGCCTCACCTTCGCGGCAAGCGCCAGCGCGCAAGACACCAAGCACTATCGCTTCGCGCACGATCAGCAACTCAACTCCGGCTACAGCATCGCCTACGACATTTTTTCGGCAAAGCTCAAGGAGCTGAGCGGCGGCAAAATGCTGATCGATCAGTTTCCGGGCGCGCAGCTCGGGCAGGAGCCGCAACTGCTGCAACTGGTAAAATCCGGCGACCTCGACTTCGCCATCGTGTCCTCGGCCAACACGGCGACGATCTCGCCGCAGGCCGGCGTCATGTCGCTGCACTTCCTGTTCCGTGGCCCGGATCACATGGTCAAATCGCTTGGCGACGAGACGGTGTTCGAAGCCATCCGCGACATGATCGATCAGACGACGCAGGGTATCCACGTGATCGGCCTCGGCACGCAAGGCCTGCGCAACATGTACAGCAAGAAAGAGATCCGCAAGATCGAGGACATCAAGAGCCTCAAGATCCGTGTACAGGCGACCGCCACCGAAGATGCAACGTTCGCCGCCTACGGCGCACAGACGGTCCATATGCCGTTCGGCAGCGTCTACACCTCGCTGCAAACCGGCGTTGTCGATGTTGGCGAGAACTCGGTCAATGTCTACCTGATCAACAAGCACTACGAACCGGCGCCTGTTCTCAACATGACCGAGCACGAGGCCAACAACGCCATTCTCTGGATCAGCGACAAATTGTGGCAAAGCCTGAATGCCGACCAGAAGAAATGGGTGCTGGCGGCCGGCAAGGACGTCAGCACCCAGGAGCCGAAAAAAGCCTTTGCGCTTGAAGACGCCGCGGCCGCCAAGCTCAAATCGATCGGCGTCAAGATCGTGACCGACGTCGATAAATCGGGATTTCAGAAAATTTCCAACCCAATGCTGGACAAGCTCGCAAAGGAGCTCGGCCCGCACGCCGACAAGATCAAGAATCTCATCGTCGCGATCAAGTAACAGACGCACGCAGCCCAACGGAGTGGCCGGGAAACCGGCCTCTCCTTTTCGTGGACGATCGCATGAGTATCGCTGATCAATTGGTGCCGCAGCGCCAGCGTCACCTGAAGTGGAAAGCGCTCGACCCGCTTGAGCTGATCCTGATGATCGCCTGCGGCCTGACGCTGTTCGGGTTTTCGTTTTCCGTATGCTGCGACATCATTACGAGGCAGCTCGGCTCGCCCTGGTTATGGCTCCAGGAAGTCACATCGACGCTGTTCATTTATGGAATCTTCATCGGCGAGTCGGTGGCGACACGGCGCAACGATCACCTTTATCTGACGGCACTGGCCGAAGCGTTGCATGGCCCCGCGCGCACCGCCGCTGAAATCATCATTCGCCTTGTCGTCCTGGCTGTCGCCATCTGCCTCATCTATTTCGGCTACATCAATTTTCTGCGTGGCTTCGGCAGCTTTCGCCTGCCTTCCAATACGCCGATCGCCTCGCTCTATGCCGCCATCCCGCTCTGTGGTGCACTGACAGCACTGTTCACCATCGAACAGATCGTCAATGGCTGGCGCAACGGCTTCGACCATGCCGAACCGGAAGCGCCGGAGCCGGCCGCACTGTTCGGCAGCGATGCGCGCCCCGGAGCAACGACATGAGTTCCCCGGTCATTCTCGGGCTGATGACGTTCTGCTTCCTGTCTTTTGGCTATCTCGGCGTGCCCGTCCCTTTTGCCCTGCTCGCCGGCGTTTTTGTCGGCGCGTTCCTCACCGACGTTTCGCTCGCAGCCATCGTTCAGAAGATGTTCGACGGCGTCGACAACGAGGCGCTGCTGGCAATCCCCTTCTTCCTGCTGGTCGGCGAGTTGATGAGTTCGTCCAATGTCGTCATCCGGGTCGCCAATCTGGCATTGGCACTGGTCGGCCATATTCGCGGCGGCCTGAGCCAGGTGGTCACCGTCTTCAGCATGATGTTCTCGGAAATGTCGGGGTCGACCACCGCCGACGTCGCCGTCATCAGCCGCGCCTTGAGCGGACCGATGAAGAAGGAGGGCTACAAGGGCCCGTTCATCGCCGCGATCATTGCCGCCGCCTCGACCATTGCGGCGCTGGTGCCACCGAGCATCACCGCCGTGGTCTATGGCGCAGTCGGCAATGTCTCGATCGCCGGCCTGTTCATGGCCGGCGTGGTGCCGGGCCTGATGATCGGCTTCGGCCTGATGATCTATTGTTATTTTTTCGGCCCGGTTGGCGCCCGGCGGCCGCGCGCATCTTTCTTCATGGTCGCCGGCGCCGCCAAGGACGCCGTTTTGCCGCTGATGATCCCGATCATTCTCCTCGGCGGCATTCTCAGCGGCTGGTTCACCCCGACCGAGGCCGGCGTCGTCGCGGCGGCGTGGATCCTGCTGGTCATCATTCCGGCGCTGAACCCGCAGCATATCTGGAAGCTGCCCGCCGACTTCTGCCTGGCCGGGCTTATTTTTTCGCTGCCGCTTATCACCATCGGCGCCGCCAATGCCTTCGGCTGGATGCTGGCGTACTTGCGCGGCGCCAGCGTCATCGCCGACTGGATTACCGCGATTGCCGGCACCGATCCGCATCTCATCATGCTTCTGATGGTGCTTCTGTTCACGGTTATCGGCGACTTCATCGAGCCGGTGCCGACCATCATCATCTTCATGCCGCTGGTGAACGCGCTCACACAGATCGGCGACATCAATCCGGTGCATATGGGTGTGGTGCTGATCGCGACGCTCGCTTTCGGCCTGATCACGCCGCCCTACGGGCTGGTGCTGCTGATGGCCTCGAAATTCGTCGGCGTCAGATTTTCGCAGGCGTTACGGGCCGCCTTGCCGATCTATGTCGTCTTTCTGGTGACGATCACGTTCTGCATCTATTTCCCGAAGGTCGTGTTGTGGCTGCCAAAGCAGGTCATTCCAACGGCCGTCGGCTGTTTCCAGAATCCGAGCGGCGCCGGCTATATTTGCCCTTAGGCGCTAGCTCAGTTTCTTCAGCAGCGTGGCCACCGCGCGGCGCTCGTCGGCGCTGAGCGGCTTCAAGGTCACGGCGGTGATATTGCCGGCGACTTTCGTCGCCGCTTCGGTGACCTCGCGGCCACGCTCGGTCAAAGCCACGGCGCGGCGGCGGCGGTCCTTCGGGTCGGCCAACGCGGTGACGAAGCCCCGCACGCCCAGGCGATCGACCACGCCCTTGATGGTCGCGGCATCGAGGTAGATGAGCCGGCCCAGATGGTTCTGCGAACAGGGGCCAACCTCGTGCAGCTTCGACATCGCCGCGAATTGGGTCTGCGTCAGGCCCTCGATCATTTCCGCGGTGAAAATCGACGTATGGCGCTGCATCGCGACGCGCAGCAGAAATCCGACTTGTTCGTCAAGCACATAGCCGGACGCGCCGGTGACATCCGCGGGTATCACCTTAAGTTTTTCACGCGGCATGAAGCAGCTTCCGTCCAGATTTTCGTCCCACAAGAATGACGTGGTTTGCGCGGACGCGATAGCCCCTTGCCGCTCAATCCCCGTCAAACCGTCAGATAGGCGCGCTGCACATCGAGATTGCCGGCAAGGTCGGTCATTGTGCCCTGCCAGTGGATCTGACCCTTTTCCAGAACATAGACCCGGTCCGAGACCAGTTGAGCGAAGTGGATGTTTTGCTCGGACAGCAAGATCGACAGACCCTCTTTCTTCAGTTCGATAATGGTGTTGGCCATCTGCTCGACGATCAAAGGCGCAACGCCTTCGGAAGGTTCGTCCAGCAGTACCAGCAGCGGATTGCCCATCAAAGTGCGCGCGACCGTGAGCATCTGTTGCTCGCCGCCGCTCATACGGTTGCCGAGACGCTCCGGCATCTCGCCGAGATTGGGAAAGAGCGCGAACAATTTTGCCGGCGTCCATAACGGCGCCGGCGTGCCGTCCGGAAAGCTGCGCGGCGGCTGACGGCCGATATCGAGATTCTCCATGACGGTGAGATCGGCGAAAATCCGCCGGTCCTCGGGCGTAAACCCCAACCCGTGCCGCGCGATCTCGAACGGCTTGAGACGCGCGATATCGCGGCCGTTGAACTTTACGGACCCGTGGCGCTCGGCGATCAGACCCATGATCGTTTTCATGGTGGTCGATTTGCCGGCGCCGTTGCGGCCCATCAGCGCCACGACCTCACCACGCCCGACGTTGAAGTTCAGGTCGTAAAGAATGCGCGCCGCGCCATACCAGGCGCTCATGCTTTCGACCGTCAGCAGGGACTCGCTCATGGCGACACCCCATGAGCGGCGAAAGTCTTGCCGGTGCCGAAATAGACTTCCTGCACCTTGGCATTGCCGCGAACGGCATCGGCATTGCCATCGGCGATGACGCGGCCGCGCGCCAGCACGATGATGCGGTCGGCATAAGCGAAGACGACGTCCATGGAGTGTTCCGTGAACAGAACCGAGATGCCGCGCTCGATGACAAGACGTTTGACCAGCGCAATAAGATCGTTGCGCTCGCGCGGCGCCATGCCGGCGGTCGGCTCATCCATCAACAACAGCTTGGGATCGTTGGCGAGCGCAATCGCCAGTTCGATGCGTTTGACGTCGCCATAGGCGAGCTCGCGGCTCGGCCGGTCGGCCGCATCCTTCATACCGACCTGTCCGAGCAGATCGAGCGCGCGGGCGCGGTGCAGCGACGCGGCCGGCTTCCAGAGTCTGTAGGTTTCGCCGGCGTGGGAGATCAGCGCCATCTGAACATTTTCGATGACCGTCATCGAGCCGAAGGTCGCAGCGACCTGGAACGTGCGGCCGACGCCGCGGCGCCAGATCTCGCGCGGCGCGAGGCCGGCGATATTCTTGCCTTCGAGCAAGATCTCGCCAGAGTCCGGCGGCAATTGCCCGTTGATCATGTTGAAGCAGGTCGACTTGCCAGCGCCGTTCGGCCCGATCATGGCGAGGAATTCGCCGGGTCGAATGGCGAAGTCGACCTCGTTGACGGCCCGCACGCCGCCGAAGGCTTTCGACAGCTTCCGTAGGTCGAGGACGCTCATGACGGCCCTCCCCGCTTGCGCCAGAAGGCCGAGACAGCGCCGACGATGCCCTGCGGGAAGGCGAGCACCAGCACGAGAATGATGATGCCGAGCAGCGCGCGCCAGTATTCGGTCTGGCGCATCACGGTGTCCTGCAGGACGGCGTAGAGCGAGCCTCCGACAATGGGCCCGGTCAATGTCTGGATGCCGCCGAGCAGCACCATGACGAGACCGTCGATGGAGCGACCGACGCTGATGGTCTCCGGCGAGATCGAACCTTTGGCAAAGGCGAACAGGCCGCCGCCGATGCCGCAAATGCCGCCCGCCACCGCGAAGGCCATCCAATGCACGCGTTTGACGTCGATGCCGATGGCTTCGGCGCGCAACGGCGAGTCACGCCCGGCCCGCATGGCGTAGCCGAACGGGGCGAACAGAAAGCGCCGCAGCAGCAGGACGGCGATGACGGCGAGCAGCAAGGTCAGCACGAAATAGACCCAGGCCTTGTCGAACGGCGGCGGCGGCCAGACGCCGATGACGCCGTTGGAGCCGCCGGTGAAGCCTTCCCACTGGAACACCCCGGCCCAGACGATCTGCGCGAAGGCCAGCGTCAACATTGCGAGATAGACTCCGGAGAGCCGCACGGCGAACCATCCGAACATCAGGGCGCCGGCCAGCGCCACCACCGGCGCGGCCAGCAGCGCCACGCCCATGGGCCACGCGAGCCATTTGACCAGCAGCGCCGCGCCATAGGCGCCGAGGCCGAAATAAGCGGCGTGGCCGAACGAATGCATGCCGGCCGGCCCCATGATGAAATGCAGCGACGCGGCGAAGATCACCGCGATGAGGACGTCGATGCCGAGGACCAAGAGATAGGGCGAGGTCTGCGCCAGCAGCGGCAGACCCATCAATCCGGCCAGCACGATGACGGCGAGCGTCCTGAGCATCGGCGACGCCGGGCGGAGCGGCTCTTCCGGCTCGGCGATGGAGCGCACCGCGCCCTGCGGCTTGCCGAGCAGGCCATAGGGCCGCGCGATCAGCACGGCGGCCATGACGAGGAATTCGGCGACCAACGTCAGTTTGGAGAAGTTGACGCTCATGAAGCCGAAATCGACCACGCCAATGCCGATACACAGCGCCTTCACCTCGGCGATGATGACGGCAGCGAGATAGGCGCCGGTGATCGAGCCCATGCCGCCGACCACGACGACGACGAAGGCATCGCCGATGGCCACCAGATCGGTCGCAAGGTTGGCCGGCTCGCGCGCCACCTGCAACGCGCCGCCGAGACCGGCCAACGCCGCGCCCAGCGCGAACACCGATGTGAACAGAATCGCCTGATTGACGCCGAGCGCGCCAACCATTTCGCGGTCCTGCGTCGCGGCGCGAATGAGCCGGCCGAAACGTGTATTCGCCAGCGCGAAATGCAGGATCAGCAACACGACCGGGCCGATCAGCGCGAGGAAGAGATCGTATTCCGGCAGGCGGCGGCCCAGCACTTCGATGGAGCCGCGAAGGCCCGGCGCGCGCGGCCCAAGCAAATCCTCGGGGCCCCACAGCCACAGCGCCATGTCGTTGAACACCAGCACCAGCGCGAAGGTCGCCAACAACTGGAACAGTTCGGGCGCGCGATAAATCCGCCGCAACAGCAGGACTTCG
>CAIYTE010000008.1 GCA_903929045.1 uncultured Hyphomicrobiales bacterium
GCCCAGCTTCTTGCCGATCAGATCCGACGGCTTGTTGATGTTGCGGTCCTTGCGCACCAGCGTGCCGACCTGAAACATCCGCCGCGTGGTGAAGATCGGCAATCCGACCCAGGTTCGGTCGCCGCCCGCCACCGCCATCATCAAACCCGAGACCGACATTTCCGAGACGTCGAAATCGCCGAAGCGCAACTGACGCCAGAACAACTCCGAGGCGTGCAGCGGTGTGCAGATCAAGTCGATGCCGTCCGCCTTCACCTTGCCCTCGATGATCGGGTGAGTGCGCGGGTTGTCGGCCATGCCGATGCTGAGCTGCAATTTCACTGACGGTTACTCCGCGGCGGTTTTGGTGGCGAGGAAACGCCGGCAGAAGCTGGGCCCATCCTCGTGATCCTCAATATAGCCCGACGTGCAGATAAAGTCGGTGAACGGACTGGGCGTCCCTTCGCGGATCAAGCCGGGGGCTTCCCCGCCGGCCTGAACCTGCTCGATCGCCTTCATCAGCGTGCGACGGACGGCGGTGATGACGACGTCGGTCGAGCCGAGATGCTCCTTGGTGCGGTCCTGGACGGCACCCTGGGTCTCGATCGCAAACGCATCCTGGGATGGGAAGTGCATGCCCATGCCGCCGTAGCTTTTGCCGGCCTTCAGCTCGTCGCGGTCCTGGAGGTAACGATTTTCCGGACGGCGAACGTGGCGCAAATCCGGGCCGACGTTGGCGGCGCGGTTTTTCTTCAGCCGCTCCTTGTCGAGCGGCTTGCCGCCTTCGAAGAAGAACTCGAAGCGCAGATGGTTGTGGTCGTCGATCGGCACGTACCAGCGGCCCTGATAGCCGTTGGGCCCGCCCGAGGTCGAGGGCGTCGCGCCGGACGGAAAGACGTAGTTGTTGACGCGCAAATATTTGCGGCCATTCGGCGCGTTGTGGAGCGCGAAGATGCGCGTGCCGTAAGGCGTATTCTGGGTGGCGATGTCCGGCGGCTCGTTGCCACGGAGTGCGCTGACGTCGGCCCCCGAGCGCTCGCTCGCGGTGCCCGCAGGGCGGCGGTGCAGATACGTGGTGTGGGCCGGATCGGTCGAGCTCTCGAGACCTTGCAGCCAGTTGCAGGTCTGGATGACGCGGAACGTGATGCGGTTGGGCTCGGGCGCGGTCAGAAACGCAAAGTCGGGAATCAGCGGCGCTTGGCCTTCGCCCATGTAGGCCCAGATGCAGCCGCCCTTCTCCTGTACCGGGTAAGCGGTGTGCTTGACCCGGTCGCAGAATTTCTTGTCGGCGGGCTGCGCCGGTTGATCGATGCACTTGCCGTTAATGTCGAACAGCCAGCCGTGATAGAGGCAACGCAGACCGCCGTCCTCGACACGACCATAAGAAAGATCGGTGCCGCGGTGCGCGCAGTGCAGCCCGATCAAGCCGAGACGATCCTTGTCGTCGCGAAACAGAACCAAGTCCTCGCTCATGATCCGGACCGGCATCGGGTTGCCGCCGATCGGCATCTCTTCCGAGGCCGCGATCGGCTGCCAGTAGCTGCGCAGCAATTTGCC
>CAIYTE010000009.1 GCA_903929045.1 uncultured Hyphomicrobiales bacterium
CCCGCTTTCGCGGGAATGACCGGAGGAGAGCCTATGCCCGCCCCTAAGGCCCGGCCATGACGGCGGTCACGCCGTCGTCTTCACCGGCGGCGCCGAGCAGACGTCGCCCTTAACGCCGAGTTCCTTGCGCACGGTCTCGCAATTGTCGCCGACCTTGGCGATGGCGGCCTCGATGTCGGCGCGCGGATGGCCGAGCCGTTTCACCCATTGCCGCGCCAGCGCGTCGTCGGTGAGGTCGATCCGGCGGCGGTCCGGTTTGGGCTTGCTGGTGGCGAGCGGCATCGGGCGGTTCCTCGGCAGCGGCACCCGCTGTTGCGCGGGCCCCGAAGCGGGTACAACGCCGCCGGGTCCAGAGGGTTCAGCCATGCGACCCACCTTGATCAAAATCACCGGACTCTTCGCCACATGTGCCGTGATCGCCGCGACGCCGGCCTTGGCGCTCGACGTCAATGCGTTCCGCGCCCAGCACAAGCTGCCGCCTTTGTCGGTGAGCCCGATGCTGGCGGCCGCCGCCTATAGCCACGCGTCCGACATGGCGTCGCGCCGCTCGCTCGACCACAACGGGTTCCGCCAGCGCATGGCCGGCTCCATGGGCGCGGAGAACGTCGCCTATGGCTGCGCCGACGAGGATTGCGTCACGCGCATGTGGGCGAAGTCCGCCGGCCACCGCCGCAACATGCTGATGAAGGGCATCACCAGCTACGGTATCGCCTCGGCGACCAGCGCCGACGGCCGCACCTACTGGGTGCTGGAGCTGGGGAATTAGACGCGTCATCCTGAGGTGCGAGCCGCGTTTGCGGCGAGCCTCGAAGGAGACGGGCCGTCGCCCTTCGAGGCTCGCTACGCTCGCACCTCAGGGTGACGGTCAGAGAGCTGTTTATTCCCGCGCCCTCGCGAAAAAGTCATCGCGGCGTCGGCGCGGCGATGCGCTAGTCTCTCTCCCAAGCCGCACTACAGCGGCATCAACCCGGGGGAGACCTATGAACAAAGTGACCATCGCACTGCTCGCCAGCGCCACGGCGCTGACGCTCGCTGCGCCCGCCAGCGCGCAATTGCTGGCGCGCAAGGATCTCACCGCCGCCATCGCCCTCGAGATCGTGCAGACCACGATCGCGACCTGCAAGGGCAACGGCTATGCCGTCTCGTCGACGGTGGTCGGCCGCAACGGCGAGATCGTCGCGCAGGTGCGCGGCGACAATACCGGTCCGCACACCATCGAGAACTCGTTCCGCAAGGCCTACACCGCGCGCACGTTGCGCATCTCGTCCGGCGAATTCGCCGAACGCGTGGCGAAGAACCCGACGCTCGGTCAGGTGCATCTGTCGAACTTCGTCGCCAACCAGGGCGGCCTGCCGATCAAGGTCGGCGACGACGTCATCGGCGCGGCGGCGGCCTCCGGCGCGCCGGGCGGCGAGAAGGACGAGGCCTGCGTCAAGGCCGCGCTCGACAAGGTCGCGGATCAGTTGAAGTAGCGCCTTCGGGGCCTTATGAAGCGGGCGCGGCCGGTCGGCTGCGCCCTTTTTCATGGATGTTCGTATGCCCTTCTCCGACAAACTCACCACCCTGATCCGCAATGCCTGGGACGACGGCTATCCGTGCCTGGTCGCGACCAACGGCACGCTGGGGCCGAACATCACGCCCAAGGGCTCGATGATCGTGTACGACGGCGAGCATCTGGCGTGGTGGGAGCGCTCGAAGAAGCTGGCGCTGGAGAACCTCAGCCACGATCCGCGCGTGTGCATCATGTACGCCAACTTCAAGGCGCAGCGCGACGGCGTGCTGGAGTCGGGCTTCCTGCGTTTCTTCGGCAGCGTCGTACTGCACGAAAGCGGTCCGGTGCACGACAAGATTTTCTCGATGCTGGTGCCGCGCGAGCAGACGCATGTCGGCGCCGATACCGGTATCGCCGCGGTGGTGAAGGTCGAGAAGGCTGTCGATATCCGCAACAAGCCGATCTGGTAACTGTCATTCCGGGGCGCGAGTAAAACGAGCGACCCCGGAATCCAGAGCCAAGTGTTGGATTCCGGGTCCGGCCTTCGGCCGTCCCGGAATGACAAAAGTTATTTCTTCTCGAGCAACAACTGGCCCTTCTGGCCGACGACACGCTGCACGGCGTGGGCGAACTTCGCCAAGAGCCACGGCAGCGTGACCTCGAGGCGCACCGAGCTTTCATAGACGTCGATAAAGCCGGCGACACGTTGCGCCATCGCCGAGACGCGGAAGGTCAGGCGGTCGCCGCTCCAGGTCTCCTCTTCCACCGACATCAGCCGCGCGAATTCGGTGCGGCCGCGCTCGACGCCGGCCTTGATGCGGCGCAACGCCTCGGCCTTGCCGAGGCTGTGCGGGATGATGACGATCAGTGGCTCGGACATGGGCGTTTTCCCTGCGACACAGCGCATGTAGGAACGCCGGCCCGGCGCCGAAAGAGCCCGCCTACGCCGAAAGTGCTAGGAAATGCGGCCTTCCGGCGCGCATTAAATTACACATTCAGGCAGACGTGCCGCCACAATCCCGCCTCCGGCGGTGTTATATCGTCAGGCCAAGGGGCTGGAGTGATGTACATGCGTATCGCCCATATCTTGTTTGCGCTCGCAGCGGCGGCGTTGCTGACTGCGCCGGCGCGCGCCGACGTTCTCATCACCGTCGACAAGTCTTCGCAGATGATGACCGTCGATGTCGACGGCAACACCCGCTACGTCTGGCCGGTATCGACCGGCGTCGCCGGTCACGACACGCCGACCGGCCAGTTCAAGCCGTTCCGCATGGAAGCCGACCACTTCTCCAAGGAGTGGGACGACGCGCCGATGCCGCATTCGATTTTCTTCACCATGCAGGGCCACGCTATTCACGGCTCGTCGCACAAGAGCATCGGCCGCCCGGCCTCGCATGGCTGCGTGCGGCTGGAGCCGAAGAACGCCGCCATCCTGTTCGATCTGGTGAAGCAGCAGAAGATGGCCAACACCCGCATCGTGCTGACCGGCGAAATTCCCACCGCGCGCGGCGTGCCGGTCGCGCGGCAGAATCCGGCGGTCGACACCACCCGCACCACGCGCCGCACCTATTCGAACGACACCTACGGTGCGAACGACAACTACGCGCCCGACACCCATGGCCGCACTTACAGTAACGACCCCAGCAGCCGGACCTACAGCAACAATGGCTATTACGACGGCGACGTCACCGGTTCGGTGCCGCAGCGCCGCGTGCGCCAGGGCCGCATCGTCCGCGACGAATACGGCCGCCAGTTCCTGGTCTATGACGACGCGCCGCCGCGCGTGACCTACGAGACCGACAACACCTACGCCCGGCGCCGCTTCCGCGACGAACAGCCCTTCGGCTGGTCCTTCGGCCGCTGACCGTCACCTGAGGCTCCCGGCCGGGTTTTCCGGCCGGGAACGGTTGCGCCTCCCCTCCGACTCAGCCTTTTCTCGATCCGGGCCTCTTCCCCGGCCCTGATGAGGGCTGAAATGCAGGCCGGTGCCGATCCCGTTCGCGATATTCTTCGTCCGGAGCGCCTGACGGCCGTCGTCGATATCGGCGCCAACCCGATCGACAGCGAAACGCCCTACAAGCCGATGCTGACCAAGCGGCTCTGCACTTTGGTCGGCTTCGAGCCGCAGGACGAGGGCTTCGCCTCGCTGAACGCCCGCAAGAGCGATCTCGAGACCTACCTCCCCTACGCCGTCGGTGACGGCAATCCCGGCATCCTGAAAATTTGCCAGGCGCCCGGCATGACCAGCCTGCTGACGCCCAATCAGGACGTGCTGAAGTGCTTCCCGCTGTTTGAACATTTGGGGCGCGTCGTGAAAGAGGTGCCGATCGAAACCCGCACCCTGGACAGCATCACCGAGGTCGGTGAGATCGAATACCTGAAGATCGACGTGCAGGGCTCCGAACTGTCGATCTTCCGCCACGGCAAACAGCACCTGTCAAAGACGCTCGTCATCCACACCGAAGTCTCGCTGGTGCCGCTCTACAAAAATCAGCCATCCATTGGCGACATCGATCTCGAACTCCGCACACTCGGTTTCGTGCCGCACATGTTTGCCGATCTCAACAAGCGCATGATCCTGCCGCTGCACTATGCCAACAATTTCTATGCCGGCATGAACCAGCTCATCGAAGCCGATGCCGTCTATGTTCGCGACTTCACCAAGCCCGACAAGATGAACTCCGAACAGATGAAGCATCTCGCGATGGTGGCGCATCACTGTTACAAATCCTACGATCTCGCGGCGAACTGCGTTCACAATCTCGCGGCGCGCGGCGCCATCGCGCACGATGCGCTCGGCCAGTACATGGCGCTGGTCGGCACGCTGCAGCAGGCCGGTTAGCCGGCAGGCTTCGCCCTACCGGTCAGATAACAATTGACGTCCCAGCCGCGAACAGTTGTCATCCGCGCCATGAATACGGCCCAGAACGCCTCCACCACCGTTGCCCGCCTGCTGTGCGATGAAAAAACCGCGCGCCGGCTGGCGACGTTTTTCAGCGAGTTGCTCGATCCCGAAGACACCGCCTGCGCGGCGTTCGAAGGCGACGACGGCCGTTGGCAGATCGCGATTCATTTCCGCGATCCGCCGGACGAAAAGGCGTTGCGCGACATGGTCGAGGACGCAGCCAATGCCGACGCGGCCAAGGCGCTGACCATCGAGCCGGTCGAAGCCGCCGACTGGGTGGCGCAAAGCCTCAGCGGACTCGTGCCGGTGCATGCCGGGCGTTTCATCGTTCACGGCGCGCATGACCGCGACAAGGTGAAACCAAACGACATCGGCATCGAGATCGAAGCGGCGCTGGCCTTCGGCACCGGACACCACGGCACGACGCGCGGCTGCCTGCTCGCACTCGACAGGCTGGCGAAGCGGCGGCATCCGCGCCGGGTGCTCGACATCGGCACCGGCTCCGGTGTGCTCGCCATCGCCGCGGCGAAGATCCTGCGCACGCCCATCGTCGCCAGCGATATCGACCGCGTCGCCGTCATCGCCGCGCGCGCCAACACCGTGCTCAATCACAGCGCCCCTTTCATCACGCTGGCGCATGCCGTTGGCACACGTTCGCACGCCATCAAGACCGGCGCGCCCTACGACCTGATCTTCGCCAATATTCTGCTCGGGCCTTTGACGCGGCTTGCAGTAGCGGTGAAGCAACTGACCATGCCCGGCGGCCGCGTCGTGCTGTCCGGCCTGTTGCCGTCGCACGCCAACGCCGCGCTCGCCGCCTATCGCGCGCAAGGTCTGATCCTGGAAAAGCGCATTCCGCTCGACGGCTGGATGACGCTCATTCTGCGCCGAGGGTAAGGCTTCGCTCCCGCGCTTGCCCGCGTCGTGCAGGGCGTTATGGTGCGCCACCATGTTTGAAGCCAAGTTCCAGACCTTCACCGAATGCAGCGACCGCAGCAAAAGCGCGAGCCGCGTTGCCGCCTTGCGCGCGGCGCTCGCCGGCCTCGGCCTCGACGGCCTTGCCGTGCCGCGCGCCGACCGTCAGCAGAATGAATATCTGCCGGCCAGCGAAGAACGGCTGGCCTGGCTCACCGGCTTCACCGGCTCCGCGGGCGCGGCTATCGTGCTCGCCGACAAGGCCGCCGTGTTCGTCGATGGACGCTACACCGTGCAGGCCGCGAGCCAGATCGACGACAAGGTCTTCAGCATCGAACATCTGGTCGATAATCCGCCCGACAAATGGCTTGAGCAGAATCTCAAGAGCGGCGCCAAGCTCGGATACGATCCGTGGCTGCATACGGCCGACGGCGCCGAGCGATTGCGGCGCGTCTGCGAAACCGTCGGCGCGACGCTGGTTGCCATCGACGCCAACCCGATCGACGCGCTGTGGTCCGACCGCCCTGCGCCGCCCTCCGGACCCGTAACCCTGCGCGACATCAAATTCGCCGGCGAGAGCGCCGCCGACAAGCTCAAACGCATCCGCGCCGAACTCGCCAAGCAGCGTACCGATGTGCTCGTCGTGTCCGATCCGCAGAACGTCGCCTGGGCCCTCAACATTCGCGGCTCCGACGTTGCGCACACGCCTTTGGCGCTCGCCTTTGCGTCGATCCCGCGCGATGGGAAGCCGAAGCTCTATGTCGATGGCGTCAAGCTCGACAACGCCACGCGTCATGCGCTGGAAGAATTCGCGCAAGTGCATCCGGCCGAAGATCTGGAGCGCGACCTCTCCGCGCTCAAGGGCCTGAATGTGCGGCTCGACGCCGGCAGCGCCGCCGACGCGATGACGCGCATTGTGACCGAAGGCGGCGGCGCACCGACGCGCGGCGCCGATCCCATCACGCTGATGAAGGCGGTGAAGAACCACGCCGAGATCGCCGGCATGAAGGCCGCGCATCAGCGCGACGGCGTCGCCATGGTGCGTTATCTCGCCTGGCTCGACGGCGCGGCCGTCTCGGGAAAACTGACCGAGATCGAGGCCGTGCAGGCGCTGGAAAGCTTCCGCCGCGACACCGGACTGCTCAAGGACGTCTCGTTCCCCACGATTTCCGGCTCGGGGCCGAATGGCGCCATCGTGCATTACCGCGTGACGGAAAGCTCGAACCGCACGCTCGGCCAGAAGGAGCTGTTCCTCATCGATTCCGGCGCGCAGTACGAAGACGGCACCACCGACATTACCCGCACCGTCGCCATCGGCACGCCGAGCGAAGAAATGTGCGACCGCTTCACTCGCGTGCTGCGCGGCCATATCGGGATTGCGACCGCGGTGTTCCCGGACGGCACCAGCGGCGCGCAGCTCGACACCCTGGCGCGTTTGCCGCTCTGGCAGGTGGGGCTCGATTTCGACCACGGCACCGGCCACGGCGTCGGCAGTTATCTGTCGGTACACGAAGGCCCGGCGCGCATTTCCAAACTGGGCGGCGTGCCGCTCAAGCGCGGCATGATCCTGTCCAACGAGCCGGGCTATTATAAAACCGGCGCCTACGGCATCCGCATCGAGAACCTCGTTCTGGTGAAGGAAGCCGCGGCGCCCGAAGGCGCGGAAAAGCCGCTCAATGAATTCGAGACGTTGACGCTGGCGCCGATCGACCGCCGCCTGATCCTGACGCGCATGCTCACCGCCAAGGAACGCGCCTGGATCGACGCCTATCATGCGCAGGTGCGCGCGGCGCTGTCGCCCGCCCTCGATGCGCCGACCCGCGCCTGGCTCGACGCCGCAACCCGGCCGCTCGGGAACGACTGATGGAGTCCCGCGCCGACGTGATCGCGAAGGCCCGCACGGGCACGCCCTGGCGCCTGCTGGCCTTGCTGATGGCCATGACCGCCATCGGCCCGGCGACCCTCAACATGATGGTGCCGGCGCTGCCCGGCCTCACCCGCATTCTCGAGACCGACGCCGGCACGGTGCAGCTGACCTTGTCGTTGTTCCTGCTCAGCCTCGCCACCGCGCAGCTGGCGCTGGGACCGTTGTCGGATCGCTTCGGCCGCAGACCCGTGGTGCTCGGTGGCGTCGCCATTACGGTGCTGGCGTCGCTTGCCGGCATCGCCGCGGCCTCGATCCACATGCTGATTGCCGTGCGCATCCTTCAAGCCATCGGTGCTGCGACTGGCATTGTCATGAGCCGCGCCATCATCCGCGACCTGTTCGACCGCGAACGTGCGGCCTCGATGATCGGGCTCGTCACCACCGCGATGGTCATTGCGCCGATGGTGTCGCCGATGATCGGCGGCGTGCTCGACACCACCTTCGGCTGGGAAGCGATCTTCCTGTTTCTCGCGGTGTTTTCCGGCTTCATCCTGCTGTTCGCCTATCTCACGCTGCCGGAGACGCGGCCGGAAGGTGTCACGCATACGCCCGGCGCCATCGCCAACGATACGCGCGCGCTGCTCGGCAACCGGAAATTCCTCGGCTATGTGTTGGCCGCGGCGCTCGGCTCGGCGCCGTTCTTCACCTTTCTCGGCGCCGGCCCGTATGTCGTCGTGACCATGATGGGCCGGCCGTCGGTCGAATTCGGCTTCTGGTTTGCGCTGACCTCGCTCGGCTATATGAGCGGCAACTTCATCGCCTCGCGCTTTTCGCAGCGCCTCGGCATCGACCGCATGATCCTCGCCGGCATCGCCGTCGAATTCGCCGGCGCGGTGTTGACCGTCGTGCTGATCGCCATTTTCCCGAACGCCGGCCCGTTCATCATCTTCGCGCCGCAGGCCATTATCGCGCTCGGCAACGGCATGATGCTGCCGAATGCCATTGCCGCCGCGGTGAGCATCCGCCCGCAGGCCGCCGGCACCGCATCCGGCATCACCGGTTTCACGCAGATGGCGTGTGGCGCCGCCGCGACGCAGGCCGCGTCCATGGTGATGAGCCATGTGGCGACGCCGCAGCCGATGGCCTGGATGCTGACCGTGCTCGTCATCGCCACCGCCGCCGCCTATCGCGCGCTGGTGAGGTAGGCGCTGCTTATCCCTCCCCTGCAAGGGGAGGGTCGATCCGAACGAAGAGAGGATCGGGGTGGGGTTTGTTCTCCGTATCGCGCTAATCCCCCACCCGGCTCGCTTCCGCTTCGCCACCCTCCCCCTTCGGGGGAGGGATAAGTAAGCGGGCATGCGTCATCGCCCGTATTCTTTACCGGCCCCGGGCAGGCCGCAGTCCCAAATCGCATTCCCAACCTCGCCCCGATAACGAGGGCGCGCGGAACGCCGGGGTCCAAACGACCCCGCAGCCCTGTGTACGAAAGTGAGTGTGAGTACACAGGCATCTTCACCACGGAATTGCCGGATCCCCGGCGTCCCGCGCGCGATGTTTGTAGGTTTGCTCCGCAATGGTCTCGGTGGTCGACCCTCCATCGCTGCGTCAGTTAAAGACGCCACGACGTTCCACCGGCAAGCCCCGGTCACTCGGCCGCATGTGCTGACAGACATGCTGCGGCCTACCGGACCGTCAGGGGGCTCTCACGGCAGCGGCACGCCGGACCCAGAGCGGCTTGGACCGCCGGCGGTTTGTTTGCGTCGCATCTCCAACGCACCGCCGGCCACCGCGTCCCGCCCAACGTCTGATGACGCTGATCAACC
>CAIYTE010000010.1 GCA_903929045.1 uncultured Hyphomicrobiales bacterium
GCAAGCAGAAGACCGACACGGATGCCGACCTGAAACTCACGGCGAATATCGACGAAGCGGCCCGCCGCCGCCTCGGCATCGATGTCGGCAGCGCCATCACGGGCGCGGTGCCGGTCAAAGTAAGTGGCCGCGTGGGCGACAATTCGACCGAAGACAAACTCAGCGTCGATGCCGATCTCTCACCGGTGAAGATCGACGGCCTTTTGCCAGGCTGGCTAAAAGCAGCGGGCAAGCCTGCGCGCGCGACCTATACGTTCACCAAGACGGCTAAGTCCGTGAAGCTTGATGATCTGAGCATCGACGGCTCGGGCGTGCTGGTGAAGGGTGCGGTAGAAATCGATTCCGGCGGCGACCTTGTCGCCGCAAATTTTCCGGTTTTCAGCTTGTCCGATGGCGACCGTCTAACGCTCAAGGCCGACCGCAGTCCAGAGAACGCGCTGCGCGTCGTTATGCGCGGCGATATTTTTGACGGCCGCCAGTTCGTCAAAGGCGCGCTGGGCGGCACCGACAAAGGCAGCAAGCAGAAGCAGACCGACCTCGATCTCGACATCAAGATCGGCACCGTCGCGGGTCACAACGGCGAAACGCTGCGCGGGCTCGATCTGAAACTGACGCGGCGCAGCGGGCGCATTCGTACGTTCAACTTCACCTCGAAGATCGGCCGAGACACGCCGCTCAACGGCGATCTGCGCGTGCGCGCGCGTGACAGCCATCAAGTCGTCTATTTCGAAACCGATGACGCCGGCTCGTTGTTCCGTTTCACGGACCTCTATCCGCGGCTGTTCGGCGGTCAGATGTGGGTGGCGATGGATCCGCCGACGCAGGAAGACACGCCGCAGGTCGGGCACGTGTTCCTGCGCAGTTTCAGCGTCCGTGGTGAGCCGGCGCTGGATCGCGTTGTGTCCGGCGCGCCGGGCGGAGCCAAAGGCGTTGTCGAGTTTTCCGAGCTCGGCGTCGATTTCACCCGTTATCCTGGCCGCATGTCGATCCGCGATGGCGTCGTGCGCGGGCCGCTGGTCGGCGCCACCATCGAAGGGCAAATCGATTACGTGAAGGACGACGTGCATCTGCGCGGCACGTTCGTGCCGTTCTACGGCTTGAACAACATGTTCGGGCAGATCCCGATTGTCGGCTTCTTCCTCGGCGGTGGCAGCAATGAAGGTCTGCTCGGTATCACATACGAAGCTGTAGGCCCGCCAAGCGCGCCGCGCGTCTCGGTCAATCCTGTCACGGCGATCGCGCCGGGTCTGTTGCGCAAGTTCATCCCGTCGCCGGGCACGTTCGACCGCAACTTTCTGCCGCCGACGCGGTGATTGAAATTGCCGTCCCCGCGAAGGCGGGGATCCAGCACTTTGTTTGCTAAGGAAGAGCTGGATCGTCCGCCTGCGCGGACGATGACGTTCAGACCGGCTTCAGCAGCACGTGCTTCTTCTTGCCCAGCGACAGCTTGATCACGCCGTCGGCGGTGAGGTCTTTCGACGTCAGCGTCATTTTGTCGTCGCTCACAGTCGCGTCGTTGACCTTGAGGCCACCGGCTTTGACCTGACGGCGCGCGTCGCCGTTCGATGAGACGAGGCCGGTCTTTTCCGCGAAGGCGGTGAGGACGCCGAGGCCCTTGTCGAGATCGGCGCGCGCGATTTCGACGGTCGGCAGACCGCCGGCGAACGAACCTTCGTCAAACGCCTTGCGCGACGTTTCTTCCGCCTGCGTCGCGGCGTCTCGGCCATGGACGAGGGCGGTTGCCTCTGTGGCCAAAACCTTTTTGGCGTCGTTGATCTCGGCGCCTTGCAGCGCGGAGAGGCGGACGATCTCGTCGAGCGGCAGGATCGTGAACAGCTTGAGGAAGCGCGCGACGTCGCCGTCCTCGGTGTTACGCCAGAATTGCCAGTAGTCGTAGGGGCTGACCATGGTGGCATCGAGCCACACCGCGCCCGCGGCGGTCTTGCCCATCTTGGCGCCGGACGATGTCGTGATCAGCGGCGCGGTCAGGGCGAACAGATGTGCGTTGGCCATGCGGCGGCCGAGATCGATGCCGTTGATGATGTTGCCCCACTGATCGGAGCCGCCCATCTGCAACGCGCAGTCATGGCGCTTGTGCAATTCGACGAAGTCGTAGGCCTGCAGCACCATGTAATTGAATTCGAGGAACGACAATTCCTGCTGTCGATCGATCCGCATTTTGACGGAGTCCATCGACAGCATGCGGTTGACGGAGAAGTGCTTGCCGACGTCGCGCAGGAAGTCGATGTAGTTGAGCGTGTTCAGCCAGTCGGCATTGTTCGCCATGATGGCGTTGCCGCCGGCGTTCTCGAACTTCAGAAATTTGGAAAAGATCGCGCGGATGCCGGTGAGGTTCTGCGCGATGACCTCGTCGGTGAGAATGCGGCGGCTCTCGTCCTTGCCGGAAGGGTCTCCCACGCGAGTAGTCCCACCGCCCATCAACGCGATCGGCCGGTGACCGGTCTGCTGCAGCCAGTACATCATCATGATCGGCAGCAGCGAGCCGATGTGGAGCGAGGCCGCGGTGCAGTCGAATCCGATATAGGCCGTGACAGGCCCCGCCATGAGTTTCGCGTCCAGGGCGTCGGGTTCCGACACCTGATGGATGAAGCCGCGCTGGGCCAGAATGTTAAGGAAATCGGATTTATAGGCGCTCATATCGGCTCTTTTGGGGGCTTAGGATGGCTGTCGGACTTGCGGGTCTTGGGTGGCCGGTGGTGTAACAGGTCCGGCGTAAAGGAAAAGGGGTCGGGGTTGGGCGTGGTTCGGGCAATCGGTCTGATGAGCGGCACCTCGCTCGACGGCGTCGATGTGGCGCTGATCGAGACCGATGGCGAGCGCGTCGCCGCGTTCGGACCGTCCGGTTACCGGCCTTACGCCGACGACGAGCGGGCGTTGCTGCGGGCGGCGCTGGAAGAGGGTGCGTCCCTGCGCGACCGCAATGCGCGGCCGGGCGTGCTCGCCGAGGCGGAGGCTTTCGTCACGCGCGCACACGCCGAGGCGGTCGCGGAATTTCTCAAGGCCGAACACATCGACAAAGCCAGCGTCGCGGTTGTCGGCTTCCATGGTCAGACGGTGCTGCACAAGCCCACCGAGCGGCTCACCGTGCAGATCGGCGATGGCGCGGCACTCGCCAAGCGTCTCGGCATGACGGTGGCCTATGACTTCCGTGCCGCCGATGTCGCCGCCGGTGGACAGGGCGCGCCTTTGGTGCCGGTTTTCCATCAAGCCCTGGCGCGCGGCCTGGCGCGTCCGCATCCCATCGCGGTGCTCAATGTCGGCGGCGTCGCCAATGTGACCTGGGTCGATGGCAGCGATCCGGTCGCCTGCGATACGGGTCCGGGCAATGCGCTGATCGATGACTTCATGCGCGCGCGCACCGGGGTGCCGCTCGATCGCGATGGCGATCAGGCCGCGCTCGGCACAGCCGATGAAGCTTTCATCGCCAATGTGCTGGCGCACAAGTTCTTCGATCAGCCATGCCCGAAATCGCTGGATCGCAATGCCTTCGCGTTCGCAAATATCGGGCTGCCGGATTTTACGGTCGAGAACGGCGCTGCGACGTTGTCGGCGCTCACGGCCGCCTCAGTCGCGCGGATCGTGAAGCACCTGCCGCAACCGCCCAAGGCATGGATTGTCGCCGGCGGCGGCGCGCGCAACCCGACCTTGATGCGCATGCTGTCGGAGCGCCTGCAGCCAGCGACCGTTGAAACCGCGGATGCGGTCGGCTGGCAATCGCAGTCGATCGAAGCGCAGGCCTTCGCTTATCTGGCGGTGCGCACGATGAACGGATTGCCGATCACGTTTCCACGCACGACCGGCGTGGCGCAGCCGATGACCGGCGGCGTCGTGGTGCAGCCTTAACGCGCGCGCTCGTCATGCCCCGCGAAGGCGGGGCATCCAGCAATTGCTTTTCTGATTTGTAGAAAGAGCTGGGTCATCCGCCTGCGCGGATGACGACACCTCAGGCCGCCGGCTTGCGCTCGGTCTTGAGGCGCTTGTCGAGATAGCCCGCAACCGACGTCAGCAAGGTGTCGACCTTGCCGTCGAAGAAGTGGTTGGCGCCGGGCACGACCTTCTGCTCGATGACAATGCCCTTCTGCGTCTTCAGCTTCTCGACCAGCGTGTTGACGTCCTTCGCCGGCACCACGGCATCCTTGTCGCCGTGAATGATGAGGCCGGAAGACGGGCAGGGCGCGAGGAACGAGAAGTCGTAGAGGTTCGCGGGCGGGCAGATCGAGATGAAGCCTTCGATCTCGGGGCGGCGCATCAAGAGCTGCATGCCGATCCATGCGCCGAAGGAGAATCCGGCGATCCAGCAGCTCTTGGCCTCCGGGTTGATGGTCTGTGCCCAGTCGAGCGCCGCTGCCGCATCCGACAATTCGCCGGTGCCGTGATCGAACGAACCCTGCGAGCGGCCGACGCCGCGGAAATTGAAACGCAGCGCCGAGAAGCCGCGGTGCACGAAGGCGTAGTAGAGCTGGTAGATGATCTGGTGGTTCATCGTCCCGCCGAACTGCGGGTGCGGATGCAGGATGATCGCGATCGGGGCGTTCTTCTGGCGGGCCGGGTGGTAGCGGCCTTCAATCCGACCTGCGGGACCGGTGAAAATGACTTCAGGCATACTGGACCTCGAACCGGGCTAGTTCCGTGGCTTTTGCCACGCGGGTGCCGCGCTGGGTGGGAGCGGCGGCGGTTATTGTCTTGGCTTGAACGCGGGTTCAATCCTTAGTTTAGAATTATTCTAATTATAGGAATTCCGCTGTTCACCGCCGCCATAAGAGCTATAAGTTGCCTCGAGAATGGCAAGCGAATGCGGGTTTCTAGCATGACCCGCGGGGCAAAAAGCAAGCTTTTTGAGCCTTTCGCGGCCAACAAAGGTATTTAGGTACTAGATAGTTACATGGTTGCGCGGACTTACTTTGACTGGAATGCGACGGCGCCGTTGAGGGCGGAATCCAGGGCGGCGATGGTGGCCGCGCTGGATTTCGCCGGCAACGCCTCGTCGGTCCATCAGGAAGGCCGCAAGGCGCGCCAAGCCATTGAAGCCGCTCGGCAAAACGTCGCGGCTCTGGTCGGCGCCGAGGCCAAAAACGTCACCTTCACGTCCGGCGCCACCGAAGCCAACATGCTGGCGTTGACGCCGGCACTCGAGGCCGGTGGCCGTAAAGCGCTGCGTGACCGGCTGTTTCTGGCCGCCACCGAACATCCGTCGGTGCGGAGCGGTGGCCGGTTCCCGGCCGATGCCGTGCGCGAGCTGCCGGTTACCCAGGATGGCGCGCTTGACCTCACGGCGCTCTCGCAGGCGCTGGGCCAGGCTGAACGGCCGCTGGTGTCCGTCATGCTCGCCAACAATGAGACCGGGGTGATCCAGCCGATTTCGGAAATCGCCGCCGTCGTCCATGACGCCAACGGCATCCTCCACGTCGATGCCGTGCAGGGCGCGGGGCGCGTCGATTGCGATATGGCGACACTTGGCGCCGACCTTCTGAGCGTTTCGTCACACAAACTCGGTGGCCCGCAGGGCATCGGCGCGCTGATCCGGCGCGGTGACATCCATATCGCCGAGCCGCTGATCCGCGGCGGCGGGCAGGAGCGCTCGCTTCGCGCCGGCACCGAGAATGTTGCCGCCATTGCCGGCTTCGGCGCGGCCGCCGCTGCTGCAAATGCCGCAAGGCTGACTGACGCGATCCGCATGGCCGCGCTGCGCGATCGTCTGGAAGCGGGCATCAGGGCCATCGCGCCTGACGCCGTCATCTTCGGCGCCTCTGCTGCGCGCCTCCCGAACACCACGCTGGTCGCCGTGCCCGGCATTAAGGCCGAGACGGCGATAATCGCCTTCGACCTCAACGGCATAGCGCTGTCGTCCGGCGCCGCCTGTTCGTCGGGCCGGGTGCAGGCCTCGCATGTGCTGGCCGCGATGGGCGTCGATCCAGACTTGGCGCGCTGCGCGCTGCGCCTCAGCCTCGGCTGGACCACCACTGAAGGCGATGTGGATACACTGCTAACTGCTTGGAAAAACGTGATTTCGTCACTACTTAAGCATCATACGAGCGCCGCATGAGCGCAGCTTCACCAGGAATGATCGCAACGCGAACCGCGAACCGACCATAACCGACTGATCCAACCCGCGGCCCTTGAAGCCGCCCGGAGGGAAGAATGCCGGCCGTACAAGAGACCGTCGATCGGGTCCGACAGATCGACGTTGACCAATACAAATATGGGTTCGTCACCGATATCGAATCCGAAAAAGCCCCGATCGGGCTGTCGGAAGATACTGTCCGCTATATCTCGGCGAAGAAGAACGAGCCGGCGTGGATGCTGGAGTGGCGTCTCGAGGCGTTCCGCCGCTGGCTGACCATGCGCGAGCCGACCTGGGCGCGCGTCGACTATCCGAAGATCGACTACCAGAACGCCTACTATTATTCGGCGCCGAAGAAGAAGCCGGAGCTCTCGTCGCTCGACGAAGTCGATCCGCAGATTCTCGAGACCTACAAAAAGCTCGGCATTCCGTTGCGCGAGCAGGAGATGCTCGCGGGTGTGGTGCGTCCGGAAGGCGAGCGCCGTGTCGCGGTCGACGCCGTGTTCGACAGCGTGTCGGTCGCGACCACGTTCAAGGAGGAGCTGAAGAAGGCCGGCGTAATCTTCATGCCGATGTCGGAAGCGATTGAGGAGCATCCCGAACTGGTGAAGAAGTATCTCGGCTCCGTCGTGCCGGTGACCGACAACTTCTTCGCGACATTGAACTCGGCCGTGTTCTCCGATGGCTCGTTCGTCTACATCCCGCCGGGCGTGCGCTGCCCGATGGAGCTGTCGACGTACTTCCGCATCAACGAGGCCAACACCGGCCAGTTCGAGCGCACGCTGATCATCGCCGACAAGGGTGCTTACGTTTCGTATCTCGAAGGCTGCACCGCGCCGATGCGCGACGAGAACCAGTTGCACGCCGCCGGGGTTGAACTGGTCACGCATGACGACGC
>CAIYTE010000011.1 GCA_903929045.1 uncultured Hyphomicrobiales bacterium
CGCACGGCGCGGGCGGCGGCGCCGACCGTAACAAGGTCGCGGACCCGAACTCGCCCTTCGCCAAGCTCGCGGCGCTCAAGCAGCAGCTCGAGCAGGGCAAGCCCTGATCCAGACCGGCATCAAAGCCGGAATGGCGCCGGGCGAAGTCAATCGCCAGCGCATCGATAAATGGCTGTGGCACGCACGCATGGTGCGCACGCGGTCCGACGCCGCCTCGTTGGTCCAGGCGGGCTATGTCCGGGTCAATGCCGCCAAGGTGACGGCGCAGGGCCACGCCGTGCGGCCGGGCGACGTCATCACCTTGGCGCTGGACCGTTCGGTGCGGATCCTCAAGGTCGAGGGGTTTTGTGAAAAGCGGGGCGATGCCGCCGCGGCCCGCAAATTATATCTGGACCTGGCCCCAGAAAATCCCGTCCCGGAAAGCCATTCGTAACGGGCACCTGCCATCACTTCTTGCGGCTTGCGGCCCATTTATCCGTGCGTTAGGCAACGCGAACGGGCTTGCGTTTCCGGAGCTTTGGATGACCTACGTCGTCGGCGACAACTGCATCAAGTGCAAGTACATGGACTGCGTCGAAGTCTGTCCGGTGGACTGCTTCTACGAGGGCGAGAACATGCTCGTCATCCATCCGGACGAATGCATCGATTGCGGCGTCTGCGAGCCGGAATGCCCGGCCGAAGCCATCAAGCCGGACACCGAGCCGGGCCTGGAAAAGTGGCTCGAGCTCAACACCGAATTTGCCAAGCAGTGGCCGAATATTACCGTGAAGCGGGAGGCCCCCGCCGACGCCAAGGAATTCGACGGCGTGGCCGGCAAGTTCGAGAAGTTTTTCTCGCCGAAGCCCGGCGAGGGCGACTGAGTCGGCTGGGGGCCGGTTCCGGTCCTTTGTCGCCAGATTCCTAACTCAAAAGCGGCAGTTTGCCCGGTGCTCCCGCACCGGCGTTAACCGATTCACCAAAATCGCAGACCTCTACCCCCTGTTATGCGGGTTTAGAGCGCCATAAGGCTTTGATTTTGGCCAAAAATGTGCTATATATTGATTTATCCGATGAAAATGAAAAACGCCGCACACGGATGCCGCTCCCTTGATCGGGGGCCTTATTTTTGCGGCACATCCCAAGGGTCGTCATTCAGGGGGCGTGATAATTCCACGCGTTAGCAGTGGCAGGTAAACCGCGTCAAAAGTCGAAGAAAAGTTCCACCGGTGCGAGCCGGGGAGCCAAAAAGTCTACCGCAGTGCGGCGGACGTCTCCAGCCTCCCGCGGGTCCGCCCGCGCCGGGGCGCCCACAGCCAAAAGTGCCGGCCCCCACAAGGGTGCCGGTGAAGGAGTTTTGCCCGGAATGCCTACCCCCAAGAAGACGACCCAACGTCAAGGCTTCAAGACCAACGAATTCATCGTCTACCCCGCCCACGGTGTCGGCCAGATCATGGCCATCGAGGAGCAGGAGATCGCCGGCGCGAAGCTTGAGCTGTTCGTCATCAACTTCATCAAGGACAAGATGACGCTGCGGGTTCCGACCGCGAAAATCGTGTCGGTTGGCATGCGCAAGCTCGCCGAAGCGCCGCTGGTCAAGCGTGCGCTCGAAACCCTCAAGGGCCGCGCGCGCATCAAGCGCACCATGTGGTCGCGCCGGGCGCAGGAATACGAAGCAAAGATCAACTCGGGCGACATCGTCGCCATCGCCGAGGTGGTCCGCGACCTGTTCCGTTCCGACTCGCAGCCTGAGCAGTCCTACTCCGAGCGTCAGCTGTACGAAGCCGCGCTCGACCGCCTGTCGCGTGAAATCGCGGCGGTGCAGAAGGTGACCGAGACCGAAGCGATCAAGGAAATCGAAGGCGCGCTCGCCAAGGGTCCGCGCCGCGGTCCGAAGCCGGCCGAGGAAGCGGACGCCGAAGGTGCCGCCGAATCCGAAGAAGAAGCTGCCTGAAAGGGCGCCGGCAAAGCCGACGATTCCGAAGACTAGTTTGAATAAGAAAAGCCCGGCAGCGATGCCGGGTTTTTTCTTTGGCGGGTTCGCCTTTTCACCGCAGTGCTTCCCGCATGCAGGCCGCGCAATTTACGCGTGCCGAATTCCGAGACCCCCACCTTGCCGCTGCCGAACATTGGGATCATTCTCATCTGCAAAAGCTAGTCCTCGGGGCTCATCGCCTTGTTTGGCGTTTGGGCACCCGGAGGCATCCAGGGAGCGAGCCCAATGACCAAACCGGAATCACTAAGGCACGAATCTGTTTGCAGGGACGCGGCCTGCACCGATCCCAGTCATGCCCGGCCTGAGTTCGATCGCCGTAATTTCTTGAAGGGCGCTGTCGTCGGTGGCGCCGCGGCGGTGAGTGGCACAGCGGCCATCGCTCCCGAAGCGCACGCGCAGCAGCCCGCGCCACAGCCGGCCGCCGCAGCGGCCCCTGAGGGCTATGAGTTTCTCAATCTCGACGAAGCCGCCTTCATCGAAGCGTTGGTCGATCACATGGTGCCGGCCGACGATCTCACGCCGAAGGGCACTGACGTCGGCATCAACATCTATATCGATCGCGCGCTGGCCGGTGGCTGGGGCAAGGGCGACCGCCTTTACATGCAGGGCCCCTGGAAGAAGGGGGCGCCATCGCAGGGTTATCAATTGCCGCTGACGCCGGCGCAGCTGTTTCGTGCCGGCATCGACGCCACCAACGCGCATTGCCGCAAGACCTACGGCAAGGGCTTTGATCGTCTCGATGAGGCGCAGCGCGAGGAAGTGCTGGTCGGGCTATCGAGCGGTAAAATCGAATTCGATAGCGGCCCGCCGGTGCGCGTGTTCTGGGGCGCGCTTTATCAGACCGTGGTCGAAGGCATGTTTTCCGACCCGATCTATGGCGGCAACCGCAACAAGGTCGGCTGGCAGTTGATCGGTTTCCCGGGCGCCATCGCCGTGCATCGCGATCATGTCGAGCAGTATCGCGGCAAGCCGTTCCCGAACAAGCCCGTCAGCATCTCGGACATGAGCTAGGGAGAACGACGATGGTTACAAAATTAAAAGAAACCGATGTCGTCGTTGTCGGGCTGGGCTGGACCGGCGGCATTCTCGCCAAGGAGCTGGCGGAAGCCGGCATGAAAGTGGTGGCGCTGGAACGCGGCGCCGCGCGCTCGAGCGAAAACGATTATGCGCTGCCGAACATCCGCGACGAGCTGCGCTACGTCGTGCGCCACGATCTGATGCAGAACACCGCGCGCGATACGCTGACGGTGCGCAACAACCCGGCGCAAGAGGCGCTGCCGATGCGCCGCCTCGGTTCGTTCCTGCCGGGCGAAGTCGTCGGCGGCTCCGGCGTTCATTGGAGCGGCCATACGTGGCGCTGGACCGACATGGAGTTCAAGGTCCGCTCCATGTACGAGGAGCGCTACGGCAAGAAGTTCATCCCTGACGACATGACGATTCAGGATTGGGGCATCACCTACGCCGAGCTTGAGCCGTATTACGACAAGTTCGAGCGCACCGCGGCGGTGTCCGGCAAGGCCGGCAATCTCAATGGTAAGATTCAGGACGGCGGCAATCCGTTCGAGGCGCCGCGCGCGAAGGAGTATCCGCTGCCGCCGCTGACGCCGATCCTGGCGAGCGAAATGTTCAGCAATGCCGCGCGCAACGCCGGATATCACCCGTTCCCGCGGCCGTCGGCCAATGCGTCGCAGGCTTACACCAATCCGGACGGCACGCAGTTCGGCGCCTGCCAGTATTGCGGCTATTGCCAGCGCTTCGGCTGCGAGGCCAACGCCAAGGGCAGCCCGCATCTGACGGTCATTCCGCTGGCGATGAAAAGTCCGAACTTCGAACTGCGGGCGAATTCCTGGGTCACCAAGGTGCTCAAGGATTCCGACGGCAAGAAAGTCACCGGCGTCAGCTACACCAACGTGCTGACCGGCGAGGAATTCGAGCAGCCGGCCAATATCGTGCTGCTGTGCGCCTACGCCATCAACAATGTGCACCTGATGCTGCTCTCTGGCGTCGGCAAGGCGTACAATCCCGCGTCAGGCGAGGGCGTCGTCGGCAAGAATTACTGCTACCAGAACGGCGCGTCGGCGACCTTGTTCTTCGAGGGCAAGTATTTCAATCCCTTCATGAATGCCGGCGGCTCCAACGCCACGATCGACGACTTCAACACCAATTGGGGCTTCGACCGCGGGCCGCATAATTTCGTCGGCGCTTATAATATCGGTGGCGGCTTCAACACCGCGCTGCCGATCGGATACCGCCCGGTGCCGAGCGGCACGCCGCAATGGGGCAAAGCCTGGAAGCAGGCGACGGCGAAGTGGTACCAGACCGCGATGGTCATCAACGCCGCCGGCAGCGTGATGGGCAACCGCAATAACTACTACGATCTCGATCCGACCTATCGCAACGCCTTCGGCCAGCCGCTGATGCGCATGAC
>CAIYTE010000012.1 GCA_903929045.1 uncultured Hyphomicrobiales bacterium
CTCTTTCGGCAAGCGCACGGCGCTGCATCACATGATCACCGCAGGCACGCTCGGCTATTCGGCGTGGCGCGACGGCGGCTACACCATCCACGACCTCACCGATCCGGTGACGCCGAAGCTGATCAGCCACCGCAACTACGCGCAACCATTCGGCGGCGGCGCGCATACGCCGCTGCCGTTGCCGGGCCGAAACCTGCTGGTGCTCGCGGATGAAGCGACCACGTCCAGCTGCGCCAATGGCCTCGCCTACACTTGGGTCATCGACGTGCGCAATCCGGAGAACCCGGTGTCGATATCGACACTGCCGACGCCGGACGAGGAAGATTTCTGCGCCAAGGGCGCAAAGTTCGGACCGCATAATCTGCACGAGAACCGGCCCGGTTCGCTGCAGACCGAAGACACGATCTTCGCCACCTATCACAATGCGGGCCTGCGCATTTTCGACGTACGCAACGCCTTCCAGCCGAAGGAAATCGGCTACTTCGTGCCGCCGCCGCCGGAGAAGATCGTCGACCAGCGGCCGAACCCGACCAAGATCATTCAGTCCTGCGACGTGTACGTCGATCCCAACGGGCTGATGTATCTCACCGATACCAATGCCGGCCTCTACATCTTGCAATATGAAGGACACTAAAACGATGGCTGAGAAGTTCGGGCGCCTCGCCCTTCACATGTGGACGATCGATACCACGCCGCTGGCGGAAGCGCTGGATGCGGCGAAGAAAGGCGGATTCGACGCCGTCGAATTGCGCCGTACCGATTTCAAGCGCTGCTCCGACGCCGGCATGACCAACGCGCAGGTGCTCGACATCGTCAAGAAGAGCGGCATCCCCTGCGGCGTGCTTGGCGTCGAATATGGCTGGCTGTTCGCCACCGGCGACGAGAGCAAGCGGCTGTTCGACGTGTTCCGCGAGTCCTGCGAGAACGCGGTGGCCATGGGCTGCGACACGCTGATGAGCGCGCCGGGTCAGGTGCAAGGGCCGATCAGCGAAGCCATCAAATATCTCAAGCGCGCCGGCGACATCGCCGCCGAATACAAACTCAAGCTCGCCATCGAGTACAATTCGCAGCACGACGTGCTCAACAGCCTGCCGGTGCTGACCGAACTCATTACCGGCGCCAACAAGGAAAATTGCGGCTATCTGGTCGACGCCTATCACTTCACGCGCAGCGGCTTCGGCGGCCGCGGCTTCGCGCCGATCCCGGCGGAGCAGATCTTCTGCTTCCAGTACAGCGACGTGTCGCCGAACCCCTCCGTTGGCGTGCGCCGCCCGACAGACCGCCTGCCCCCGGGCAAGGGCACCGTGAGATGGAAAGAGATGCTCGGGCTGCTCGCCGAGAAGGGTTACACCGGCTATCTCAGCTACGAAGCGCCGAACCCCGAATTGTGGGCGCGCCCGCCCGTCGAGGTCGCGCGCGAGGGCGTCGAGCTGACGCGCAAGCTGCTCGCCGATTCCGTTCCCGGTTACAAAGTCTGAGGTGAACCATGGCTGAAGCCAACGATCCGCTGTTCGCGGGCCTGAACGACAAGTCGATCACCGCCATACCGGCGACCGTCGAGAAGCAGCGCTTCATCTCGAGCCCTGCCCCGATGGCGGCCAATCCCGGCAAATGGGTGGAGATGCCGCGACTACCAATCGCGACCGGCGAACACGCCGTCATCGAATGTCAGGGCAACATTCACGTCATCGCCGGCTACGCGCGCCATCGCGTCGACGGCAATTTCCATCAGGTCTATGACGGCAAGGCCAAGACCTGGTCGCTCAAGGCGGAATTCCCGATCCGCTGTAATCATGTCGCCGGCGTCTCGATCGGCTCGAAGGTTTACACCTTCGGCGGCTTTGTCGAACAGAACCGCTGCCCTCACTCCAAGTGCTATGTCTACGACACCGCAACCGATACGTGGTCGCCGATTGCCGGGCTGGCGCGGCCGCGCGGCGCGATTTCCGCCATTGTGCTCGACGGCAAGATCCATCTGCTCGGCGGCCGCGACGTGCGTTCGGTCGAGTGGCACGAGATCTACGATCCAGCGACCGACAAATACACCATCCTAGGCGGCATGCGCGGCTCAACCGGCACGCAGCCTTTCGTCGGCCAGCGCGATCACATGGGCGTTGCCGTGGTCGATGGAAAGATTCACGCCATCGCCGGCCGCATGGACTCGTATGATTTCAATACGGGTTTGAACGCCGTCTACGATCCCAAGACCGACGGCTGGACGTTCCGCGCGCCACTGCCGGTACCGCGCTCGGGCCCGTCCTGCGTCTACATCAACGGCAAGATCGTCGTGTTCGGCGGCGAAGCGACCGGCAAGGTGTTCGGCACCAACGAAGCCTACGATCCGAAGACCGATACGTGGGAACAGCTCACGCCGATGGTGATTCCGCGTCACGGTTTGCACGGCGCGACCTGCGCCGTCATCGGCAACATGATCCATGTGCCGGGCGGCGGCCCCGTCCCCGGCGGTCAGGTTCAAGGCGCCTACCACGACGCTTTTACGTTCGGTTGAACTAAAGCAAACAAGAAAAAACGGCCGCCCGGAAGGCGGCCGTTTTGATTCAAACATGCGCTTGGCTCAGCGCGCCGGATCGAGTGCCAGTTCGGAGACGCCAACCGCAACGTTAATGCCGGTCTGGCCCTGCACCGACAGCGGCTGCAGCGCGACGGTACGGTTCGAACCGCCGACCAGCACGTTGGCGCCCGGGCCGACGCCGAGCGTGGCTTCAGCGCTGGCGCCGGCATAGCGGCCCGCCAGCGCGCCGAACACCCTGTTGCTCGGCGCAAACACCGTCCACAGCATTTCGCCGCCGTCGGTAGCGCCGACATCGAGACCGAATTTGGCGATGGCGCCGGTATAGACCTCGCGCGGCCCGGGATGCACGGGGGTGAAAACACAGGCGACCGACTTCTTCGACGCGATGATGGCGCCGATGCCGCCAGATATATCGCAGGCCAGCGTACCGGCCTTGGTGCGGGTCGGCCCTTGCGCCTGAGCCGCTACCGGCAGCCAGATCGCGGCGGCGACCGTCAGCACAGCATAGAGTCTGATTGTTTTATTGATGGCCATGGCATCACTCCGTCATCCGTGAATGATTGCCAAATAAAGAGCGGCGGAACAACCCGTTCCGCCGCCTAGACTATCGCCGAACATGACCTGTCAGTGATGGCAGCTATGCCGCACAGCTGCGCGCGAAGTTGGCGCGAGCCTGGGCCGACAGCGGGCTGAAGGCCGGATCGCAATTGCTCAACATTTTCTGGCGCACCTGCTGCTGCGCTTCGTCCCGGGTCTTGCCGATGGTGCTCACCTGCACCCGGTCGCCCTTGTTGGTGCGATCAACGGCCTGCAGCGGCACGTTGTTGATCGACGAGGTCGATGCACCGACCGGCGAAAAGCCAAAGCCCGCGGGTGGCGCGACGATATCAAGCGCGAGCACCACGAACACACCGGCCAACAAATATGAAGCAATACCGCGCATGGCCGCCTCCGATTTTTTGCGGCGAGATCGTGACAATTGTCTCGATTTGGCCGCGTTAAATTACGCATTGGAAACGGCGCAGCCCGCTATTGGTTCCTATCCGTTAACGCGCGGCCACAATCTGGCTGGCGGGAATCACGACGGTACAGCGGAGGCCCTCGGGCTCGAAAACGAGGTCCACTTCCGCGTCGAGCGCGCGCGACAAATTATGCTCAATAACAAGGCTGCCGAAGCCTTTCTTGCGCGGGGCTTTGACTTTGGGACCCGAATACTCGCGCCAGTCGAACGCGATTGACGTCCCCTTGGCCGTGTCGCGCGGTTCCCATGTGACCGAAATGCGGCCTTCCGGAACCGACAGCGCGCCGAACCTTTCCGCGTTGATCGCTAATTCGTGAAGAGCGAGACCGAGATTTTGTGCAGCCTCCGGCTTCAGCGCAGCTTCGGGCCCGGCAACCGTCACCCGCCCGGCATTGCTTTCGACATAGGGCGCGAGTTGAGACCGGACCAACTCCTCCAGCGATGCTCCATGCCAGCTCTGCCGCACCAGCAGATCGTGCGAGGCCGCCAGCGCATGAAGTCGCGCCGTGAATTGCGTCAGAAAAGCATCGGTCGAACCGGCATGTTTGGCGGTCTGGCGTGCCATGCCCTGGATCACGGCAAGGAGATTTTTAGACCGGTGCGTCAGCTCGCGCAGCAGCAGCCGGAGATGCGCCTCATTTTCCTTGCGATCGGTGACGTCGATCGACGCACAGGTCAGGCCGACGATTTCACCGGCCTCGTTATGGAGCGGCTCCACATGAAGATCGTGCCAGCGGTCGCCGTCTTCGTCCTCGATGCAAACCTCGGCGCGCGTCGAATGGCCGCTCTTGAGCGCCTGGCGCTTCAGCTTGATGACAACTTCGCCGCTGCCGGCGGAAAACAGGTCGTCGTCGGTGCGGCCGAGAATATCCTCGATCGGACGGCCCCGCATGGGATTGCTGAGCGATGTGTAACGAAGGTCGCGATCCTGCGTGTAAACAGTGACCTGCGAGCCGCGCAACGCCGTCTCGTAACGCGCGAACCGGGCGCGCAGCAGGTTCAATTCCCACGCCTGCGCGTTCACCTGTTCTTGCAGCCTGCGGCACTCGCCCTCGGCTTTTTCGAGCCTCGCTCTGTCTGTGTCGTTGACTTCCGGCATGTCGCGCCCCGCGGCAGAAGAAGTGTTGCTGTCGCTTCGGGAACGGTTGGGAGCCTCGAAGGCGATATTTGAAAATTTAGCGTTCATCGCAAGACGTCTTTTGTGTCTCACCTATTGAGTGGGTCGCCGGGCTTAGGCGGCGGTATTGATATCGATCGGATAAGTAACGTCCCCGGCTCCGATCCGTTGCATTCGGAACGGATTGGCGGCTTCGCATCTCTGTGATGGCCGGACAGTCCAAAACCATGGAACTTTCCGGTTCCGCACACGTTGCCGGGATGAGTTTCTTCGTAAAATCAATGCTTAGAGGGACCTATGGCCACGCGCACGAAATCCGCGGCTGCCGACGAAATCTCGGCGATCGAGGATCTGATCAGCGATCTTGAAAAGCGTCTGCATCGCCTTTCGAGGCCCACAAGGGGCTGAAGAAAGGCCACCTGCAATTCTTCCTCGACGGCGAGAAGCTGCACGGCGGCTGGCATCTGGTGCGCATGCATCGCCGTCCCGGCGAAAAGCGCGACAACTGGCTGCTGATCAAACAGAAAGATGAAGCCGCGCGGTCAAAGCGAGACAAGGACATCCTCGAAGAACAATCGCTGTCGGTGAAGACCGGCCGTTCGATGGATGAGATTGCGGGAGGCGTGAAGAATAAAGCAACGGCACGAAAGCCGGCGGCACGGCAAAAGGCGGCGCGCAAAAAGGCACCGGCGAAAAAAGCGACCGCCAAAAGCTCGCCGAAGCGCAAAGCCAAGCGCAAGCGTGCCGGCGAGCCCCTGCCCGCGTTCGTTCAACCGTCGTTGGCGACCTTGTCGGACAAGGCGCCTGATGCCGGCAACTGGATTCATGAGATCAAGTTCGACGGCTACCGTCTTCAGGCGCGGCTCGAGGACGGCAAGGTCACACTGCTGACTCGCAAGGGCCTCGATTGGACAAACCGCTTCTCAAACATCGCCAAAGCCGTCGCCACCCTGCCCGCAACGACCGCGCTCATCGACGGCGAGGTCGTGGTCAATGACGCGCGCGGCGTGTCGAGCTTCTCGGCGCTGCAGCAGGCGCTCAAGGCCGGCGACAGCCGCGACATGACCTATTACGTGTTCGACATCCTGCATCTGGACGGCGACGATCTGCGGCCGCTGCCGCTGACCCATCGTAAAGCGGCATTAGCGCAGTTGCTGAAGAAAGTCGGCGGCACCGGCCCCATCCATTTGAGTGAGTCATTGGGAGAGCCCGGCCCGGTGTTGGTGAAACACGCCTGCGCCATGGGACTTGAGGGCATCATCTCGAAGCGCGCCGACGCCAGCTATCACTCGGGGCGCGGTTACGACTGGCTCAAGACCAAATGCTCCGACCGCCAGGAATTCGTCGTCACCGGCTTTGCGCCCTCCACCGCCGACAAGAATTCGGTCGGTGCGCTGGTGCTCGGTGTCTACAAGGGCAAGCAGCTGATCTATGCCGGACGCACCGGCACGGGCTTTACGCATCAAGTGGCGCGCGACCTCTTCCGCAAATTCAAGCCGCTGGTCGCGAGCAAGACGCCATTCGACGCCGTGCCGGCGGAAGAACGCGGCGTGCGGACGCCGGTCTGGCTCTCGCCCACACTCGTCGCGGAGGTCGAGTTCAAAGGCTGGACGCACAGCGACCATGTCCGGCATTCTTCGTTTCAGGGACTGCGCGAGGACAAGAAGGCGACCGATGTCGTGCGCGAAATGAAATCCGCCGCCGCGGTCAACAAGACCGCCACCGCCAAACGCAAAAGCGCGCCGGTGAAGACGCGCACATCCGGTAAGGCCGGCGCCATGGTCGGCGCGATCAAGCTGACGCATCCGGACCGCGTTTACTGGGAAGACGCCGGCGTGACGAAGCAGGATCTCGCCGCCTTCTACGCGAAGATCTGGAAATGGATGGCGCCGCATCTCGTCGGCCGGCCGATTTCGTTGCTGCGCTGCCCGGAAGGCGCTGCCGGGCAATGCTTCTTCCAGAAACACGCCTCGGCCGGCATTTCGGAAGAACACCTCCATCTCGTCCCGGAAGACGGCGATAAAATCCTGTCGCTCGACGACCTCGATGGCCTGTTGTCGCTGGTGCAGGCCGGCGTGCTGGAAGTCCATGTGCGCGGCTCGACCATCGACCACCTCGGCGACGCCGACCGGTTGGTGTTCGATCTCGATCCCGGACCGGGCACCGGATGGAAGGAGGTCGTCGCTGCGGCGCGCGACGTGCGCGAACGCCTTGCCAAGTTGAAACTCAAAACCTTCGTCAAAACCTCCGGCGGCAAGGGCTTGCATGTCATCCTGCCGATCGTGCCGACGCCGTGGGAAACAGCCAAGGCGTTTTGCCACGCGGTCGCCAATGCGATGGCGCATGACAGTCCCGACCTTTATGTCGCGTCCGCCACCAAGAGCAAAAGAACCGGCCGCATCTTCATCGACTATCTGCGCAACAGCCGCGAGGCGACCGCAGTGGCGCCCTACTCGACCCGCGCACGGCCGGGTGCCGCCGTTTCGGTGCCGGTCGATTGGTCCGAACTCGGTAAGCTGAAAAGCGCCGACCAGTTCACGGTCAAGAACCTGCCTCAGCGCTTGGCGCGGCAGCGCAAAGACCCTTGGGCCGGCATCGGCCGGATCAAGCAGAAGCTTCCCAACTTCAAATAGTTACGCCGGTTTAACGGAACTCCGGCCCCAAGCCTGCGTTGAAAAGACGCAGCGAGGTTACTTTTGCGCGCTTCAAGGGGGAGATCGATGACGGCAAGGAAAAACGGTCACAAGGCGCATGCGGCTCAAAGCCCGTGCGGCGATGCCACCAGCGTGCGCCACGGCGGCAAGTTGTCGGCCTTGTTCTCGGCCTTCGCCCAACGCACGGCGGCGTGGACAGGTCACCCGATCGCGTTCCTGCTGGCGACGCTGACCGTCCTCGCCTGGGTCGTCACCGGCCCCATGTTTCACTACAGCGATACGTGGCAGCTGGTGATCAATACCGGTACGACGATTGTCACCTTCCTGATGGTGTTTCTCATTCAGAACACCCAGAACCGCGACATGCTGGCCGTTCAACTCAAATTGTCGGAGTTGGTGCTGGCGATGAAGGGCGCAAAGAACAGCTACGCCGCCATCGAGGATCTGACCGACGAAGAACTCGAAGAGCTTCACAACGATTGCCGCACCCGCGCCGAGATGACTGAACAGCATCTCGAAGTGCGCCGCAGCGGCAAAGCCGACGGCAAGGTGATCGTCACCAAGAAGCGCGCCGCCAAGACATCCGAATCCAAGACAGCCGAATCCAAGACAGCCGAATCCAAAACGTCCGAAGCCAGGCAACACGAAAAAGCCTGATCCCCGCCGCGCGGGAACCATTGTTCCGCTTCGCAGTTAAGTATGGCACCGGGGCTGTTGTTTCCTGATGGGATTTCGCATGCGCCCGGTAGCGTCATTGATTTGTCACTATCAGGCGAAGTGCTTCAGGGAGCGTAGGATGCGAAAGATCATCATTGTTATTGGCGCAGCACTGGCTTTGGCCGGCTGTCAAACCGATCAGCAGGACCGTGCATTGACGGGCGCCGTGATCGGCGGCGTCGCCGGCACCGCGATTGGCGCGGCGACGGGCGGCGGCAGTGGCGCCGTGGCGGGCGGCTTGATTGGCGCAGGCGCCGGTGGCGTCATCGGCGCGGCGACCGCGCCGTCGGACGACTGCTACTACCGCACCCGCTCGGGCCGCTTGCGCCGGTGCTAAAAATATCGAGCCGGGGTTTCGCCTTGCGGAACCCCGGTTTCGTTTTCTCGACAGTCTAGTTCTCAACAGTCTTGCAATTTTCCGGAATCGAGAGCGTTTAGGGTTCGCTGACCGAGGTTGGACCTGAGATGCGCATTACACTTTACGCTGCCGCCCTTGCCATCACTTGCGCGTTGATTTGCGGCTTTGCTGCCACCGGCGCCCATGCGCAGAGCCAGCAGTTCTCCGGCGTCGCGTCCTACTACGACAAGAATTACAAAGGCCGCACGGCGTCAGGCGCGACCTACGATTCCAGCAAACTCACCGCCGCGCATCGCACCTTGCCCTTCGGCACGCGCCTTGCCGTGACCGATCCGCGCAGCCATCGCGTTGTCACCGTCGTCGTCAATGACCGCGGGCCCTTCGTCAAAGGCCGCGTGCTCGACCTGTCCTATTCCGCCGCGGAGGCGCTGAAGATGACCGGGCGCGGAGTGATGAAGGTGACGGCCGTCGTCGAATAGCGGCCGGCCGCACTCCCCTCGCGGCGCGGATCGTGGTAATCGGTGAGCCTCGCCGTCGATCTTTCCCATAAGGACTTGCACCATGCCCGCCAAGCGCCCGGCGCCTCGCCTTCCCGTGCTCGAAGAATCCAAACTGGACACCGCACAACGCGCCTTGATGGACGCGATCCGCTCCGGCCCGCGTGGCGCCGCCATGACGCCGCGCGGCCCCTTCGCGGTGTGGCTGCACGCGCCCGAATTCGGCCAGGTCGCGCAGCCGGTCGGTGGCTTCTGCCGCTACCAGACAACGCTGCCGGCACGGCTTTCCGAATTCGCCATCCTCTGCACAGCGCGGCTGTGGCGCGCGCAGTATGAATGGTTCGCGCATGCGCCGCTGGCGGAAAAAGGCGGCGTCAAGGCCAAGACCATCGCCGACGTGAAGGCAGGCCGCATGCCGAAATCGGCGCCGAAGGACGAGCGCGCGATCTATGAGTTCGTGCAGGAACTGTACAAGAAGAAGCGCGTCAGCGACCGCACCTATAAGAAACTCAACACGCTCATCGGCGACAAGGCCACCGTCGAGCTGGTCGGCCTGCTCGGCTATTACGTGATGATCTCGTTCACGCTCAACGTCTTCCAGATGATGCCGCCGGCGGACCAGAAGCTCGCTTTCGCCGAACCGAAGTAAGCGCATCACGCAAACGAAAATCCCGGCGCCGCCAAGCGCCGGGATTTTTTATGGATCGCGCGAGATCTAGGCTGACGCTGGATAGCGGCGGATGAGCTTGTTCTGCTTGAACAGGCTGCTGACAAAATCGCCGGCGGGCGTCGGTTGAAAACCGCGGGCGCGATTGCGGTCGCCGATGAGGAACAGCAGGCGCTGCTGTTCGGCGAGACGGCGGTAGCATTCCATCACCGGCAGACGCGGATCCCAGCAATCGATGGCCTCGCCGCCGATGCCGTTGATCTCGAGGATCGAGAAATTCTCGCCGCGCTCCAGCGCCTCGACACTCTCGAAGCGCAGATCGAAACGGCCGTAGTGGAATTCGGTCATGCCGCGCGCGATTTCGTCGAAACGCGCATCGAGCGCCGCGGTGATGTGGCGGCGGCCATCGCGATAGAGCGCGCCTGCACGCTGATTGCCGATCAAGGCGATGCGCACCACCTCGCCGGCTTCCGCGACGCGGTTGAGATCGATCTGGTCGAGGCCGCGATGCGTCGGATCGAGGCCCAGGTGCAGCGCCGATTTCCACTGCGCGCGCGCATCGCCGGCAATGAGCTGGCGCACCGTGCTGACGCCGTCGCCGACCACTTGCGGGAAGTACCGCAACGTCAGAGAGATGACGCGGCCGCGATCCTCGCCCGGCAGGCGGGCGTAAAGCACCGCCGCCTCGCCCGCATACGGCACGTAACGCTGCAGGATCAGCGTCATCGATTCCGGATAGTTGGACAGATAGGTTTCCAGCGATGCCGGCGTGTCGATGCGCTGGACGCCGTGGCCGTGCCAGCCGATGTCGGGCTTGGCGATCAGCGGATAGCCGAAACCGGCGTCGGCGTGCGCGTTGTGAACACGCTCGATATCGCCGGCGAGGCTCGCCACACCAGCGTTGCGCTTCAGGACGACGAAGTCGGCGATCCATTTGCGCTCGGGCAGCGCGACGTCGAAGAAATACGAGCTCTTGGATTCGCCCCACATCCCGCCCGTGAAGATCGCCGGGTTCGCCGCGGTCGGCAGCGTCAGCGAGCGATGGCGGATGCCGAGGCGGATCCAGTTGAACACCAGCGGCAGGTAGAACAGACCCGGCGGAATGCGCTCGGCCATCGCCACCTTGCGGTCGGCGCGCGACAACGGCGGCATCCAGGCGCAGGCGGATGCCGGAACGTCGTCGACGATCTCCTCGATCGCCGTCTTGCGGAACGCGAAGATGCGCTTGCGCGCGAGGCTGGTGCCGGCAATCGCCAGGAACAGCATGGGCCAGGCCCAGAAGCCGATATTGTCGTCGAGCGCATCGCCGAACACGATGACGAGATAAAGCATCAGCGGCAGGTAGACCGCCGACACGAGCACGCTGGCAAGCGTGAAACGCCAGAGCGAGACACGCGCCCAGCCGCAGGCCACGAACGCGACGAAGACGATGCCCGGCACGACGCGGCACAAGGCCACCAGCCCGAACACATTATGCTTGAGCTTGTCGCCGAAGCGGCGGACCCGGTCGTCGACGGCGTAGCGCGACAGCCATGGCACATACCCCGCCAGGGCGCCGAGCCCGTAGAGCGCGAGATCGCTGGCGACGATGCCGCCATAGATGCTCAGGGCCACGACGAAGGCCGGCATCAGTTTGTTCACGATCAGGTAGCCGCCGAGGATGATCGCGAGATCCTCATGCGCGAACGGCAACACCAGCAGGGATGATACCTGCGCGAACATGGACATATCGAGCGAAGCGATAGGTCCAAGAACAGCAATGGATTGAAACAAGCGCTTCCCCGATCCCCCACGTCCTTCCGCGGTTTGCGGAAAGACCAACCACCCTTCGAGCGACACCGATTTCCATCTCTGCCGCTTAGTCCGGGACTCGACATCCCGCCGAAAGGCAAAGTTCTGTTTTTATTCTTATATCCCCAACTTCGGGGGGATTTTGACGGAATGCCGCACCGGTAACAAGGAACTTCGCGTGCAAAACGGCCGCTATTCACCGACCGGCCGCTGCCGTGGCGAGCGGGCAACAGGTGGCGCGTCAAACACGCAGCCGCCGATTGTGGGATGTTTTTGGGCACCCCGCTCGAAGCAACGCGGCCGCCATGGTAGGTTTGGGCCATGAGCAGCGACAACAATTCCGCCGACGAAGGACGCGTGGTGAGCTTCCGCAGCGGCCGCCCCCTTGCCCAGCCGCCGGCGGAGCCGCCGGTCGAGGACCTCGCCAGATATCAGGGCAAAGAGAGCCCGGAGGACTACCGCGACCGGATGATCACCAACGTGGCGGCGTTTGTTTTCCTGGTCGTGCTGGTCGGTGGCGGTCTGTGGCTGGCCGACACCATGGCGGCGATCCGCAAGACCGAGGACTGCGCCGCGTCCGGCCGCCGCAATTGCGTGCCCATCGACTTCAACAGTCAACGCTGACACCCGGCCCGGCACACCCAGGACCCTTGAAAAGGCCCTCCGTCAGGTTATCCCGTCAAAACGGCGTGCCATTGAACTTGAGGCGCTGCTTCGCTATACGGGCAGCTTGCCGCCGGCCGGGGGCAGTTCGCGCCCAAGGGCCTTTTGCGCGGCATTGCATATCTCGGCTCGGGAATTATCAGAACTCTAAATAAATCAGAGAGTTACCGATGTCTTCAACCTATGACACCATCGCCAATATTATCGCCGAGACCTGCGATATTCCCCGCGATACGATTAAGCCCGAGAGTCACGCCATCAACGACCTCGGCATCGACAGTCTCGACTTCCTGGACATCGCTTTCGCCATCGACAAGGCCTTCGGCATCAAGCTGCCGCTCGAGCAGTGGACCCAGGAAGTGAACGACGGCAAGGCCACGACCGATCAGTATTTCGTCCTCAAGAACCTCAGCGCACGCATCGACGAACTTGTGGCGGCCAAGGGAGCGTAATGCGGCTCGAGTACTTCCAACTGATCGACCGGATCGTCGACCTCAATCTCGCCGACCGTTCGATCAGTTGCGAGGCGGTGGTTCCGGCTGAAAACACAATCTTCGAGGGTCACTTCCCCGGCTTCCCGCTGATGCCCGGCGTACTGCTGGTGGAAACCATGGCGCAGACGTCCGGCTGGCTTGTGGTTGCCAGCCATCGCTTCACGCGCATGGCGTTCCTTGCACAGGTGAAGGATGCGAAATTCCGCACCTTCGTCACGCCCGGCCAGACATTGGCGGTCAATGCCAAGCTCGTGCACGAAGGCTCGGGCTATGCCGTGACGAGCGCAAAGATAACGATGGGCGGCAAGCCCGTCTGCGACGCCACCCTCACCTTGCGCATTCTCGATTTCCCCAACACCGAAGTCAGCGAAAAAATGCGCGAGATGGCGGCGCGTGTCGGCTTCCCGAGTGAGGTTGCGGTCTGATGGCTCACGCCGAACGCGAAGCCTGGATCACAGGCGTCGGCATCGTTTCCAATCTCGGCGAAGGCGCCGAGGCCCATTGGCAGAAATTGATGGCCGGACAGCCGTCCGCCGACGTGACCGCCTTTGCGCCTTATGTCGTGCATCCGCTCGCGCCGGTGAATTTCGACCAGCAGATCCCGAAAAAGGGCGATCAGCGCCAGATGGAAAACTGGCAGCGCATCGGCACCTATGCGGCCGGTCTGGCGCTGGATTCCGCCGGCATCAAAGGCAAGCCGGAAATTCTGTCGAACATCGACATGATTGTTGCCGCCGGTGGTGGTGAGCGCGATCTGGCGGTCGACGCGGCGATCCTCTCCGGCATGCCGCACGCGCCGAACCAGTCGGCGTTTCTCAACGAACACCTGATGAACGGGCTGCGGCCGACGCTGTTCCTGGCGCAGCTCTCCAACCTTCTCGCCGGCAATATTTCGATCGTGCATGGCGTGACCGGCTCGTCGCGCACGTTCATGGGCGAAGAAACCGCGGGCGTCGACGCCGTGCGCATCGCGCTGTCGCGAATCGCCGCCGGACAAAGCGACATCGCCCTCGTCGGCGGCGCGCATAACGGCGAGCGTCCCGACCTCATCATGCTCTATGAGTTCGGCAAGTTTAATTTGAAGAACGCACACAAGCCGGTGTGGGAGCGCGGTGAAGACGACGCCGGCTTTGCCATCGGCTCGATGGGCGCTTTCCTCGTCATCGAATCCCGCGAACACGCCGAGAAGCGCGGCGCCAAGCCGCTCGCGCGCCTGACCGCGGTCGTTTCCGATCGTTCGAAGCGCAACGCGGGCGGCGTGACCGAAACGCTGTCGAAGCTGTGGGACAAGATTAAAGCCAAGGCGAAGCCGGGGCTTATGGCCGTCATGTCGGGCGCCACGGGTGCCGCCGGTGTCACCGCCGAAGAACGCACCTTCCTCGAGCAGCATGGCGACCTTGCCGTGCGCGCCTCCGGCACCTATGTCGGACACGGGATGGAGCCGGCCTTCCCGATGAATATCGCCCTGGCCACGATCGCGATTGGCCATGGTACCCTGTTTCCGCCGGCGGACTCGACCGGGCTTGAAAAGCCGCTCAACGGGCCGTTGGGCCAGGTCCTTGTGACCAGCGTCGGGCATTGGCGGGGCGAAGGCTTGGCTCTCGTCGAGAAGGTTGGCTGAGGAGAGCGAACGATGTCATCGACCAAGGACAGCATGGGCCGCCCCGTCGTCGTCGTCACCGGCATGGGCGTCATCACCTCGCTGGCCGCCGGCAAGACCGACAACTGGGCCAAGCTGACGGCCGGTGAATCCGGCATCCGCGCCATCACGCGTTTCGCCACCGACGGCCTCAAGACCAAGATCGCCGGCACCATCGATTTCCTGCCGCCGCAACCGAGCAGCGCGGCACTGTCGGAGAGCTTTGCCGATCTGGCCGCGACCGAAGCGATTGCGGAGTCCGGCGTTGGTAGCCAGGGCGACTTCCCCGGCCCTCTGTTTGTCGCGGTACCGCCGATCGAGATGGATTGGTCGCAGCGTCTCGAAGTCGGCATCAAGTCGGGCGCCAACGACAAGGTCACCTATGACGACCTGCTGCGCGCCAGTCCGCAATTCCCAGCCTACCACCGGCGCTTCCTGTTCCGGTCGGTCGCCGAAAACATCGCCGAGAAGTTCGGCACCAAAGGCTCCCCCATTTCGCTGTCGACGGCCTGCGCCTCCGGCGCGACCGCGATCCAGCTTGGCGTCGAAGCCATCCGCCGCGGCGAGACGGATGCCGCGCTCTGCATCGGCACCGATGGCTCGATCAACGCCGAAGCACTGATCCGTTTCTCGCTGCTGTCGGCGCTGTCGACCAACAACGAAGTGCCCTCCGCCGCCGCCCGCCCCTTCTCGAAGAACCGCGACGGCTTCGTGATGGCCGAAGGCGCCGGCGCGCTGGTGCTGGAGAGCTACGAATCCGCGAAAGCGCGCGGCGCCAAAATTCTCGGCGTCATGCAGGGCTGCGGCGAGATGACCGACGCCTTCCATCGCACGCGTTCGTCGCCCGATGGCAAGCCGATCATCGGCTGCATCCGCAATGCGCTGAAGGACGCCGGCATCGAGCCGGACCAGATCGACTACGTCAACGCGCACGGCACCTCGACGCCGGAGAACGACAAGATGGAATATCTCGGCGTCTCCACCGTGATCGGCGAGCGCATGAAGAACGTGCCGATCTCCTCTAACAAGTCGATGATCGGCCATACATTGTCGGCCGCCGGCGCCATCGAAGCTGTGGTGACGTTCATGACGCTGCAGAACCAGCGCATTCCGCCCACCATCAACTACAATCCGGACCCGGCCATCCCGCTCGATGTCGTGCCGGAAAAGGCGCGCGACGCGCGCGTCACCCACGCCATCTCCAATTCCTTCGGCTTTGGCGGGCAGAACGTGTCGCTGGTCATGGGCCTCGAACCGGCCTGACGCGAAGCCTCTTCGCGCATCATTGCCGCGCGGCTACTGTGCCGTGCCTGTAAAAAAGAGAACGATCCCGCATGCGAGCACTTCAACTCATCGGCGACCGCAAGCTCGAACTCGTCGACCTGCCGGATCCGCCCGCACCCGCCGAAGGCGAAGTGCAGATCCGCGTCAAGGCGGTCGGCCTCAATCATCTCGACGTCTGGGGCTTCCGCGGCATGGCCTTCGCCAAGCGCAAGATGCCGCTGATCGTTGGCGCCGAAGCCTCGGGCGAGATCGTCAGCGCCGGCGCGGGCGTCAAAGGTTTCAAGCCCGGCGACAAGGTGACGATGTACGGCGCCATGACTTGCGGTCATTGCGTCAACTGCCGCGAGGGCCGCGACAACCTCTGCGAAAACGTCGGCGGCATCATGGGCTTTCATATCGACGGCTTCGCCCGTGAACTCATGAACCTGCCGGCGCGGCTGGTCGTGCCCGTGCCGGAGGGCCTGTCGTTCCGCGATGCGGCCAATGCGCCCATCGCTTTCGGCACCACCGAGCACATGCTGTTCGACAACGCCAAGCTCAAGGCCGGCGAGACCATTCTCGTGCACGCCGCCGGCTCCGGCATCGGCTCGGTCGCGATCAAGATGGCGAGGGCCATCGGCTGCACCGTCATCACTACCGTCGGCGACGATGCCAAGGCGGAGAAAGCCAAGGCGCTCGGCGCCGATCACGTCATCAACTACAAGACCGACCGCTTCGAGACCATCACGCGCAAGCTGACTGCCAAGAAAGGCGTCGACGTCGTGTTCGAACATGTCGGCGGCGAAGGCTTCAACGGCTCGCTGCTCGTGCTCAAGCGTGGCGGACGCCTTGTCACCTGCGGCTCGACCGCGGGACCGACCGTGACCATCAATCTGATGCAGCTGTTTCAGCAGCAGTACAAGATTTTCGGTTCGTTCGGCTGCCGCATCCAGAACATCCGCGACAGCCTGTCGAAGATGGTGGCCGGCATCACGCCGATCATCGACAGCGAATTCGCTTTGCCCGACTTCGAACAAGGCCTGGCACGGCTCGAAGGCCGCCAGGTGTTCGGCAAAGTCATCGTCAGCTTCTAGCGAATGATCCCGAAAAGTGGATACCGGTTTTCGGAAAAGATCATGAGCAAAAACAAATGACCAGCCTGCCCCGACGCCTGCGCCGCGGCCTGAAGCAAGCAGGCAACGCGGCCGGCGGCTCGATTGCCGTTGCCATCCTGAAATTCATGCGGCTGTTCAGCCCGGATTCCACGGCCAATGCCGGCGGCTGGCTGATGCGCACCATCGGGCCGCTGTTCAAGGAAAACAAAATCGGCCGCGCCAATCTCAAAATGGCGTTCCCGGAAAAATCCGACGCCGAGATCGAGATCATCCTGCGCGGTGTCTGGGACAATGTCGGGCGCATGGGCGCCGAATTCGCCCAGCTCGACCGCCTTTGGAACGAGGACGCCTACAAGCATGCCGGCGGCCGCGTCGAACTCGATCAAACATCCATTGATCGCTTTCTGACGCTGCAGAACGACGGCAAGCCAGCGCTCATCTTCGCCTCTCATCTGGCCAATTGGGAGCTGCCGGCGGTCTGCGCGGCGACCTACAAGCTCGACAGCGCGGTGCTGTATCGCCGCCCCAATGTCGCGGCCATTAACGAATGGCTGGCGCAGACACGCTCCTCCTGCATGGGCGAGATCATTCCGACCGACCTCGGCGCGCCGATGAAGATTTCGCAGGCGCTGGAGCGCGGCGCCCATGTTGGCATGCTGGTCGATCAGTATTACGTGCGCGGCGTGCCGGTGACATTTTTCGGCCAGCGCACCATGGCCAATCCGCTCATCGCGCGGCTGGCGCAGCACTTCAACTGCCCGCTCCACGGCTGCCGCATGGTGCGGCTTCCCAACAACCGCTTCCGCGCCGAATTGACGGAAGAGATCCCGCCGGTGCGCGATGCCAAGGGCGATGTCGATATCGCCGCCACCATGCAGACAATCATGACCGAGATCGAAGGCTGGATCCGGCAGCATCCCGAGCAGTGGCTGTGGCTGCACCGGCGCTGGCGCCCGGAAGATCACGCCGGCATCTGAAATCAGCGAACGCGAATCAGTTTGGCCGCGCGAATCGGAATTGGATCGCGGGCAATCTATATTGCGCGGTATCCACACGAATCAGATAAAGAAGTTCCACCTGAGCGAAATGGAATATTCACGCGCTCTATAGGGGAACAACATGCGCCGGTCCGCAGCGATGTGGGTTGTTGGTGCGTTTGTAGCGTTCGCGTCGGTTACTTCGGCATCGGCGGCTGACATGCCCCGCGCGGTTTATAAAGCACCACCTTATCTGAGCCCTGCTCCTGTCTTCTCGTGGACCGGCTTCTATGTCGGTGCGCACGTCGGCTACGGCTGGAACAGACTTTCCGGCACCGGCACCTTCGGATCCGACAGCATCACCGCCAAGGGACTGCTGGGCGGCGGACAGCTCGGCTACAATTATCAGATCGGCCAGTTCGTTATCGGTGCCGAAGGCGACTTCGCCTTGGCCAATGTCAAATTCGACACACCGCTCTTTGCCGGCACCTTGAGCCTGAAGAACGACTACTTCATCACCGCGGCGGCGCGCTTCGGTTACGCCTTCGACTAGGTCCTGCTCTACGGCAAGGTCGGCGGCGCCTGGACCCGCGACAAGTGGAACGGCACTGACGGTTTTGGCGGCACGCTCAGCGCCACCACCAACCGCAGCGGCTGGATGCTCGGCGCCGGCGTCGAATACGCCTTCATGGGCAACTGGTCCGCCAAGCTCGAATACGACTACCTGATGTTCCCGTCGGTCACCCCGGCCTTTGCCACCGCGGGCGGCCTTGCCGTCGTCGGCACAGCGAACATCAAGGCGAACACGCAGATCGTGAAAGCCGGCGTGAATTATCGTTTCACGCCGTTCTGATCGCGGCCTCGCTTAAAAGAAAAAAGCCCGGCGATGAGCCGGGCTTTTTTTATGACCGCAGGAAGCGCTCAGCTCTTGGTCGGAAGCCCTGCCGCTTTCCAGCCGAGGATGCCCCCGGCCAGATGCGCGTTGTACGGCAAACCGGCATCCTGCGCGGCGAGCGACGCCGTCACCGAACGGCGGCCCGAGCGGCAAGCGAACACAACCTGCTTGCCCTGCGGATCCGGGATCGCGGACGGATCGAAAGACGACAGCGGCACAATGACCGCGTCCGGATAACGCTCGACCGCCGTTTCGTTCGGCTCGCGGACGTCGACCAGCAACATGCGGCCTTCCTTGACCCCTTGCGCCACCTCTTGCGGCGTCAGGTTCGTGACTTCGTCGGCGCGCGGTATGTCGTCAGCCATCGCAGAACTCCTGTTTCGAGTGACGGCCTTTTAGCGGGAATACGAACACGGCACTAGACCGTCACTTGCGTGCCGACTTCCACCACCCGGCCTGTCGGGATCTGGAAGTAGTCGGTGGCGTCGTTGGCCTGACGGCTCAGCCCGATGAACAACCGGTCCTGCCAGCGCGGCATGCCGGACTGCGCCGCGGGCTTGAGCAGGCGGCGCGACAGGAAGAACGACGTCGACATGATGTCGAACTGCCAGCCATGCTTGCGGGCAATCGCCAGTGCCTTCGGCACATTCGGCGATTCCATGAAGCCGAAGCGCAGCACGACGCGCGAGAACGTATGCCCAACGGGCTCGATGCGCACGCGCTCGGCCGGATCGACACGTGGCGTATCGGCGGTCTCGATCGTGAGCACGACATTGCTCTCGTGCAGCACCTTGTAGTGCTTGAGGCTGTGCATCAGCGCGGTCGGCGCGAAGTCCGGATCGCTGGTGAGAAACACCGCAGTGCCGGGCACGCGCATCGGTGGCTTCTTCTCGAGGTTGCTGACGAGAAACGTCAGCGGGATTTCCTGCTTGCGCGTTTTCTCGAACAGAAGCCGGCTGCCGCGCCGCCACGTATACATCAGGATCATCACGATGGCGCCGAGCGCGAGCGGCATCCAGCCGCCTTCGACGACCTTGAGCATATTGGCGGTCAGGAATGTCAGGTCGATGAACAGGAACGGCAGCATCAGTGCCAAAGTCGCGATCCAGTGCCAGCCCCAGACCCGCTTGATGACGATGATCGCCATTGAGGCCGTCACCACCATCGTGCCCGTAACGGCGATGCCATAGGCTGATGCCAATGCGCTCGACGAACGGAACAGCGCCACCAGCAGCAGCACGCCGATGAGCAGCAACATGTTGACCCGCGGCATGTAGATCTGACCGACGAGCGATTCCGAGGTGTGGCGGATTTCCATGCGCGGCAGCAGACCGAGCTGGATCGCCTGTTGCGTAAGTGAATAGGCGCCGGTGATGACGGCTTGGCTGGCGATCACGGTCGCGGCGGTGGCGAGCAGCACCATCGGCAGCAGCGCCCATTGCGGATAGAGCAGGAAGAACGGATTTTCGATGGCCTTGGGGTCGGCGAGCACCAGCGCGCCCTGCCCGAGATAATTGATTACAAGCGCCGGCAGCACGACAACGAGCCAGGCAAAGCGGATCGGCCCGCGGCCGAAGTGACCGAGGTCGGCGTAAAGCGCTTCCGAACCGGTAACGACGAGAAACACCGCACCGAGCGTAAAGAAGCCGATGACGCCGTGATGCAGGACGAAGTTGACGCCGTAATACGGGTTGAAGGCGTAGAGGACGTTGAGGTTCTGCCCGATGTGCCAGAATCCGGCCACTGCGATCGCGGCGAACCAGACTAATGTCAGCGGCCCGAACAATTTGGCGACGCTGGCGGTGCCGCGCGACTGCACCGCGAACAGCGCGATCAGGATGACGACGGTTGTCGGCACGACGTAAGCGTCGAAGGCCGGGGTCACGACCTTGATGCCTTCGACCGCGGACAACACCGACAAAGCCGGCGTGATTATGGCATCGCCGTAAAACAACGCGCCGCTGATGATGCCGAGCAGAATGACGACACCCGTGGAGCGGCCCAACGCGCGCGACGCCAAGGCCATCAGCGCCAGCGTGCCGCCCTCGCCGTTATTGTCGGCGCGCAGGAGGATGACGACATACTTCGCGGTGACGACAACAAACAAAGCCCAGATGATCAGCGACAGGATACCGAGCACCACCGGCTCGCTCGCCGGATTGCCCGATCCGACGGCCGCGAGCACCGACTCCCGAAGCGCGTAGAGCGGGCTGGTGCCGATATCGCCATAAACGACGCCGATGCTTCCGAGCGTCATCGCCCAGAAACTGGTTTTGCCGGGCGCGGGATGCGCGCCATTAGCCGTCATCGAGCCGCCAGTGGCGGCAGCAATGCTTGTGTTGGACATGGGATGAACCTGGGGTGTTGCCTGAGCTGTTGCCTTGCGGAACTTTGCAGGGTCGCGGCTTATAACGCCGGATCGGCAGGCCCAGTCTCATCATTTGCGCATTGCAGCAGAGCGGCCCATGCGCAAAACGCACGACCCACCCTTCATTTTAACAAGCTATTTCAATGATTTAAATGACAAGAGCCGAGAGAGACGCGTTTTGGCCCGCGTCGTTTTTGACGGCGTCTTTACACTGTCACCTGGGTGCCGACTTCCACCACACGCCCGGTCGGGATCTGGAAAAAGTCGGTGGCGTCGCTCGCCGAACGCGCCAGCCAGATGAACAGATGGTCCTGCCAGGACGGCATCCCCGACGTGGCCGACGGCTTCAGCGCGCGCCGCGACAGGAAGAACGACGTCGACATAATGTCGAACTGCCAGCCGTGCTTGCGCGCGATCGCCAGCGCCTTCGGCACGTTGGGCTGCTCCATGTAACCGAACTTCAGCGTCACCCGCGAGAAGTGCTCGGACATCGGCGTGATCTGCACCCGATCCTCTTCCGGCACGCGCGGCATGTCGGCGGTGTTGATGGTGAGGATGACGTTCTTCTCGTGCAGAATCTTGTTGTGCTTGAGATTGTGCAGCAGCGCCGTCGGCGTGAAATCCGGATCGCTGGTCAGGAATACCGCCGTGCCCGGCACGATGTGCGGCGGCTTCTTCTCGAGAATGCGGAACAACGTGTCGATCGGCACTTCCGTCTTGCGTGTCTTGTTGGCGAGAATGCCGGTGCCGCGCCGCCACGTCAGGATGATCAGCACCATGAAGGTACCGAACAGCAAGGGCGCCCACGCGCCTTCGAACAGCTTCAACAGGTTGGCGGAGAAGAACGTCACGTCGACGATGACAAAGGGCAGCATGACCGCCGTCGCTTTCCACAACGGCCAGCGCCACAGCTTCCAGAACACGAAGAACGCCAGCAGACCGTCGACCACCATCGTGGTCGCCACCGCGATGCCGTAGGCAGAGGCCAGCGCGCTCGACGTGCGAAACAGGCCGACCAGCAGCAGCACGCCGATCAGCAACGCGATGGTCACGCGCGGAATGTAGATTTGCCCGACATGCGAGGCGGAAGTGTGCAGGATCGCCAGACGCGGCAGCAGGCCGAGCCGGATCGCCTGATGCACCAGCGAATAGGCACCGGTAATCACGGCCTGGCTCGCGATCACGGTCGCCGCCGTCGCCAGCACGACCATCGGCAGCAACAGGCTATCGGGCACCAAACGGTAGAACGGATTTTCCAGCGCCGTCGGGTCGGCCAGCACCTTGGCGCCCTGCCCGAAATAATTCACCAGCAGCGACGGCAGCACCAGGCACAGCCAGGCGATCTGGATCGGCTTGCGGCCGAAATGGCCGAGATCGGCGTATAGCGCTTCACCGCCCGTCACGACGAGGAACACCGCTCCCATCGTCACCAGACCGATCTTGCCGTGTTCGGCGACGAACGCGACGGCGTAATAGGGATTGAGCGCGTGCAGCACGTAAGGGTCGTCATGGATGTGCATGGCGCCGGCAACGGCAATGGCCAGAAACCAGACCACCATCACCGGACCGAACAAAGCGGCGACCTTGGCGGTACCGCGGCTTTGCGCCGCGAACAGCATCATCAGCACGATCACGGCGAGCGGCACGACATAATCGCCGAACATCGGACTGGCGAGCTTGAGGCCCTCGACCGCCGACAACACCGAGATGGCCGGCGTGATGACGGAATCGCCGAGGAACATCGCGGC
>CAIYTE010000013.1 GCA_903929045.1 uncultured Hyphomicrobiales bacterium
CGGGCATCGGCGAGCCGCTGGTCACCTGGCTGTGGGGCGGCTACGGCGTCGGCAGCCCGACTCTCAACCGCTTCTTCTCGCTGCACTACCTGCTGCCCTTCGTGATCGCGGGCGTCGTCGTGCTGCACGTCTGGGCGCTGCACGTCTCGGGTCAGAACAACCCGGCCGGTATCGATCCGAAGTCGGACAAGGACACCGTGCCGTTCACGCCTTATGCGACCGTCAAGGACGGTTTCATGATCGTGATGTTCTGCATCATGTTCGCGTGGTTCGCTTTCTATCTGCCGAATTATCTCGGCCACGCCGACAACTACGTTCCGGCGAACCCGGCGGTGACGCCGTCGCACATCGTGCCTGAATGGTATTACCTGCCGTTCTACGCGATCCTGCGCGCCATCCCGAACAAACTGATGGGCGTGCTCGCGCTGTTCGGCTCGATCGGCATTCTCGCCTTCCTGCCGTGGCTCGACACCTCGAAGGTCAAGTCGGCGCGCTATCGCCCGCTGTACCGCCAGTTCTTCTGGCTGTTCTTCGCGGTCTGCATCGGCCTCGGCTATCTCGGCGCCATGCCGGCGGAAGGCATCTACGTCGTGCTGTCCCGCATCCTGACCGTCTACTATTTCGCCCACTTCATCATCATCCTGCCGTTGCTCGGCATCTTCGAGAAAACCACGCCGTTGCCGAATTCGATTTCGGAATCGGTTCTGGGCTCGAAGGCTTGATGGCGGGGGACAGGACCATGACGATGAAGCGTTTCATTCTCGCCCTCACACTCGCAGGCTTTGCCGCCGCCGCGACGCCGGCTCTGGCGCAAGAGCACGACACGCCGCATCCGCCGCGCGTGAAGTGGACCTTCAGCGGTCCGTTCGGCAAATTCGATCAGGCGCAACTGCAGCGCGGCTTCAAGATCTATCGCGAGGTCTGTGCGAACTGCCACTCGATGTCGATGGTGGCGTTCCGCAATCTCGCCGATGCCGGTGGTCCCGGTTATTCGGAAGCCCAGGCGTCGGTCGTCGCGTCCGAATACAAGATCAAGGATCTCGACGAAACCGGCCAGCCGATCGAGCGCGCCGGTCGCGCGGCGGACTACTTCCCGTCGCCGTTCGCGAACGAACTCGCTGCCAAGGCCGCCAATGGCGGTACCGCGCCGCCGGATTTCTCGACCCTGGCGAAGGCCCGCACCTACGAGCGCGGCTTCCCGTGGTTCGTCTTCGACATCTTCACGCAGTACCAAGAGCAGGGCCCGGACTACATCGCGGCGCTGCTGCAGGGCTACGTCGACGCGCCGAAGGATTTCCAGGTGCCGCCGGGCGGTCACTACAACACCTACTTCCCGGGCCACAGCATTGCCATGCCGCCGCCGCTGCAGGCGGGTCAGGTGACCTTCGACGACGGCTCGCCGCAGACGATGGACCAGTACGCCAAGGACATCGCGTCGTTCATGATGTGGGCTGCGGAGCCGCACTTGGTCGCGCGCAAGCGCCTCGGCTTCCAGGTCATGATCTTCCTGATTGTGTTCGCGGGCCTGACCTACTTCACCAAGAAGAAGGTGTGGTCGGCGGTTCACTGAGCCGAGATCGACAAATGCTTGACGTCAGGGCCCCGGTTGGGGCCCTTTCGTTTTTGTGGCTTTCGGATCGGGGTTGGCGATGACCAAAGCAGTGCTCGGCATCATCGGTGGCAGCGGCATTTACGACCTGCCGGGGCTCGAGAACGTCCGCGAAGAGCACGTCAAAAGCCCGTGGGGCGAGCCGTCCGGCGCTTTGCGCATCGGCGAGATCGGCGGCCTGCCGGTCGTCTTTCTGCCACGCCACGACAAGGGCCACCGCCTGTCGCCGACCGATATCAACTACCGGGCCAATATCGACATCCTCAAGCGCGCGGGCGTCACCGATCTTGTCTCGCTGTCGGCCTGCGGCTCGTTCAAGGAGGATCTGCCGCCCGGCACCTTCGTGCTGGTCGATCAGTTCGTCGACCGCACCTACAGGCGCGAAAGTTCGTTCTTCGGCAAAGGGCTGGTCGCGCACGTCTCGATGGCGCATCCGGTGTCGCCGGTGCTGCGCCGCCGCTTGCGTGACGCCGCGCGCATGGAGGGCATCGAGCCGAAATGGGGCGGCACCTATGTCTGCATCGAAGGGCCGCAATTCTCGACGCTGGCCGAAAGCATGACCTACAAGGAGCTCGGCTATTCGGTCATCGGCATGACCAACATGCCGGAGGCCAAGCTCGCGCGCGAAGCCGAGATTTGTTACGCGACCGTCGCCATGGTCACCGACTTCGATTGCTGGCATCCCGATCACGACGCCGTCACCGTTACCGACATTGTGCAGGTGCTGCACACCAACGCAGACCGCGCCAAGCGGCTGGTGGCGCGGCTTGCCGCCGATTTTCCCCACGAGCACGAAGAGTGCCCCATCGGCTCCGATCGCGCGCTCGATACGGCGCTGATCACGCAGCCCGAGGCGCGCGATCTTGCATTGATTGAGAAGCTCGATGCGGTGGCGGGTAGGGTGCTCAACATCGTTTGACCCTCGCTCCGCCCCCTGTCACTATGGGCGCAATGGCCGAAGAGCCAAGCGGGGAGAAAACGATGAAGCGGATGATTGCGGCGGCGTTGGCGTTTTTCGCCGCGCCAGTTTGTTTTGCAAATGCCGAAACACTCGACCAGCTCTATGCCAAGGCCAAGCCCGAGGGCGCGCTTAACCTCTATGGCGGCGGTCCGGCGCGTCTTTACGAGGGCTGGATCAAGGAATTCGAAGCCCGCTTTCCCGGCATCAAGGTGACCTTCACCGGCGGTTATGCCGGCGGTCTTGCACCCAAGATCGACAAAGAAATCGCGGCCAGGAAGGTCGAGGTCGATATCGTCACATTCCAGGCGGTGCAGGAATTCATCCGCTGGAAGCGCGAGGGCGTATTGCTGCCGTTCAAGATGGACGGCTACGAAGCGCTCGATCCGCGTTTTCGCGACGCTGACGGCGCCTTCACGCCGCTCGGCGTGTTCGCGATTGCACCGGCTTACAACACCAAGCAGGTCACGGCCGACCATGCGCCGCGCTCTGCCTTGGATTTTCTCAAGCCCGAATTCAAAGGCAAGCTGATCACGGCCTATCCGGCCGACGACGACGCGACGATGTTTGCATTTTATACGATCGTCAAAAAATACGGCTGGAAATACATGGATGACTACATGGCCCAGCAGCCGAAATTTATTCAGGGGCATCTCGGCGTAGTCCGCAGCATCGGCTCCGGCGAGAGCGCGGCGACCTTCGACATGATGCTTCATCACACGATGGTCGAGAAGGCCGAGGGGAAGGCGATCGAGGTCGCGTTTCCGGCCGATGATGCCTTGCCGGTCTGGGGGCAGCCCGCGGCGATCTTCAAGGACTCGCCGCATCCGAACTCCGCGCGGCTCTATCTGCAATGGTACATGGACAAGGATCAGCAGGCGCGCATCGGAACCTGGTCGGCGCGCACTGACGTGAAGCCGCCGTTCGGCCTGAAGCCCATTCTCGACTACAAGGTGGCCAACGATTACGCCGAGATCTTCACCGACCCGAAGCTGCTGGCTGAATTGCGCGGGCGGTTTGAGCACTATATCGGTGAGGTCAAGAACATCGGCGGCACGCGCTAAAAATAACAAAAACACCATCGGGAGAGACTGTGATGACTCGAATGCTGCCGCGCTGCTTTTATGGAATAGCGCTTCTGATGCTCGCGTCGCTACCTGCGCGTGCCGAGACCACGATCAACATGGCGGTGGTCTCGCGCACGGTATTCTATCTGCCGGCCTGGATGGCGGAGAAGCAGGGCTTCTTCAAAGCCGAAGGGCTCGACGTCAAAATGAAGGTGTACGATAGCTCCGAGCCGATCTTCGTCGATTTGCGCAAGAACCAGCAGCAGATCGCCGTGGCGTCCATCGAGAGCGTGATCGCGGAAGCCTACAAGGGCGGCAAGGTGCGTATCGTCGCCGGCGGCGCCAAACGCCCGCCGCATTTCATCATCGCACAGCCGGAGATCAAGACGCTGGCGGACCTGAAAGGCAAACTGATCGGCGTCGTCTCGATGCATGAGGGCACGACGTTTTTCGTTGCTGACATGGCCAAGGCCGGCGGCTTCAAACTCAGCGACGTCAAAGTCGAGGCGGTTGGCGGTTCGCCGACGCGGCAGCGGCTTCTGAAGGAAAAGAAGATCGACGCCGGCCTGCAGCCTTATCCGCTGAGCTATGAGGCCGAGGCCGCCGGCCTGACCAATCTCGGGCCGATCGCCAATCTCGTGCCAGACTATCAGTTCATTTCGGTGATGGTGGACGAGGATTGGGCCAAGGCCAACCGGACGGCGCTGGTCGGATTCCTGCGCGCGCTGCGCAAGGGCACCGAATACATGTTCGCGCATCCTGACGATTCCGCCGAGGTTGCCGCCAAGGAACTGAACACGACGGTGCCATTTGCCCGCCGTGCCATTGCCGATACCGAAAAGATGGACATCATGTCGCGCGATTTGTCGGTCGCGCCGGCGAGTTTGCGGCGCGTCTTCGACATCATGAAGGAAGATGGCGCAATCGGACGCGATGTGCCGTTCGACCCGACCAAATTTGTCGACGGCAGCTATCTGATGGAAAGCCGAAAATAGCAGACGCGCGCCGGGCTTTGAACCCAGCGCGCGCCGGAGTTTTATAGATCGCAGCGTTACATCGGCTTGGCGGCAGGGCCGGGCAGGATGGCCATGTCGCGAATGCCGCTGACGCCGTTGATCTGCACCGCAGGCGTGGCCTTGCCAGTGGCAAGATCGACGCTGTGCAGCCAGTCGCCGGCCATCAGCCAGGCTTCGTTCTTGCCTTGGCCATCCGACCAGATGTCGAAGGCGACAATCTTGACGTCGAGTTTCGCATCGAGGCCGAGTTTGCCGACCGCGCCGAGCACGCCGTCATTCGGCGGCGCCTGCTTGAGCAATCCGCCGATGGTCGCGTCGATGTCGTAGAGCGCCGTTTCCTTGGCGCCTTTCACCGAATTGGTATAGGCGCCAGCGACGACGTTCGGCTTCTCGCCCTTGTGCATGTCGGTTTCGGCGAACTTCAACGTGCCGTCGACGGTGACCTTGCCGTCATCGACATTGGCGCGCAGGTTCATGCCGTCGCTGCCGATCAGGCGGAGACGGTCGGCGACCGGGTTGAAGTCGACAGTGGCGGCGGTGCCGGCGGTCAGCGTCTTTTCCAGCTTCGACTTCATCGTCGCTTTGCCGGTCGCGGTATCGACTGTGTAGACAGTGCCGTCGGTGACGACGGCATAGAGCATGCTATCGGCCGGACGCACGTCGATGCCGAGAACGCGACCGCTGACGCCGTCGATCTTCCAAGTCTTGGTGACTTTCTTGGTGTCGGTATTGACGATCGAGATGGTGTTGTCGCCCGACAGCGCCGCGACTTCGACGGCTTGCGCGGATACGGCGCCGAGCAGAACGGCGGCCGATGCCGTCAGTGTGGTCCAGATTTTCATCGCACTCTCCTGTTTCGGGTCGCCCCAGATTGCGACCACACAGGACTACGCAGCGTGCGGCCACGCGGATGTGGGCCCGGCCATGACATAAAAGTGAGAGGGCTGCGTGCCGCGCGCCGAAGGCTGTTTCCTCCTTTGAATTGACCCTTTTCACTGCTCCGGCCAAGATGCGGTCTAAATGCCGCACCGGGCTCGGTGATCCGAAACGCGGCGGCAAACGTGGCCATCAATCCGGTCGGTCTCATGCACGTCGTGGATCTGGAAAAACTGCCTGCCGAGGAATGGCGCCCCGGCGTGCGGACGCGCATGCGTGCCTCGGCAGCCGGTGGCGCGGCTCAGCTTTGTATGTTTGAGCAGTGGTGCGACCCTGGCCATGGCGCGCCGACGCACCTGCATGCGGTCGAGGAAGTGCTGCAAGTCCTCTCAGGTCATGCCGAGGTATGGATCGGCGACGACCGCGCCACGCTCACGGACAACCAGTTGGTGGTCGTGCCGGCTGGCCGCAAACACGGCTTTTCCAATGTGGGCCCGGGCACGCTGCATATCACCTCGACCCTAGCCGCGCCGGTGTTCGAGGCAGCCTATGACGACAAGCGCGAGACGCCACGGCGCTGGCTCCCAGCCTAAACGCGCGCTAGAACCATTTCGCTCAACAGGAGAAACCGATGCCCGAAATCACCATCAATCTGGCTGCTGGCCGCAGCAAGGAAGTCAAGAAGGCATTGATGTACGACGTCACCCAGGCGGTGATGAAGAATTGCAATGTGCCGGCCGACGCCGTGGTGGTGCAGATCGTCGAAGCGCCGCTGACCGACAAGATGAAGGGCGGCGAGACTTTCGAGGAGCGCGCGAAGAAGTAATGGAGTCTCTCGATGACGATCTGCGCAACTCCATCCGTAATATTCCGGACTATCCCAAGCCCGGCATCATGTTCCGGGACATTACGACGTTGCTCGGAAATGCGCGGGCCTTCCGCCGCGCGGTGGACGCGTTGGTGCAGCCTTGGGCTGGGTCGAAGATCGACAAGGTCGCCGGTATGGAAGCGCGCGGCTTCATTCTCGGTGGAGCCGTGGCGCATCAGGTGTCCGCCGGTTTTATTCCCATCCGCAAGAAAGGCAAGCTGCCGCACAAGCGCGTCAGTATCGCCTATTCGCTGGAATACGGCCTGGATGAAATGGAGATGCACGAGGATGCCGTCACCAAAGGCGAGCGCGTCATTCTGGTCGACGATCTCATCGCCACGGGCGGTACCGCGGAAGGCGCGGTGAAATTATTGCGCAAGATGGGTGCCGAAGTTCTAGCGGCGTGCTTTGTCATCGATCTTCCGGAACTCGGCGGCGCCGAAAAATTACGAAAACTGGATGTGCCGGTGCGCACGCTGATTTCGTTTGAAGGACACTGATCTCCGTCCTGATGGTAAGAAGAAACTACTTGCCGGTTTTATATTCCGGAAAAGGTGCGCTTATGCCTTCGCGATTAACTCAGCGCTAAGTGTGCGCAAAAAAGCGGCGGCAGCGCACGCGATATTAGTTTTCGCGGCGTAAGGTTGCTGTGTCTGAGAGTGGACACGGCGATGTGGCGTATCAGGTGGCTACTAAGGCGACTCGAACAGCCGAGCCCAGTGTTGATCTGGAGCGCGACGGCTGCCGGCTTGCTGGTTCAACTCGCTGTATTTGTCGGTATTGCGTTCGACACTTATCGCAGCACGCTCAATAGCAGCTTTGCAGTTGCGGATAATATTGCGGCGCTCATCGAGCAGGACATCAGCCGCAACATTGAACTCTACGATCTTTCGCTGCAGGCCGTCGCCGCGAAGATACACGATGCCGAGGTGATGGCGCTGCCGGCGCGGGTGAGGTTGCTCGCCGTGTTCGATCGTTCCACCAACGCCGCCGGACTCGGCGCCATGGTGGTGCTCGACAAGAACGGTTCGATCGTTCTCGATTCGCTGAGCGAGATACCGCGCGCGGGTAATTTCAGCGACCGCGAATATTTCAAGTTTCAGCGCGACACGCCGCATCCCAACGGTCTTTACATCAGTACGCCGTTTCAGGCGCGGCTGCAGGACGGAACGTGGAGTATCTCTGTTAGCCGGCGGCTCTCGGCGCCCGACGGCAGTTTTGCTGGGATCGTGTCGGGGACGCTCAAACTCGACTTCCTTCGCGAGCGTCTGGAGTCGGCGGCACTTGGCAGGCGCGGCGCGGCGACGGTGTTCCGTGACGACGGCCTTGTGCTGGTGCAAAATACGCCCGGCAATCCGAATGTCGGCCAAGATTGGAGCCGCGCCGGAGTCGTCAAGCGGTCGCGTGGTGGCCAGGACGGTACTTTCACCAGCGAAGGCTCGATCGACGGCATCGCGCGGCTGTTTTCCTACAAATTTGTCTCGGGGTTCCCCCTGATCGTTGCGGCCGGTGTCTCGCGCGACGACGTGCTGGAGCCTTGGTGGTTCAAGATCCGATTGATCGCCGCGGTGTTCATGGCAATGGTCATCAGCGTCGTCGTGCTGGTGGCCATGTTCAATCGCGAACTGCGGCGCAGGATTACCGCCGAGCGCGGGCAGGCGGCCTTGGCGCGCCAAGACAAGCTGTCACAGCTTGCCAACCGGCGTGGCTTCGACGAGGCGCTGTCGAAGGATTGGCGCAGGGCGACGCGCTCGCAACAGCCCTTGACGCTTGTGATGATCGATGTCGATCACTTCAAGCAGTTCAATGACCGGTACGGCCACTTGGAGGGCGACAAGGTCCTCGCGGCGATCGGTGCGGCGATCCGTGGCGCTGCCCGCCGCCCCAGCGACGTTGCCGCGCGCTATGGCGGGGAGGAATTCGCCGTGCTGCTGCCCAACACAGGTGCCGACGGCGCCATGCGGGTTGCCGAAACCATTCGCGCCAGCGTTCAGGCCCTTGCCATGCCGCACGAACGCAGCAGCCATAGCGTGGTTACCGTCAGTTTGGGCGCGGCGACCGTCGTGCCGAGCAAGGACATGGCGGAAAAGACGCTGGTGGAGAATGCCGATCGCGCCCTCTACGCCGCCAAAGCCGGCGGGCGCAACAAAGCGTGCTTCGATAATGTGGCGATGATTTCCGACGCGGCGCGGTTTCGCGCCTGAGCGCTATGGCTTCTGGCCCCAGGGGCCAGCCGGCGGCGCCTGTGGTGTTCCCTGATCGATCGGCGATTGCCCCGGCAGGAACGGCTTGCCGGCGCCACTGTCCTGTGTCCCGGAATTGCCCCAGGGACCGTTGGCGACGGGTGGTTCGTTGCCGGTCTGCGGCTCGTTGCCGATTTGCGGCTGCTCGTCGGGGCCGACCACGACAAGCGGTCCCGGATCGTGGCCGCCGGCGAACTTGATCAGCGCCTCGATGCGTTTATCGACAGATGGGTGCGTGTCGAAGACGTTGGAAAAGCCGACGCGCGGATTGTCGATGCACATTTCCATGACCGCCGAATTGGCGTTGGCCAGTTCGCCGCGGCCTTCGATCTTGCGCAGTGCCGAGATCATGGCGTCGGGATCCTTGGTCAGTTCCACGGAGCCGGCGTCGGCGAGATATTCGCGGCTGCGCGACAGCGCAAAGCGGATCAAGACAGAGAGGATCCACGCCACGACGATCAGGCCAATGGCGATGATGATGGCGATGCCGGCGCCGCCTTTCTTGTCGCTGTCGCTCGAGGAGCGGCGGCCGCCGTAAAACGCGTTCTGAAAGAAGATGCGGAACACCATCTCGCCGAAGAACGAAATGACGCCGGCGATCACCACCGCGATCACCAGCATGCGGACGTCGCCGTTGCGGATGTGGGTCAGCTCGTGGCCGAGCACGGCCTCCATCTCGCGGTCGTCGAGCGCTTCCATCAGGCCGCGCGTCACCGTAATCGAATATTGTTTCTCGTTGAGGCCGGTAGCGAAGGCGTTGAGTGCGTCATCGTCGGCGATGCGCAAGGTCGGCATTGTGATGCCGCGCGAGATGCAGAGATTTTCCAGCAGGTTATAGAGCCGGGGCTGTTCGGCACGCGTCACCGCGCTCGAGCCGGTGACGGCATCGATCATTTTCTGATGGAATTTGTAGGCGATCAGCACCCACAGCACGGTGCCAATTGTCGCGAAGGGCGCGGCCCTGATGAAATCGTAGCGCGCGGCGCGGATCAGGTAGTCGAGCGGCGGATTATTGCTCGACAGAGCCTCGGCGAGCAGCGCGCCGGCGAAGACCAGAACATAGACCAGGAAGAACAAGCCGATCAGCAAAGCGATGGAGCGGCGCTTGTTCGACTGGATGTGTGTGTAGAGACCGTAGGCGGCCATGGTTTTTCTTCCGTCATTCCGGGCGCCGCGCAGCGGCGATCCGGAATCCAGAGTTAATCCGAAGGTTTCTGGATTCCGGGTGCGCGCTTCGCACGCCCCGGAATGACAGAACTAGAACTTCACGCTCGGCGCCTGTTCGAGCTGCGGGCGATCGGTGCCCACATCGAAGAAGGTGCGTTCGTGGAAGCCGAAGATGCCGGCGAATACGGCAGCCGGGAATTGCTGGATGCCGGTGTTATATTCGGACACCGCGTTGTTGTAGAAGCGGCGTGACGCGGCGAGCTTGTTTTCGATGTCTGACAGGTCGGACTGAAGCTGCTGGAAGTTGGCGTTGGCCTTCAGGTCGGGATAGGCCTCCGACAACGCGAACAGTTTGCCGAGCGCGCCGCTCAGCATGTTTTCGGCGGCGACCTTTTGTTCGACCCCGGGGACGGCGACCGCAGTATTGCGCGCCGCGATCACGGCTTCGAGCGTGCCGCGTTCGTGGCTGGCGTAACCCTTCACGGTTTCCACCAGGTTGGGGATCAGGTCGTGGCGCTGTTTGAGCTGTACGTCGATGTCGGCGAAGGCCTGGTTGGTCCTCTGCCGCATGGCGACCAAGCCGTTGTAGACGCTGATGGCCCAGATCACGACGACAACGGCGACGCCGAGAATAATCCAGCCGGTGGTGGACATTTGGAAGGCTCCTGAAAAAAAGCGGGAACGGAATATCCCTAGCCTAGCTGAGTGTCGCTCAGCGGCGAAAAGGTTCAATGACGAAAGCTGTGGAGCGCGCCGCATGCCTCAACCGATGCTAACGGATTGAGCCGAAAACGAAAAAGGCCTCCAATCCGGAGACTGGAGGCCTTTAGCCAAGCGGCTATTCGGGGGGTAAGGGGGGAGCCGCCCGACTTGTTCGATGCCCAGTAAACCGGCCACTCCATCTTTCGTTCCGGTGTTTAGACGCGATCACGCGTTCGTGAACAGCGCGTATGGAACCCGAAAGTTCCAACATGAAACGGGCGGCGACGGAGCCTGCTGGCCGAATTGCAACACCGATTTTATGTCGTGGGACCGGCCACGCAGGACAGCGCCAAGTCATCGGCCCGTCATACGTAAAAATTACCTAAAGCCCGCCGGCAAAATCGCTGGCGGGTCGGGGGACGTCATGTCGCGTTGGTTGTGTGGGGTTAGTCACCTCTCCATTCTTGTTTCGATTGCAACATTAGCGGCCACACCCGCACTCGCAGCCTCCTTCACAGTCAATAACGGCCAGACTGTCGGGGCGCAGACGGTCACTGGGACTGACACTGGAACGATCGCGGCGGGCGGTACTGTATCGGCAGCCAGCGCCATTACCTGGGCGAGCCCCTCTGCAGCTCCGGGTGTCATAATCGACAACGCCGGCACGATCATCGGATCGACCCGCGGCATCGATACGTCGGGAACGACAACTCCGCGTAATATCACGGTGATCAACCGCTCCACCGGCACCATCACGGGTACCGGCAATGACGGCTTCCGTATCAATGCTGACATCGGCAACGGGACGGTCAGCGTGACCAGCTCCGGCGGGATATTTTCGGCGGGCGGTCAGGCCATAGATTTCGCCGCGATCACCTCGACAACCGGGACGGTGAACATCGTCAACAATGCGAGCGGAACAATCCGGTCGACAGCCGATGATGCGCTGCGCACGTCCATTGGCGGTGTGATTTCCGTCTCCAATAGCGGCCTGATCGAATCGACCGCAGCCGGCAAGTTCGGTGTTTATCTGAACGGCACGGATCTCAATCTCGTAAAGAGCTTCACCCTCACCAACGCGGCCGGGGCGATTATCAGGTCGTCCGGTAGCGCCGTCCTGGTTGACGCATCCTCCGCGACCCGAACTTCCAATGCCGACTTTCTTGTCGACAATTCGGGCACCATCAGCGCCACGGCGACGAGCGCGCGTGCTATCGATTTCGATCACATCAATGCTGCCCACAGCATCACGATTATCAACCGTGCAACCGGTATTCTCTCGGCATCGGCGGCGGATGCCGTACGCCCGGGTGAGGGCGCTGTCGTCACCAACTACGGAACGATCTTTGCCGATGGTCCGGTGGGTTCCAGTAACGACGGTATCGATTTTCAGAATCACAGCGGCGTCGTGATCAACAAAACGGGCGGTACCATTTCGGGCTTTCGTCACGGCATCACGACGGGAGGCGACGTTAATCTGACCAACGAGGCCGGTGCCACGCTGATCGGCCGCAATGGCTCGGGCTTCGGCTCCGACGGCACGGGTACGGTGGTCAATTATGGCCGCATTACCGGCGCCTATAACGGTAGCGGCACGGGTGACGGCGACGGCGTCGATGTCGATTTCACGGCCACCATCACGAACTACGGTGTCATCGAAGGTACCGGTGCGGGCGGCTACGATTCCGGAAATCGCCTTAACAACAGCGAAGGCATTTCGATCGGCGGCGGCACCATCCTGAACTACGGAACCGTTTCGGGTGCGTCGTACGGCATCGTCGTCAACAACGATTCCAACGTCGATAATTCGCGCAGCGGCAGCGCCGCGACAACGCTGACAAACTACGGCAGCATTGTCGGTCTTAACGGTTATGCGATCCGCTTCGAAAGCAAGACCGGGACCTCCGCGGACAACGACACCATCGTCAACTACGGCACCATCACCGGCAACGGTGCAATCCCGGACCCGAACGGCATCGTGTTGCGTGTTGACGGCACGCCGGACCCCGGCACGCAGGGCCGCGTCGAAGGCATCAATTACACCTCGGCCGCCAACGCCGGCAACGCGCGTTTTATCCGCGGCGATGGCTCCGCGATCCAGATGGGGCAGGGTAACGACCAACTGACCAATTATGGCACCATCATTGGTAACAATGGCCGCGCCATCAACATGGAAGGCGGCAACGACACCGTACGTATTATGCCCGGTTCGAAGATCGTCGGCCTGGTCAATGGTGGTACCAGCAATCCGGGCGGGCTTGATACCGATACCGATACTTTGGTGTACGGCAAGGTCGGTCTGACCGCCGCGAAGATGGCCGCGCTGCAGGCAGGCCAGACCGTCAATATCGGCGGCACGCTCTATACTGGTTTCGAAGCCTTCACCGGCAGCGTCGTCAGTTCGTTCTCGTCCTACGCCACCGGTGCGACGGCCGGAATTGCGGCGGCTTTCGATAATACGACATCGACCAGCCTCGCGGCGCAAACTATCATGGATCAGGTTGCATCCTCCAGCGATCCGGCCGCGGCAATGGCGCAACTGACGCCGACGGCGTTTCAGGCGCTGACCTCGATCGGCGTCAACAGCGCCTTCCAGACGACGGCGAACGTCGATACGCGTCTTTCCAACCTGCGGAACGGGGGGGCTTGCCTTCGACGGTTCGGGTCTCGGCACCGCGGTCGCCATGCTCGGCGGCGAGAGCAATCGCGGCCTGACGCCTAACCAGTTCGATCCGGCGGCCGATCCGTTAAGCGCATACGCTGCGGTCAATCCGGTGGCGCGCAATGGCGCGTTCGATGCCATGGCCAAGGCCAGCAACTATCCGGTCAAGGCGCCGCGCCCGCTGATCGACGACTCGCCATGGGGCATGTTCGTTTACGGCAACGTCGTCTTCGCCCGGCAGGCCGCCACTGCCAACGCGCCGCAGAGCCGGTTCACTGCGGCAGGCGTCACCTTCGGCGTTGACCGGCGCGTGACGCAGGAACTGACGCTTGGTCTGCTCGGCGGTTTCAGCCGCACCAACGCCGATCTCGATACCAACGGCAGCACCAGCCGCATCAATACTTGGCTGCTCGGCGCTTATGCCAGCTACGCGCGGCAGAACTGGTACGTGAACGGCGCTTTCGTGTACGGCCGTAACTCGTATGACAACAACCGCATCGCGCTCGGCACGGCCAACACGTCGTCGCCAAAGGGCGATCAGTTCGCGCTGCAAAGCACGCTCGGCGTCGATTATCGGTTTGGCGCCTGGGTTGTGACGCCCGAAATCGGAGCGCAATACACGACCGTGCGTGTCGATGGCTTCACCGAAATCGGCGCCGCCGCGCTCATCGTCAGCGCCGACAAGGCCGACTCGTTCCGCTCGAGCCTCGGCGCGCGCTTCCGCTACGATATGCTTTCGGCGTGGGGCAAGTGGACGCCTGAACTGCGCGCCAGCTGGCAGCACGAATTCCTCGACAAGGAACGTGACGTCCGCGCCAGCTTCGTCGACCAGACCTTGCCCGGAAACTTCGCCACCACCGCGGCCGGCTCTGGCACCGACTTCGGCGTGATTGGCGCCGGCCTGACCGCGAACGTCGGGGACCGCACGCAGCTTTCGGCCGGCTACGACTTCAAGTTCGGCGGCCGCAGCTTCACCGCGCATCAGCTCAGTGGCCGCCTGCGGCACACGTTCTAAACCCCGGCGTATCGCCAAACAAAAAAAGCCCGGCATTTCTGCCGGGCTTTTTCATCTTGATGCGATGACGCTTAGCTCGCTTCGCGGAACCGCACGGCGGCTTCGAGATCGACCGATACGAGCTGCGACACGCCGCGCTCGGCCATGGTCACGCCGTACAGCCGGTTCATCCGCGCCATCGTGATCGGATTGTGCGTGATGATCACGAAGCGGGTGTCGGTCGAGCGGGTCATTTCATCGAGCAGGTCGCAGAAACGTTCCACGTTGTGGTCGTCGAGCGGCGCATCGACTTCGTCGAGCACGCAGATCGGCGCCGGGTTGGTGAGGAACACCGCGAAGATCAGCGCCATGGCGGTCAGCGCCTGTTCGCCGCCCGAGAGCAGCGAAAGGGTCGCGGGCTTCTTGCCCGGCGGCCGCGCCAGGATTTCGAGGCCGGCTTCCAGCGGATCGTCACTCTCGATGAGCTGCAGTTCGGCCGTGCCGCCGTTGAACAGGCGGGTGAACAGCGACTGGAAGTGCGCGTTGACCTGCTGGAACGACGCCAGCAGGCGCTCGCGCGCTTCTCGGTTGAGGCTCTGGATGCCGAGGCGGAGCTTCTTGATGGCCTCGACCAGATCGTCGCGCTCGGCGGTGAGCGAGGTGTGCTGGGTTTCGACCTCTTTGAGCTCTTCCTCGGCACGCAGGTTGACGGCGCCGAGACGTTCGCGCTCGCGGCGCAAACGCTCCAAGGTCGCTTCGGTCTCGGCGAGATCCGGCAGCGGCTCGCCCTCTTTAAGTTCGGCAAGCTCCGCAACCCCGGCCGGCTCGATCTCGAGCATGTCGTGGATTTCGCGGCCGATGTCGGTGAGGCGGCGCTTGGCAGCTTCGAAGCGTTCCTCGGCGCGGGCGAGTTCTTCGCGCGCCGTTGACGCAGCATCGTGCGCGGCGCGCGCATCGCGGTCGGCTTCGGCAAGCAGGTTTTCGGACTCTTGCAGACGATCGGCGGCGGCACGGCGGTCGGTGTTGGCGGCTTCGATCTCGGTGACGAGCGCGGCCCGCTTTTCAGCGAACTGCGCGGGCGCGTTTTCAAGGTCGGCGCGGTCGCGGGTGGCTTCCGCGATACGCTGTTCGAGCGTCTCGATCTGCTTCTGCGCGCCGGTCTGGCGCTGGAGCCAGCCGTTCTTGTCGTTGCCGAGCGCGGTCAGGCGGCGGTCGGCCATTTCGGCTTCGCGCACGATGGCCTGTTGCTCGGCGCGCACTTCGGCGGCCTTGGCGCGTTTGCCGGTGATGTCGTCGCGCACGCCGGTGAGTTCGGTTTCGAGATCGGCGACGGGGGCGAGTGCGGCTAGCGCGGTATCGGCTTCGGCCTTGGCAGCGGCGGCTTCGTCGCGGCTGGTGGTCAGGCGCGTGCGTGCTTCAGTCAAAGCCGAGACGCGCGCGGCGTTGCGGTTGACTTCGCGCTCGGCGGCTTCGTGCTGATCGCGGGCGGTGGACAGTTCGCGCTGACGCTCGCGCGCGGCCGAACGGCCTTGCGTTTCGGCGGCAACGGCGGCCTGCAAGGCCGCTTCGGCGTCGGCGACGACGCCACGGGCCTTTTCAGACTCACTGCGCGCAGCCTGCATTTCAGATTCGATATCGGCGAGGCGGGCGCGCTCGGCGAGGCGGCGCGCAGCACCGGTCGGCGCATGGGCGTCGGCGGCAAAGCCGTCCCAGCGCCACAGATCGCCTTCGGCGGTGACGAGACGCTGGCCCGGCTTCAACAAAGCCGCCAGACGCGTGCCATCCGCCTTGTTGGTGATGACGCCGATCTGGTTGAGACGGCGGGCGAGTTCGGCCGGCGCCTGAACGTGTCGCGCCAGCGGCTCGACGCCGTCCGGCAGCGAAGGATCGCTGTCGCCTGCGCCCGAGGTCTGCCAGCGCATCGGCGCCGAAGCGTCGATGGGCGCATCGAGATCGTCGCCAAGCGCGGCGCCCAAGGCTTTTTCAAAACCCTTATCGACCGAGATGTGGTCCATCACCGGCGGCCACAGGTTCTTCGACTCAACGGCGAGAACCTTCGACAAGGTCTTCGCTTCGGTTTCCAGGCGTTGCACGCGGCGCTCGGCTTCCGCGAGCGGCGAACGCGAGGCGTCGAGCTGCTGACGCGCGGCGGTGTGGGCTGTTTCTGCAGCAATCGCTGCAGCTTCTGCTTCGGTTGTGGCGGCGGTTACGGCTTCCACGGCGGCGGTGAGCGCGGCAAGGTCGGGGCCGCCGGCGGACTGCAGCGACGCCAGCTCGCTCTCGATACCACCCATTTCCGTCTCCAGACGGGCGGCGCGGTCGCTGTGCTGGCGGATGGCGCCGTCAAGCTGATTGCGGCGGGCGGTGAGATCGGCAAGCCTGGCGGTGAGTTCGGAGAACACCTGCTCGGCGGTCTTTAATTCGGTGTCGGCTTCCGCCACGCGTTCATCGACGCCGCTGCGGCGGCCGGCGCTTTCCTGCAATTCGGCGCGGATCGTCTCTTCCTCGGCGGCAAGCCGGGTGAGGGCTTCCTGCGCGTCGGCGGCGAGGCGCTGTTCGCGCTCGGCGTCGCCGGCGAACTGCACCAGACGCAGATCGAGTTCGGCGATGCGGTCCTTGGCGCGCGTTTCCTCGCGGTCCAGTTCCTGCGACGCCACATTGAGACGATGCAGCGCGGCGCCGGCGCGGGCCTCGGCTTCGCGCAATTCCGGCAGCGACGACGCGGCTTCGGCCTGACGCTTGGAGGCTTCGAGCTGCGCCTCGGTGCGGGTGGCGACTTCGCGCACCGCGCCGTCCTTGGCGCCTTCGGCAGCGGTGACTTCGATTGCGGCGGCGGTCCAGCGCAGATGATAGAGCGTGGCTTCGGCCTTGCGGACCTGCGCCGACACGGTGCGATAGCGGATCGCCTGGCGCGCCTGCTTCTTCAGCGCTTCCATCTGGCCGGCCAACTGGCCGATGACGTCTTCGGCGCGCAGCAAATTCGCTTCCGCGGCCTTCAAACGCAGCTCGGCTTCGTGGCGGCGGGCATGCAGACCGGACACGCCAGCGGCTTCTTCCAGCACGCGGCGGCGCTGTTCGGGCTTCGCCTGAATGATTTCGCCGATGCGGCCCTGATGCACGAGGGCGGGCGAACGCGCGCCGGTCGAAGCGTCGGCGAACACGATCTGCACGTCGCGCGCGCGCACTTCCTTGCCGTTGATGCGGTAGGCGGAACCGGATTCACGCTCGATGCGCCGCGCGATTTCGATGGCGTCGGTGTCGTTGAACGCCGCGGGCGCAGAGCGCTCCTGGTTGTCGATGAGGATCGCGACTTCGGCGTTGTTGCGCGCCGGACGGCTGTTGTTGCCGGAGAAGATGACGTCGTCCATCGACGAGGCGCGCATGGATTTGTACGAGGACTCGCCCATCACCCAGCGCAACGCTTCGACGAGGTTCGACTTGCCGCAGCCGTTCGGACCGACGACGCCGGTCAGACCGGGTTCGATCAGAAAGTCCGTGGGCTCGACGAATGACTTGAATCCGAGAAGGCGCAGTCGCGTCAGCTTCATTGCTTCAGGCCTCGTGACCCGGATGCGGCAATGGCACTACGCGCCAACACGCCGACCGGATGTACATTGAACAAAACCGCTGTCCGATCTGGCACTTGTGGCCCAGACAGGGGCGCGCGCTAGCGCTTGTAGGCCGGACAATGAATAGGCCGGCGCGCGGGGGCAAGCGCGCGGCGCGGTTTTCCAGACCTTTCGGTGGCTGGAGCAGAAAATAAACGCGTGGATAGTGCGTTTTTTAAGGGCCGGACGGGGCGAAAAGCCCTTGTCAGGTCTTGAGTTGCGCCTCGATCAGCTTGGAAAACTCGTCGATCTCAAGCGCGCCCGGATAGGCCACCCCGTTGATGAAGAAAGTGGGCGTGGACTGCACCTTGAACTTGTCGACGGCGCGCTGCCGGATGCTTTCGATGCCGTCGAGCACCTTCTGATTCGACAGACAGGCATTGAAGGTCTGCTCGGTGAACCCGGCCTGCTTGGACAGCGCCAGCAGCGGCGGGATCGGCTTCTCGACGGCCCACTGACGCTGCTGTTTGAACATGGTGTCGATCAGCGCGAAATAGCGCGTCGAGTCCTTCTCGCCGGCGCAGCGCGCCAGCATGAAGGCGGCGGCGGCCAGCGAGTCCAGCGGGAATTCGCGGAAAATGTAGCGGATCTTGCCAGTGTCGATGTAGCGCTTCTTGAGTTCCGGGAACGTCGCTTCCTGGAAGTGCGCGCAGTGCGGACAGGTCATCGAGGCGTATTCGATGACCGTGACCGTGGCTTTGTCATTGCCCATGCTCATTTCGGGCAGGGCGTCCGGCTTCATCAACTCGGCCGGCGGAATGGTCATCGTGCCTTGCGCCTGCGCGGCGGAGAAGGGCGCCAGCGCGGTCGAACTCAACAGGGCTACGCCAAGCGCAACGGTTGCGCTGCGCTGGCAAAACTCACGTCGGGTAATCGGCACTGGAGCGCTCCGTAGGATTAGGTCGATGAAATGAATGGCTAGCTGGAACAGCCAATTGTGGCAATGGCGGGCCGGAAAGCCAAGGTATCAGGGTCACTTTCGTTTGATGGCGGCGCCCAGCTTGGCCAAAGCGCCTTTCAGCGCCTCGTCCGCGACCTCGGGCATGCCGGCGGCCAGCGTGGCGGTAACCGCCGGATCCGGCGTGCGCTGGGGCTTCCGCTTGGCCAGCCGCGTCAGGGGCGCCTGCCGCAAATTCAGCCGGCCGATGGCCTGCCAGCCGAAAAACCGGTTCACCCGCTCCAGGATGATGTCTTTCTGGTGCTGGATTTCCAGCGCCATCGGACCTTCGACCCGCAGCACCAAGGTGGCCGGTTCCGGCGGCTCGTCCGTCGGGTTCTTCTGGGCGCGCGGCCAGTTGATCTTCAACGGCTCGCTGTGGGCGGCGATCTCCGGCCCGGCAATGTCCGCCCACCGCGTCAGCAGTTCGGCCGAGGCAAAGCCTTGCGTCTTCAACGCGTCGTTCAGCGTCGCTGCCATGAAGTCGGACAGCGGCCGTGGAAAATTGCGCGCGGGCTTGCTCATTGAAGTTCGCTTTGCGACATCCTGTAGACCATGACCGTAGCAGCCCGAGTGCCAAGGCGGAAGAAAGCAGGGCCGGACGCCGCCGACCTCCTGGCCTGGTACGACCGTCACCGGCGCGTCATGCCGTGGCGGGCGCTCAAGGGCCAGCGGACGCCGCCATACCGCGTCTGGCTGTCCGAAATCATGCTGCAGCAAACCACCGTGAAAACGGTCGGGCCTTATTTCGAGAAATTCCTGACCAAATGGCCGACCGTGGACGCGCTTGCCGCGGCTAGTCTCGACGATGTGCTGCGTGCCTGGGCTGGCCTCGGCTACTACGCGCGTGCCCGCAATCTGCATGCCTGCGCCCGCGCCGTGGTCGAACGCCACAACGGCATTTTCCCCGATACCATTGACGGCCTGCTCGCGCTGCCGGGGATCGGCGACTACACGGCGGCGGCGGTCGGCGCGATTGCCTTCGATGCACCGGTGGTGCCGGTCGACGGCAATGTCGAGCGTGTGATCACACGGCTCTATGCCGTCGAGGACGCGCTGCCTGCGGCCAAGCCGCAGATCAAGCAATTGGCGACGGCGTTGTTGCCGGCGCAGCGCAGCGGCGACTTCGCGCAGGCGCTGATGGATCTCGGTGCGACCATCTGTTCGCCGAAGCGACCGGCTTGCGCCTTGTGTCCGTGGAGCGAGTCATGCGTCGCGTACGCACAAGGCCGTCAGGAGGAGTTTCCGCACAAGGCGGCGAAGAAGGAAGGCAAATTGCGACGCGGCGCGGCCTTCGTTGTCGTGCGCGACGATGGCTTCATCCTGTTGCGCACGCGGCCCGACAAGGGCCTGCTGGCGCAGATGACGGAAGTGCCGGGCACGGCGTGGTCGCACGACTTCGATCTTGCCGATGCGGAGGCCGCGGCGCCGCTCAAGGCTAACTGGCGCCGGCTGCCCGGCGTGGTCGAGCATACCTTCACGCATTTCCCGCTCGAACTGACGGTGTTCGTGGCCCGCGTGCCCAAGAGCAGCAAGGCGCCGAAGGATATGCGCTGGAGCGCGGTGAAGGACGTGCAGGACGAAGCGCTGCCCACCGTGATGCGCAAGGTGCTGGCCCACGCCTTCGAGACACCCGTGCCGGCACGCGGGCCGGTGCGCAGATCCGCGCGCTGACAGCGAGTTGTTTCATCGCTGCATCGGGTCTATCCATTCGGCAACGATAAGAATTCGAACGGGGAGAAATGCCATGACTTTTTCACTCAGCCGCCGCGCCGCGATCGCCGGCACCGGTGCGCTTGCTCTGCTCGCCAATCAACAAGCGGGGGCGCAAACCGCCGCTCGCAAGACCTTTGTGCTGGTGCACGGCGCCTATCACGGCGGCTGGTGCTGGAAATTCGTCACTGAAATTCTTGAGCGCAACGGTCACAAGGTCTACGCACCGTCGCTGACCGGCAATGGCGACCGCACCCATTTGTTGAGCAAGGACGTCACGCTCGACACGCAGATCACCGACATCGTCAATCTGGTGAAGTGGGAAGACCTCAACAACATCTGCCTGGTCCCGCATTCGTTCGGCGGCTGGCCGGCCTCCGGCGCGCTCGAACAGATCCACGACCGCGTGTCGTCCATCGTCTGGCTCGATGCCTTCAAGCCGCGCAACGGCGAGAAGCCGCTCGACTACATTTCCGAGTTCAGCCGCAAAGCGCTGGAGGAAGCGACGGCGAAGGGCGAACTCGGCCGCAAGCCGCCGCCGGCGAAAACTTATTCGGTGGTCGAAAAGCACTATGCGTGGATCGATTCCAAGGTAACGCCGCAGCCGAACGCTCTGACCTTCAATGCGATCACACTGACCGGCAAGCTCGACACTATCGCCAAGAAGACCTTCATCCGTGCGCCGAAATATCCGCAGGCGGCGTTCGACCGCGCACTGGCCGAATGCCGCGCCGACAAGTCCTGGCAGACCTTTGTCAACGAGGGCACCGGCCACGACGTCATGATCGACCGCCCGGAGTGGGTCGCCGATCTGCTGATGAAGGTGTCGTGACCGTGAGCCAAGACTGGACGCCGAGCCTGCGCTATCCCGATCCGTCGGTGGTTTCGCTGGACAAGCGCTTCGACAAATACCGGCTGCCTTTGGCGAGCGTCGAACGGCTCTACACCGGCACGCGCTGGGCGGAAGGTCCGGTCTGGTTCGGCGATGCGCGTTGTCTGATCTGGAGCGACGTGCCGGGCGACTGCATGTATCGATGGGATGAGGAGACCGGCGCCGTCGCTCCGTTCCGCAAGCCGTCGAACATGGGCAACGGCAATACACGCGACCGGCAGGGCAGGCTGATCACCTGCGAGCATCTCGGCCGCCGCGTCACGCGCACGGAATATGACGGCACCATCACGGTGATCTGTGACAATTATGAAGGCAAAAGGCTGAACTCCCCGAACGACGTCGTCGTGAAGTCGGACGGCTCGATCTGGTTCACCGATCCGCGCTTCGGCATTCTCGGCAATTACGAAGGCTCGATCGCGGCGCCGGAGCTGCCGATGAATGTCTATCGTGTCGACGGCGCGTCCGGCGCGGTGACCATCGTCGCCGAGGGCATCAACGCGCCGAACGGCCTGGCTTTCTCGCCGGACGAGCGGAAAATCTACATCGTTGAATCGCGCAGCGAGCCGCGCCGCATCTTGTCGTTCGATCTCACCGAGGACGGCCTCGTCATCGGTAGCGGCAAGGTGCTGATCGATTCAGGCCCGCAGGGCACGCCAGACGGTTTCCGCATCGACGTCGACGGCAATCTGTGGTGCGGCTGGGGCATGTCGCCCGAACTCGACGGAGTTCGCGTGTTCACGGCGCAGGGCGAGGCCATCGGCCATATCGCTCTGCCGGAGCGCTGCGCCAATGTCTGTTTCGGCGGCAAGAAGCGCAACCGCCTGTTCATGGCGGCCGCGCATTCGCTGTATTCGCTCTACGTCAACACGCAGGGCGTGGCGGGGGGATAGCAACTCTGGTCATTCCGGGGCGCGCGAAAGCGCGAACCCGGAATCCAGAATTTTTAATGCGGAGCTTGTGACGCTGGATTCCGGGTCCGGCGCAAATGTGCCGTCCCGGAATGACAGAGTTTAAATCGCCGGAATACCCGCCGCTGCGGCGAGCATGGCGTTCTCGGCCGCCTCGGCCTTGCTCGGGCGCTTGAGCTTCTTGGCCGCCGCCTTGGCGTTGATCTTGCGCGTGGCGATGCCGCCGAGCTTCTTGTCGGTGGCCTTTTCCTCTTTGAGATTCATATTGAGGATCTTGGCGACGTCGTTGCGCTTGATGACCTTGGCCCAGGCGACGAGCGTGCCGTAGCGGGTGATCTCGTAGTGCTCGACCGCCTGCGCCGCGGCGATCAGCGCGGCGTTGAGCACGACCTTGTCCTCGATCTCGCCGGCGATTTCCTTGGCCTCGTCGAGAATGCCCTCGATGGCCGGGCACTTGGTGCCCTGCGGCACCGACTTGATCATCTTGAACACCCGGTCGAGCCGCTTGATCTGGCCCTTGGTCTGCTTGAGGTGCATCCGGAAGCCCTTTTTGAGCTCGGCGTCGGACGCCTTCTCGATCATGTCCGGCAGCGCCTTCTCGATCTGATGCTCGGCATAATAGATGTCCTGCAGGGTGTGCACGAACAGCTCGTCGAAGGTGTCGATATCGGATGAAAACCAGCCCATGGCAGAACCCTCCCTGATGATTGCAGGGCAATAAGTCTTTCGGCGGTTTCAAGTTCCCAAAACCGCCGTTTCCCGCTAGGAAGCCAGCCGGAAACGAAGGAGAGAGTTTCATGACAATCCAGCGTCACGACGTCGGCCCGCGCATGAGCAAGTGCGTCGTTCACGGCGACACCGTCTATCTGGCCGGCATCGTCGCCGACAACCCGAAGGGCAAGAGCGTCACCGACCAGACCAAGGACATTCTGGCGCAGATCGACAATTTCCTGGCCAAGGCCGGCACCGACAAGACCAAGCTGCTGACCGCCAATATCTGGATCACCGACATGGCGAATTTCGCCGAGATGAACGCGGTGTGGGATACGTGGGTGTCGCAGGGCAATACGCCGGCGCGCGCCACCGTCGAGGCCAAGCTCGCCACGCCGGACTACAAGGTCGAGATCATGGTGGTCGCGGCGAAGTAACGCGAAGCGGGAGCCGGAATATGCCATTCGATTTCGGCCCCTTGCTGCCCCCCGGCACGCCGGCGCCAGCGGTTCGCTGGACCGGCGCGCCGAAGTTCAACTTCACCGGCGGCAATAATGACAGTGACGAGATCCCGCTCGACGGCCTGATGCAGGCCGCGAAGTCGGTGATGGCGCGTGAAGGCCGCACTTTGTCGACCTACGGCCTCAACAGCGGCCCGCAGGGCTACCGGCCGCTGCGCGTGTTTCTTGCCGCCAAGCTCCGGCGCGATGCGGCGATGAACTGCAGCCCCGACGACATTCTCATCGTCTCGGGTTCGCTGCAGGCGCTCGATCTCGTCAACGCCGCGCTGCTGACGCGCGGCGACACCGTGCTGGTCGAGCAGGACAACTACCAGGGCACGCTGACGCGGCTCGCCAAGCTCGGCGTCAACGCCGTCGGCATTCCGCTCGATGAATACGGCATGCGCATGGATGTGCTGGAAGCCGCGCTGGCCGAGTTGAGGACGCGTGCGATCAAGCCGAAATACATCTACACCATCCCGACGGTGCAGAATCCGACCGGCACTATTCTCTCGACCGAGCGCCGCGCGCAGATGCTCAAGCTGGCGCGCGATTACCGCGTGCCGATTTTCGAGGACGACTGCTACGCCGATCTGGTCTGGGACGGCATTCGTCCGAACGCCATCCATGCCATGAGCAGCGACGAGAACGTCATTCACATCGGCTCGTTCTCGAAATCCATCGCGCCGGCGTTACGCGTCGGCTTCATCGTCGCGCCATGGTCGATCATGTCGCGGATGCTGGCGCTGAAGACCGATGCCGGCTCGGGCGCGCTCGAGCAGATGGTGCTGGCCGAATATTGCAGCGAGCATTTCGCCGACCACGTGCCGGCCCTGCGCAAGGGGCTGCGCAGGAAGCTCGACACCTTGATGGAGGCGCTCAACGAACAGTTCGGCACCGCCGCGGAATTCGAAGCACCGAAGGGCGGCATCTTTCTGTGGGTCAAGCTGCCGGACAATGTCGATACGTTGATGCTGTATCAGAAGGCGCTGGCCGAGGGCGTCGCCATCAATCCCGGCCCGGAATGGTCGACCGACAAGGCGCATAGTTCGAGCCGCATGCGGTTGTGTTTCGCCAGCCCGTCGCATGACGAGATCAAACAAGGAATTGCCGTTCTCGCGGACGTATGCCGCAAGGAATTCGGCGTGCCGGCGCGCAGCGCCAATATCGAACGTGGAGAGAAGTAAGTGAGCCATAAGTCTGAGGGTATTCTCGCGATCTGGAATGACGTCCGTCCCGGACAGGAAGCGGCGTTCGACGCCTGGTTCCAGAGCGAGCACCTGCTGGAGCGTCTCGGCGTCCCCGGATTCAAGTTCGTGCGCCGTCACGAAGCGCTGGTCGGCGCGCCGAAATATTTCAATTTCTACATCGTCGACAATCCGGACGTGCTGAAGTCGAAGCCCTATCTTGAGCGGCTCGACAACCCGACGCCGATGACCAAGAAAATCATGTCGGAAGCCTTCATCAACATGAACCGTACGGTCTGCCATCGCACGCCGCGGCGCGGTTCGTTCAGCGGCTCCTACGCGGTGACCTTGCGTTTCAACGACGCACCGGACATGGGCAAGCTCACCGCGCTGGCCGACGAACTGGCGAAGGACACCAAGATCGCCGGCGTCGAGCTGTGGAACGCGGTCGACAGCGCCAACGCCGTGGTCTCGGAAGAGGAAAAGCTGCGCGGTGGCGACAAGAAGATTAAATCCTGCCTTGTCGTAGATACGTTGCGGAAAGCGGAAGCTGAGACGCTCGTCGATCGCTTATCGAAGCAGTTCGCCGATGCCGAGGTCGGCCTCTATGCCGTGCTGTGCGAGCGCGGCGGCGGTTTGGGAGCCTAAGGGATGCAATCGCTGGCGCCGTTGGTCGAAGAAATCGCGCGCCGCCTGATCGAGCGGCGCGAAACTGTCGCGGTCGCGGAATCCTCGACCGGCGGCATGATTTCGGCGGCGCTCTTGGCGTTGCCCGGTGCCTCGGCCTATTTCGTCGGCGGCGCCGTGCTCTACACCAAGACGTCGCGCTCGGTGCTGCTCGGTCTCGAAGACGCCGACATGCAGGGCTTCCGCCCCTCGACCGAATTCTACGCCATGCTATGCGCCAAGCGCGTGCGGGAGCGCCACGGCACGGTGTGGGGGCTCGGCGAGACGGGCGCGTCGGGCCCAACCGGCAACCGCTACGGCGATGCCGCCGGCCACACCTGTGTCGCGGTGTCAGGCCCGGTCGAAGGGGCGGTCACTCTTGAGACCGGCAGCGCCACGCGCCACGAGAATATGGAAGCCTTTTCCCACCGGGCGCTCGGGCTGTTTCTGGAAGTGCTGACGGCGAAGTAGTCGCTCGACGAACGCCGAGCCTTGTGCTTGCGCTTGCCATAATTGGTAACATATATGATACTATATGGATGCGAGTTCTTGAATATCAGGACTTGTCGGGACGCCGGCCGTTTCACCGCTGGTTCGAGAACCTCGATGCGGTGGCCGCCGCCAAGGTGACGATTGCAGTGACGAGACTCGGTCTCGGGAATCTGTCGAATACGAAAAGTGTCGGCCACGGCGTTCTCGAATGCCGGATCGATTTCGGGCCCGGCTATCGGATTTATTTTGGACGAGACGGCGACACGGTCGTGATCTTGCTTGCCGGCGGAACCAAGCGCCGTCAGGACGACGATATCGCGGACGCTCAAGCGCGTTGGACCGACTACAAGAGACGAAAGAAAGAGCAGGCCTAGATGGCGCTGACACGGGATTTCAAGGAGACGGTCAAGGCGCGCGCGGAGCGCGATCCTAAATTCCGCGCGGCGTTGCTGACGGAAGCTGTCGAGCAAATGCTGGCCGGTGAAATGGAGACCGGCAAGGCCGTCTTGCGCGACTATATCAACGCGACGGTCGGCTTCGAACGTCTTGCACGCGAGACCGGTACCCCGGCCAAGAGCTTGATGCGGATGTTCGGTCCGAAGGGCAATCCGCGCGCCGATAATCTGTTTGCTGTTATCATGCGGTTGCAGAAGGCATCGGGTATCCGCCTAGGTGTTGCTGCCGCGCGTTGACCGCTCCGCGGCTGAATAGCCTTCTCGCACCGCGCGCTGGGACTGTTTCTGGAAGTGCTGACGGCGAAGGTGTGATCCGTCACCCTGAGGTGCGAGCCATAGCGCGTCAAGACGCGCGTAAACGGCTTATGGCGAGCCTCGAAGGGCGATGGCCCGTAAGAGTGTGCCCGTTCATCCTTCGAGGGCCGCTGCGCGGCCACCTCAGGATGACGGCTTACTACTCCGCCGCTTCCGCCATTTCCACGCGGAACTGGGCGCGCAGGTCGTCGATCAGCTTGAGGCCCTTCGACGTTTCGACGTGCCAGAAGGTCCAGCCGTTGCAGGCGTCGAGGCCCTGGGCGACGGCGCCCATCTTGTGGATGGAGCCGACGCTGGTGCCCATCGCCACCGCGCCGTCGGCGCGGACCAAAGCCTTGTGACGCTTCTTTGAATCGACCAGCACCGCGCCGGGCGAAATCATGCCGCGCTCGATCAGCGCCGAGAACGCCACGCGCGGGGCTTCGCGCGCGGTGATGAAGGGCGCGATGGACGGCGAGGGCACGACCTGCACGTCGGCGATGCGCTTTTGCGCCGCCTTGGCGTATTTCGCCTCGCGCTCGATGCCGATGAAGCGGCGGCCGAGCTTCTTGGCGACGGCGCCGGTGGTGCCAGTGCCGTTGAATGGGTCGAGAACCAGATCGTCGGGGCGCGATGAGGAGAGAATGACGCGAGCGAGCAGGGCTTCCGGCTTCTGCGTCGGGTGCAGCTTCTTGCCGTCATTGCCCTTGAGGCGCTCTTCGCCGGTGCAGAGCGGGAAGGTCCAGTCTGACCGCATCTGCACGTCGTCGTTGCCGGCCTTCATCGCTTCGTAGTTGAAGGTGTAGCCCTTGGCGTTCGGGTCGCGCGAGGCCCAGATCATGGTCTCATGTGCGTTGGTGAAGCGCCGGCCGCGGAAATTTGGCATCGGATTGGTCTTGCGCCACACTACGTCGTTGAGGATCCAGAACCCCATGTCCTGCATGATCGCGCCGACGCGGAAAATGTTGTGATAGGAGCCGATCACCCAGATCGTGCCCGCGGGCTTGAGCACGCGGCGGCAGGCGTTCAGCCAGTCCTTCGTGAAGGTGTCATAGGCGGCGAAGGAGGCGAACTTGTCCCAGTCGTCGGTGACGGCGTCGACATGGCTGTCGTCCGGCCGTTTCAGGTCGCTGGCAAGCTGCAAATTGTACGGGGGGTCGGCAAACACCAGATCGACGGATGCCGCCGGGAGTTTCGCCATTTCGGCGACGCACTCGCCGATCAGGATACGATGGTGTGTGGTCTCTGAAAGACCACGGGGCGCCCGTGAGGGCGCCCCGCGACGCGACACTATCATGACTCACAAACTCTAACTCAGGCGAACGCGGTCGGCAGACGCGGGACCTACAACCGACATGTCGCTAATATGAATCCTCAAGGTTAAAAAACGGTTTATGAAACTGTCCCATTACTGGGCAAATAATGCCTATGAGTCAGTGGTTTGCAGGAACTTCCACACGGTTAAAAAGTCATTGATTGGACGAACCGCACCGCATCGGACATGATCGAAACACGACGATTGAAAGGGCTTTTGAATGCGTTGGGATGATTTCCGCCGCAGTGACAATGTCGAAGACGACCGCGACGGCGGTGGTGGTGGTGGTGGTGGCGGCTTTGGCGGCGGTGGCGGCGGTTTTGGTTTGCCGATGGGCGGCGGCGGCTTGGGAATCGGCACGATCGTTGTGCTGGGCCTGGTCGGCTGGGCACTCGGCATCGATCCCAGCGTGTTGATCGGCGGCGCTGAAATCGTCACCGGCAATCGCGGCGGTGGCGGCGGCTATCAGCAGCCCTATGAACCGCCGCGGCGCACGACCACCGGCGCGCCGAAAGATCAGATGGGCGATTTCGTCGCGGCCGTGCTCGGCAATACCGAAGACACATGGACGATCGTGTTCAAGGAAAGCAACCAGGACTACAAGGCGCCGCGCCTGCGGCTGTTTGCCGGCTCGATCCAGGGCGGTTGCGGCATGGCGCAGGCGGCGATGGGCCCGTTCTACTGCCCGACCGACAAGCGCATCTATCTCGACACGTCGTTCTTCCGCGACATGCAGGTGCGCTTCAAGGGTTGCTCCGGCAAGGCGTGCGAATTCGCCGAGGCTTACGTGATCGCGCACGAAGTCGGTCATCACGTGCAGAACCTGCTCGGCATTCTGCCGAAGGCGCAGTCGGCGCAGCGCGCGTCCGGCGACAAGGTCGCGGCCAATCGCATTCAGGTGCGTGTCGAATTGCAGGCCGATTGTTTCGGCGGCGTCTGGGCCAACCGCTCGAACCAAAAATGGAAATCGATCGAGCCCGGCGACGTCGAGGCGGCGTTGCAGACGGCGGCGGCGATCGGCGACGACCGGCTGCAGCAGCAGTCGACCGGCCGCGTCGTGCCCGACTCATTCACGCATGGCTCGTCGGCCCAGCGCCAGCGCTGGTTCAACATCGGCCTGAAGGAGGGCAAAGTGTCGGCCTGCAATACTTTTGCAGCGCAGCAACTATAGCGCGACCCCTAGCCGGCTAACTGCAAGAGTCGTTATCATGCGGCCATGGACTATTTGTCGGTCAGCACGATCTGGACCATTCAGCTTATTGTTCACGGCCTTTTGGCCGTGGCGCTGCTCGGCGCGCTGACGCATCAGGCCATGGCCGTGGCCATGCCGGTCCGGCAAATCGCGACGCCGTCCGGGTTCATCACGCGCTTCCGCACCGTGCGCGGCGCGGGCTATGCGACCGCGATTGTCGTGTTGTGGGTGGTGACCTTCATTCTCGGCGCGTGGATCTACACCAAGTATCGCATTGCCATCCGCATTCCGCTCGAGCGCACCGGCTACTTCAAGACGCTGGGTTTCTTTGAACTGAAGGAACATGCCGCGGCGCTGGGCCTCTTCATCCTCCCGGCCTATTGGTACGTGTGGAAGAATCCGAAAAACCTGGGCTTCGACGGCGCGCGCAAATGGATCACCGTGCTGCTGGCGTCGCTTTGCTGGTTCTCGTTCCTGGTCGGACACGTGCTCAATAATGTTCGGGGATTTGGCTGATGACCGACACTGTCGAACAAGGCGCGAAACTCGCCGCGTCCGCGCCATCGCCGCTGGCGTCGTCCGCCGCTTTTGGCACCTTCGCCATCGTTTTCGCGATTGCTGCGCCGGTCATCTATGTGGCGAGCGAACTCGGCGGCTTTCCTCTGTTCACCTATCATCCCGGCACCAACCGTATCGATCTCGGTTTTGCGCTGGCGCGGCCGAACGAGGGCCCCGCGATGTACTGGTACGGCTGGATCGCCACCACACTTACCGCCTCGGCGCTTGTGGCAGCCGCCGCCGCGTGGCTGCCGCGTCCGGTCGCGGCGCGGATCCCGCTGTTCCCGATCTGGCTGCTGCCGCTCATCGCGCTGCCGATCCTGGCTTACGCGCTGATGCCGTTCTGGACGCGATGATGCACCGCGCGCCGGTTGCCGCATTCCTTATCTTTATGCTCGCCGTGACCGCCGCCATCGCCGGCGGGCTCGGCGATGATCATGGCGACGGCACCGACACGATCTTCTTCGGCGTGGTGCAGGATACGCGCGGCGTGGCGATTTCGAACGCGCGCGTCAACGTAATCTACAAGAAGATGTCCTTCGTCACGACCAGCGACGCCATCGGCGGCTATCGCATCGCGGTACCTGAGATTGATGCCGCGGGCGCGGACATTGCCTGCCGCAAGGACGGTTACGCGCCATCGGCGATCAACCGCCGCCCGCCCGCCAGCGCCGACCGCGCGCCGATTGAAGTCGATTGCATCCTGAAGAAAGATCCGTGATGCGGCGCGTGCTCGCGGGCCTGTTGCTGGCCGCCGCCGTCGCGGGGCCGGCGGGCGCCGAAACGCTGTCTTTGCGCTACGGACAGTCCTATTCGACGCTGCGCAGTATTTTCGCACTGCCCGTCGTGGTGGCGCAGAAGCAGGGCTTCTTCGAACGCGAAGGCCTGGACTTCAAGGTCGTCGTGCCGCTGCCCGGCGGTTCGGACAAGATGATCGATGCGCTGCATGACGACACCGTCGACATCACGCATGTCGCCACGCCATTCCTGATCCGCAAGGTGCTCGCCGGATCGGACGCTGTCGCTATTGCGGCGGAGTTCAACAACCCGATCTACAGCCTCGTCGCCAAGCCCGGTATCAAGAGCTTTGCCGATCTCAAAGGCAAACGCATCGGCTTTGCCGACCAGGGCGGCAGCATATCGGCATCAATGCGCAAACTACTGGCGCTGCACGGCCTGACGGACGGCGACTACGAGACCGAGGTCATTGAAGGCACGCCGGCGCGCGCCAATTGTCTCAAGCAAGGCGGGTGCGATGCGGTGCCGCTCGGCCAGCCGCAGGATGTCGCGTTCCAGGCCGAGGGTTTCACCGTTCTGGGCCTCTCGACCGAGGCGAGCCCCTCCATCGTCTACACGGTGACGGCGGTGCGCCGTTCCTTCGCCGACAAGAATGCCGAAGCGCTGCGCCGCTACTTGCGGGCTTTGGACGCTGCGTTCCAGTTCATCCGCGATCCGGCGAACCGCCAGGCCGTGGCCGCGATCGTGGCGGAAAGCAACCATGTCTCGCCCGCAATCGCTGCGAAGGTGCTGGCGCTGTACTTCGAGCCGGACCGCAACGTATTGCCACGCCGGGGCGAAATCGACATGGCCGGCCTGTCGCGCGTCATCGCGATGATGGCCGAAGCCGGGCAGATTACGGCGCCGCCGCCCGCGCCGGAGATTTTCGTCGAGCGAAAATACCTGCGGGCCATCGGGGTCAAATAACACGTCTCGCACATTGACTTGGGACCGCGCAGGGGAGAGCGTGCCGCGCCCGCGGGCAGTAATTTTGGAAAGGTCGCCAATGGCCACGCAGATCAAGCTCGTCACCACGGTGGCATTGCAGGGCGCTGTCGATGCGCTTACGCCGGAGTTCACCAAGTCCAGCGGCTACGGCATCGAGATGGCGTTCGGCCCGCCGTCGGCCTGTGTCGACATGATGCGTCAGGGCATGAGCGCCGACGTCGTCGTCTCGACGCCCGACGGCATCGAGGCTTTGGCGAAAGAGGGCAAGGTCGATGGCGCGACCGCAAAGCCGGTGGCGCGCATGATTATGGGGCTAGCGGTCGGTCTCAACGATCCCAAGCCCGATATTTCGACTGCCGCCGGTTTCAAGAAGGCGCTGCTTGAGACCCAGTCGATCATCCACGCCGATCCGGCGACCGGCAGCCCGAGTGCTGCGCACTTCATCAAGGTGCTGAACAAGCTCGGCATCACCGACGAGATGAAAAAGAAAACCACGACGCGCGCCGGTGTCGTCGCCACGGCGGTGGCGAGCGGGGAGTGTCATATGGCCGTGCAGCAACTGGCCGAGCTCTATCTCGTGCCGGGGGTGCATGTGCTGGGGCCGTTCCCGGACGAGCTGCAGAACGTCATGCCGCTGACGGCGGCGGTGCACACCGGTTCGGCGCACAAGGATGCGGCCAAGGCTTTGATTGCGCTTCTGGCGTCGCCCGGCGCCAAGCCCGTGATGGAAAAGGCCGGCCTGCTGGCGGCGCTCTGAACTCTGTGCGAAACTGAGCGCCATGCACGGCACCTCCAGGTCTTCCATGGACGACGTTGTCGAATATCGCGCCCAGCTTCTGCATGGGCACGTCGCTGACCGTCTGCGCGAGATGATCATCACCGGCGAACTGGGGCCGGGGCAGGCGGTTGACGAACTGGCCTTGTCCGAAGCCTTCAAGGTGTCGCGCACGCCGTTGCGCGAGGCGCTCAAGGTGCTGGCGGCGGAAGAACTCGTGATCCTGCGACCGCGGCGCGGCGCGGTAGTGGCGCCGATGACCAGCGCCTCGGTCGATCAGAAATTCGAGGTCATCCGCCTGATCGAGGGCCATGCGGCGCGGAGCTTTTGCGAACGCGGCAACAAGGACGAGGTGGCCGAATTGCAGGCCATCCACAAAAAGCTCGCCACCGGCTTCAAGACCAAGAGCCGCAAGCTGTATTTCGAATCGAACCAGCGTTTCCATCGCCGGCTCGTGGAATTGACCGGCAACGACGAGATGGTGCGCATTCACGCCCAACTCATCACGCATCTGCAGCGCGCGCGCTATTTTACGGGTAACCAGAAGAACTGGCGGCACCCGTTCATGACCGAACATACGGAAATCATGACGGCGCTGACGGAAGGGACGCCGGCGCAGGCCGAAGCCGTCATGCGCAGTCACGTCACTCACGTCGCCAAAACGGTGAAGGAAGTTCTGAGCTGAAGACCCTGCCGCCAGTTGCTTGACGGGCGGGGGCGACGTAATTCATAATTACAGGTAGGCAAAAAATCTTATACGCCGATCTTTGTAACAAGCCTGCGATAAGCCTCAAAAGCCAAGTTTAGGGAAGAAACGACAAGATGAAGTGGTGCCGGTTCAAGACGGATAACGGAATTTCGTTCGGGCTGATCGAAGGCGATCAGGTCACCGAGGTCGAGGGCAACCCGATCCTCGGCGACTACAAGAAAACCTCGCGCAAGCATCCGCTGTCGAAGGTGACGCTCGACATTCCGGTCGTGCCGCCGACCTTCTACTGTGTCGGCATCAACTACGCCAACCACGTCAAGCGCATGGCGATCAAGCGCGGCAAGGAGCCGGAATATCCGAAGAAGCCGGACATCGGCTACCGCACCAACAACGCGCTGCTGCCGCATGGCCAGCCGATCGTGAAGCCGAAAGATGCCGGCGAGAAATTCCAGTACGAGGGCGAATTGGTCGCCGTGTTCGGCAAGAAGTGCCGCAACGTCTCGAAGGAAGAGGCGCTCGACTACGTGTTCGGCTGGACCATCGGCAACGACGTTTCCGAACGCGACTGGCAGGCGGCCGACCGCACCATGTGGCGCTCCAAGAACGCCGACACCTTCAAGCCGATGGGCCCGTGGATCGAGACCGATGTCGGCGACCTCAACAAGCTGACGACCACGATCAAGGTCAACGGCGAGGTTAAGGACACATTCGCCACCAACAATATGATCTTCGACGCGCCGACCTACATCAGCACGGTCTCTAAGTACTGCACCATCTATCCCGGCGACGTGATGTGGATGGGCACCGATGGCGTGCCGGAAAACATCAAGCCGGGCGACGTCGTCGACATCGAAATCACCAATATCGGCACGCTGACCAATCCGGTCATTCTCGAAAAGTAAGTCGAAAAACAAGGAGACGGCCATGAACGTCCACGAAGGAAACCTCAAGGCATCGGCCAAGGCGCCCGCCGGCATGTCGCAGGAAGAATGGGATGCGCGCGTCGATCTCGCCGCGACCTACCGTCTCTGCCACCACTGGGGCTGGGGCGACCTGATCTATAACCACTGCTCGATGCGCGTGCCGGGCGAGCCCAACATGTTCCTGATGAAGCAGCATGAGTCGATGTGGGACGAAGTCACCGCCTCGAACCTGCGCAAGGTCGACATGACCGCCGACCTCGACGAGAAGGCTGGCGTCAACCGTCCCGGCTTCACGCTGCACGGTGGCCTGCTGATGGGCCGCAAGGACATCAACTGCGCCGTCCACGTCCACACCGAGGTCGGCATGACCCTGTGCGGCACCAAAGGCGGCCTGCGCATGGTCTCGCAGCAGGCGCTGCGGTTCTATAACCGCGTCGGCTATCACCCCTATGAGGGCATCACCGAGGACTTCAGCGAGCGCGAGCGCATCCTCAAGCATCTCGGGCAGAACCGCGCGCTCATCATGGAAAACCACGGTTTCGTCACCGTCGGTAAAACCGCGCGCGAAGCCTTCATCCTGATGAAATACCTGATGAGCGCCGCCGACATCCAGCAGCGAATCGACGCGACCGGCAAGGGTGGCATCGAAATTCCGCCGGCGGTTTGCGAAAAGACCGCGGCGCAGTTCGAAACCCATGACGCGGGCCGCGGCTCGGCCGACTGGCCGGCCTATCTGCGTCTCATGGATAAGCACGAGCCGGGCTTCCGCGATTAACGACTAAAAATGATCAAGACGGCCGCCGCGCGCAGTAACGCGTGGTGGCCGGCCTGACCGGAATACCGGCGGGCGCTTCGAGCAAAAAAAATTCCTTAGGGGGAAACACATGACTCAAGGACGCAATCCGTCTTTCGATCTTTCGCGCCGTCAGTTCGGATTGGGCGCAAGTGCTGCCGCCGGCAGTCTGTTGCTGCCGCAAACGTCCTTCGCGCAGGACGCCTATCCGAACCGAACCGTCACCATCATCGCGCCGGCAGCCGCCGGCGGTCCGACCGACATCATCGGCCGCACATCGGCGCAGAAGCTGAGCGAGCGGCTGAAGCAGAACTTCATCGTCGAAAACAAGGGCGGCGCCGCCGGCAATCTCGGCGCGCAGGTGGTCTCCAAGGCGACGCCCGACGGTTACACCTTGATGGTGTTCCTGGCGCCGCTGGCGCAGAACATTGCCATCTTCAAGCAGCCCGGTTTCGCCATCGAGGACTTCACGCCGATCGCGCATATGGCGTCGGTCGATCTGGTGATGGCGGCGCGCAAGGATCTGCCCTGCAACAACCTCGAAGAGTTCA
>CAIYTE010000014.1 GCA_903929045.1 uncultured Hyphomicrobiales bacterium
CCATCGTGTTGTTCGTTCTGCCCCAGATCGAGATCGGTGCGTCGGTAGGCGAATACTTCACCGCGTTCGAGAGCAAATTGGTGATCACCTGTTGCAGCATGTCCGCGTTGCCATGGACCGCAGGCGGTAATTGCCCGGTATCGATGTTGACCGGGTGATTGTCGGCGACCTCGACGACCGTCTCGGCAATGATATCGGCCAGATTGACCGGCGCGCGGGCGATTTCGAGCGCGCCCTGTTCGATTTCGGATGCCACCTGGACCTGCCGCAGCACGCTTTCGATGTGCTTTGCCGCCTGGCGGATTTTATCGACGCGCTGCATCGCGTCGTCGGTGGCGTTGGTCGCGAGAATTTTCTTGAGCCGGAACGCCTGACCATCTACCGTCGTCAGCGACGTGCCGATCTCGTGCGTCAGCACGTCGACGAAACGGCGGCTGGTCTCCGCCTTGGCGCGCTCTTTCATGAAGTCGGCGCGCGTCCGAAGTTCGGAGTTCCGCCGCAGGATCACCAGGAAGGCGACCAGCCACTGCGCCGCGATGGCAATCGCGCGATTGGTGAAAAAGACGACGGACAATTCATCGTAGGGCGGCTGGATGAACGCACCCGTCAGCGACAGCACGGTTCCAAGCGCGGCGCAGATGTAGGGCGCGCGCGGATGCGAAAGCGCCGACAACGAGACCAGAAACGCGTATATAAAGCAGATCGAGACGTCGTCCGGCGGCGTATAGATGTCGAACGCAAAAACGCCTACCATTGCCAGGCAGATCGCGATCATCGTCAGCGCGTGGCGCAGGTTTTCGCGCCACCTGACGGCATTGTCGCTCGCGTTCGCTGAAAAATCCGCCGCAGATACCTGCATCGCGCTCACCCGTGTCCGTCCGTGTTGTTGCGCTTCAGCCAAAATCATATCGCATGTTGAAGTCGCGTCCCTGTGAGAGCTTACAGGTAGTTTTGGCCGTGTTTTCGGATTCAATTTACAGCGCTTTTACTTCTGAAATCTACGCAATGGATGGGCGTCATTGCGAAAGGCCACGGCATTCCATGCGGTTTCAATCGCTGTCTCCGCACATGCGCGTCATCGTTCGCAAGGTCAAATCGGTGCGCGACGTAAGCGGCGGCAATGTCCTCGATCGTTAGAACGCGCAATGTCGTCATCGGCGGCGTACCGACCAGCCTCGCGATGGAGGATGCGTTTTGGCACGAGCTGCGCCGCATGGCGGCGGCGCGCCGGCAAACGGTGCCGAGACTGGTGACCGAAATCAGGAGCCTGAGCGGTGGCGCCGATCTGTCGTCGGCGGTGCGGGTGTTCATTCTTCAGCACGCCCGGCAGCGGCCGGCACCCGCCGACCATTCCGACGCGATATTTCTGCCGCCATGACGCGGTGAGAAGGGAACGACGATGTCCTCGACCACCAAGGCCGCGGTGCTGTTGCACCAGATGCACCGGAACAACGCCAACGCGGCCGCCCGCAGCCGCGTCAAGAATGCCGCGGGCGCCAAGCCCGCATCCGGCACCTTCGCGGCTCACGTCGAGCGGGCGGCGGAAACATCCGAAACGAAACCCGCCGCCGCTTCGGAAGCGTCAAAATCGGAGCTTCCTTCATCCTCATGACCGACACCTCGGCCATCGTTGAATACATCCAGTGCGCCGGTTGCCGTCGGCGCTCCGGCCTTGCGCTCGGCGCCGGCAAGCTGGTGTCAGAACAGTTGCCGGACCCGTTTCAGTTCAAATGTCCCAGCTGCGGGCACGAGGCTGCTCTGTCGCGCATGTCGATCAGGAGCTTCAGCCTCGCCAAGACGTCGCGGCAGCCGCGCTACAAGAACGTGTAGTCCGGCCGGGGTGCCGCCCCGCCGAACGCGCAGCCTCCGACGCGCGCATCGCAATCAAATCGTTTTGGCCGGTTTCCCGCTGGATTACCTGTAAGAATTGACAGGTCGCGCTGGCTTATTTTCTCGATCGATGGCATCGCACGCTTTAAAGACATACAAAATTTATGCGGGGCTCCGGGAAATTCGCCTAAGTATCTGGAGCTATTGGGGGAAATTCGTTTGAACGCCGTCATTGTCTTCGCCATCAAGCAGCGCGTCCTGGTGCTTGCGTTGTTCTTCATGACGTTCATCGGCGGGCTGTTTGCCTTCAAGCAGTTGAACATCGAGGCGTATCCGGATCCGACGCCGCCGATGGTGGACGTCATCACGCAAAGCCCCGGACTCTCCGCCGAGGAAATCGAGCGCTACATCACCATCCCGATCGAGACGCAGACCTCGGCGCTGCGCAATCTCAATTCGGTGCGCACCATCTCGCTGTACGGCTTGTCCGACGTGAAGCTGCAATTCACGTTCGACTACAGTTACGAGGAGGCGCTGCAACAAGTTCTCAATCGTCTGTCGCAGTTGCCGCCGTTGCTCAACGGCGCGCAGCCGCAAATTTCGCCTGTCAGCCCCATCGGCGAAATCTACCGCTACCGGCTCGTCGGTCCACGCAACATGGATGTGTTGCAGCTCAAGACACTTCAGGATTGGGTGCTGCAGCGGCGGTTTCGCTCCGTGCCCGGCGTGGTGGATGTGACCGGGTGGGGCGGCAAGACGAAGACCTACGAGTTGCAGGTCGACATGAACAAGCTGATCGCCGCCGGCGTGACGCTGCCGCAAATGTTGCAGGCCGTTAACAACAGCAACATCAATGTCGGCGGCAGCACCATCAATATCGGCCCGCAGGTCGCGGTGGTGCGCGGCGTCGGCCTCATCCGCTCGCTGGACGAAATTCGGAACACGATGGTGACGCAGACCGGCAGTTTGCCGGTTCTGGTCGGCGACATCGCGACGGTGACGGAATCATTCCAGCCGCGGCTCGGCATCGCCGGCAAGGACGATGCCGACGACATCGTGCAAGGCATCGTGCTGATGCGGCGCGGCGAAAAGAGCATGCCGACCATTCTGCGGGTCGAAGAAGAAGTCAAACGCATCAACGCCGACGGCAGTCTGCCGCCCGGCGTGCGGCTGGAACGCATCTACGACCGCAAGGAACTGATCGAGATCACGACGAGCACCGTGTTGCACAACATGGTCATCGGCATTCTGCTGATCTTCGTGTTGCAGTGGGCGTTCCTCGGCAATTTGCGCAGCGCCATCATCGTCGGCATGACGATTCCGTTCGCGCTGTTTTTCGCCATCGGCATTCTGGTGGCGCGGGGCGAATCCGCCAATCTTCTGTCGGTTGGCGCCATCGATTTCGGCCTGATCGTGGATGCGACCGTGATCATGGTCGAGAGCATCTTCCGCTGGCTGGCGGGGCACGGCAAGGAAGAGGCGACCGCGGAAGCAGTCGCGATGGTGCCGCCCGCGGGTCTGCACGGCAAGCGGCTCGCCATTTTCCACGCCGCCTCCGACGTCAACCGCTCAATCTTTTTTGCCGCCGCGATCATCATCGCTGGCTTCCTGCCGCTCTTCACATTGAGCGGCGTGGAGGGCCATATCTTCGGGCCGATGGCGCAGACTTACGCCTACGCGCTGGCGGGCGGACTGATCGCGACCTTTACCGTGACGCCGGCGCTGAGTGCGATCATCCTGCCGGCGCACGTCGAGGAAACCGAAACCTTCGTCGTGCGCGGCCTGAGCCGGCTTTATGTGCCCGTGCTGGCGCTGGCGATCCGCTTCAGGGGCGTCTCCATTGTGGTGGCGGTTGTGCTGTTGATCGTCGCCGGCATTGCCGTGCGCTCGCTGGGTCTCGAGTTTTTGCCGAAGCTGGAAGAAGGCAACCTCTGGATCCGCGCCACCTTGCCGCCGACCATCTCGCTCGAAGAGGGAAATGAGTACGTCAACCGGATGCGCAAGATGGTCGCCGCATTCCCGGAGGTGCAATCGATCGTGTCGCAGCAGGGTCGGCCGGACGACGGCACGGACGCTGCCGGTTTTTTCAACGCCGAACTCTTTGTGCCGCTGAAGCGTGTCGAGGAATGGCGCAAGGGCGTCGATAAAGATGCTTTGACGAAGGAAATTCTGACAAAGCTGCAAAGCGAGTTCACCGGCGTGGAGTTCAACTTCTCGCAATATCTGCAGGACAACGTCGCCGAGGCCGTCTCCGGCGTCAAAGGCGAGAATTCGATCAAGCTGTACGGCAACGATCTTCAGGTGCTGACGGATACGGCGAACAAGATCAAATCGGTTTTGTCGACGGTGCCGGGTATCACAGATCTCGCGGTGTTCAACTCGCTCGGCCAGCCGACCGTTCAGGTCGACATCGATCGCAGCCGCGCCGCGCGCTACGGGCTGAGTCCCGGCGACATCAACGCGACGATCCGCGTCGCCATCGGCGGGCAGGCGGCGGGCGACCTCTACGAGCCCAACAGCGACCAGCATTTCCCGATCGTCGTGCGTCTGGCGCCGAAATTTCGCGAGAGCCTCGACGATATCCGCAATCTGCGGATCGCCGTGCAGACGCCGGGTGGGCTGGCGCAGATCGCGTTGAGCGATGTCGCTTCGGTCAAGCTGTTGTCCGGAGCGTCGTACATTTATCGCGAGCAGCAGAAGCGATACCTGCCGATCAAGTTCAGCGTCCGCGGCCGCGATCTCGGCAGCGCCATTCAGGAGGCGCAGAAACGGATCGCCGACGAAGTGCCGCTGGCGCAGGGACTGCGGCTGGAATGGGTCGGCGAATTTGGCAATCTGCAGGACGCGATCGCGCGCCTGAAAATAGTCGTGCCGCTCAGCCTCGTGCTGATCGCTATCCTGCTGTGGGTGAACTTCGGCTCCGTGACCGATATGTTGCTGGCGATGAGCGTCATCCCGATGGCCATCATCGGCGGCGTGCTGGCGCTGTTCGTGACGGGAATTCCATTCAGCGTCTCGGCAGCGATCGGCTTCATCGCGCTGTTCGGCATCGCCGTGATGGACGGCATCATCGTGCTCGCCAAATTCAACAACCTGATCGATTCCGGCCTCGAGCACACCAAGGCCGTCATTCGCGCCGGTCAGCTGCAGATGCGTCCGGTGGTCATGACCTGCGTCATCGCCGGCATCGGCCTGTTGCCGGCCGCGGCGTCGTCCGGCGTCGGCTCTCAGGTGCAAAAGCCGCTGGCGGTCGTCGTTGTCGGCGGCATGCTGCTGGCGCCCATTCTCATCCTGGTCATTCTCCCGGTGCTGATCTCGATTTTCTCGCGCCGCCGCCCCGCCTGAGGGTAAGCCGCGCGCTTTTGGCGCTACCGCAGGCCACATTGATCCTTTACGCTCGGACGTACCGGTCGGTTGACCGGCACTTAATCCGTACCGCCGAGGAGTCCTTATCCTGATGTCGAAAGCAACGCTGGCTGCCGCATTTGTGCTTGCCGCTTTTTCCACCATGGCCGGCGCGCAGGAGTGGCCCTCGAGGCCCATCACATTGATTGTGCCGTTCACGGCGGGCGGCGGCATCGACGGCAGCGCGCGTCTGCAGGCTGCGACCTTGAGCGAAGTGCTGGGGCAGACCGTCGTCGTCGAAAATATCGGAGCGGCCAGCGGCACAGTCGGCAGCGCCCGCGTCGCCAAGGCGGCGCCGGACGGCTACACGCTGCTGATCGGCAATACCGGCACCCACGCCTACAGCCAGTCGCTCTACAAGAAGCTGCCTTATGACTCCGCCAAGGATTTCGAGCCGGTCGGGCTGGTGACGGAATCGCCGCGCATCCTGCTCGCGCGCGCTGATCTGCCGGTCAACAATCTGCAGGAGTTCATCGCTTATGCGAAAGCGAACCAGAGCAAGATGTCCTACGGCTCGGCCGGCGTCGGCTCCGGCACGCATCTGCCCTGCGCGCTGCTCAACATGATCCTCGGCGTCGAGATCACGCATGTGCCGTATCGCGGCAGCGGCGCCGTCATGCAGGACCTCGTCGGCAAGCGCATCGATTACATGTGCGACACGATTCAGACCGGCGCGGTGCAGGCCAATAGCGGCACCGTGAAGGGCATCGCGGTGATGTCGCCGAAGCGGGTGCCGGTTGTGCCGAACCTGCCGACCACGGGCGAGCAGGGGCTCAATGGCGCCGAAGCGACCGTCTGGAATGCCTATTTCTTTCCGAAGGGAACGCCGAAGGCGATCGTGATGAAAATGAACAAGGCGCTGGGCGACATGCTGGCGCGGCCCGACTTCAAGGAAAAGTCGGAGGCGACCGGTCTCACGATCGTGCCGCCCGAGCAGCGCTCGCCGGAGTATCTCGCCAAATATCTCGACGAGGAAATCGCGCGCTGGGGCAAGGTGATCCGCGCCGGCGGGATCAGTGTGGATTGAGCGGGGAGGCGTTCTCATGGGTCGTGCAGACGAGCCATTTACCGGGCAGGGCTGTCGGTGGGAACTGCTCTATTGTACGCTACGCCGCGAGCCTTACCGTCCAACACCCCTGAAATCCTGAGGACTTATGCGAATTCTGTGTCTCGGCGCCGGCGCGGTCGGCGGCTATTTCTGCGGCCGTCTTGCGGAAGGCGGATCGGACGTGACCTTTCTGGTGCGCGAGGCGCGACAGAAGAACATTGCCGAACATGGCCTGCGGATCGAAAGTAAAATCGGCAATTACACGGCGCCGGTGCAGACCGTCACCGCGGCGCAGTTGCGCGGGCCGTATGACCTCATCGTGCTGACCTGCAAGGCCTACGATTTGCAGGAGAGCATGGACGCCATCGCGCCGGCGGTCGGGCCGGATACGGCGATCCTGCCGCTGCTCAACGGCGTCGCGCATATCGAGATCCTGAATGCGCGGTTCGGTCGCGAGAAGGTGATGGGCGGCGTCGCCAAGATTGCCGCGACCCTGGCGCCCGACGGCACCATCAAACACCTGAACGACTGGCGCTTCATCATTTTCGGCGAGCAGGACGGCACATCGACGCCGCGCGCGCTGGCGCTCAAGGCGGCGTTCGACAAGACCTCGGTCATCGCCACCCTGGTGCCCGACATCATGCAGAAGCTGTGGGAGAAGCTGGTGCAACTCGCCACCGTCGCCGGCCTGACCGCGTCGATGCGCGCCAATCTCGGCGAGATCGCGCGGACCAAGCACGGTATCGCCGTCATGGCCGCATTCTTGAATCGCAATCTGGAAATTTCCAGCGCCGAAGGCTTCCCGATCCCGAAAGAGCTGCTGGAAGAGATCAGGCCGCTGTTTACCTCGACGGACTCACCGCACGCCGCGTCGATGATGCGCGACGTCGAGCGTCACGGCCCGATCGAGGCGGATCACATCATCGGCTTCCTGCTCGAGCGCGCCGTGGCGCACGGCATCGAGCCGGAGATGCACCGCCTCATCTATACGAACCTGCAAGCCTACGAGCAGCGCCGCGCCGCCAACCGGCTGTGACGGCGCACCGCCGCCGTCATTCCATCTGAATGCCGGCGGTCTTGGTGACTTTTTCCCATTTGGCCGTGTCGCTCTTGAGCAGAGCGGCGTATTCGGCCGGGCCGAGGATCGAGACCGTCAGATCCTGGTCGTAGAACTGCTTGGCCACCGCCGGGTCTTTCATGACCTCGATGGCCGTCTTGCTCAGCTTGTCGACGATGTCCTTCGGCGTTCCGGCCGGCACGACGATGCCGACGTAGGGCGCCATTTCAAATCCGGGCACCGTATCGGCGACCGGCGGCAGTTCGGGATGTTGCGGCATGCGCTTGGGCTCGGCGACGGCGAGTGCGACCAGCTTGCCGGACTGCACGTTCTGCATCAGCGTTTGAACGTTGTTGAAGCCCATCTGCACTTCGCCGCCGAGCAGCGCGAGGCTTGCCGGTCCTGTGCCCTTGTACGGCACGTGCTGAATTTTGACGCCCGCGGCTTGCGTGAACAATTCCATGGCGAGATGGCTGAAGTTGCCGACGCCGGCCGAGGCGTAGTTCAATTGTCCGGGTTTGGATTTCGCCAGCGCGATTAATTCGGCGATGGACTTCACCGGCACCGACGGATGCACGGCGAGCATGCCGGGCAGGCGGATGACGCTGACGACGGGAATGAAGTCGCGCTCCGCGTTGTAGGGCATGGTCTTGTAGAGCCACTGATTGGTGGTCAGCGGCGAGTCCGAGGTGAAGGCGATGGTGTAACCGTCCGGCGTGGAGCGGGCGACTTCCTGCAAGCCGATGCCGCCATTGGCGCCGCCGCGGTTCTCGACAACGATGGTCTGGCCGAGCTTGTCGCCCATGTATTTCGCGACCAGGCGGCCCACAAAGTCGGTGCCGCCGCCGGCCGGGAACGGCACGATCATGCGGATCGGTTTGTTCGGATAGGATTGTGCAAAGGCCGGCGCGGATGCGATGGCCAGCAGGCCAACGGCGCCGGCAAGCGTGTTGAGCAACGTCTTCATGGTCGTCTCTCCCTGATGTCTATTTTTATTGTTGTTTGTCAGACGATGACGCCCCGCATTCTTCGATGCGGTGGCGTCATCGCCCTCTGGAATGCGTGGCGGCTACCAGCCGTGCGGCTCGGTATCGAACAGCCCGAGCCGTTCGAGCGTGCCTTTGATCTCCTTCTTGCGTTCAGCAGATAGCGGGCGGTTCGGCAGGCGCGGTTGCCCGACCGGACGGCCCATGATTTCCCACATCGCCTTGGTTGGCGCGGGATATTCGACCTTGTTGATCTGATAAAGATCGGAAAATTTGTACTGCAGCTCAAGCGCTTCCTTCAGCCGGCCTGCCGTCGTCATATCGAACAACGACTTCACGAAGCGCGGCGAGATGCCGCCGAACACCGACATGCAGGCGGTGCCGCCGAGCGTCAGGCACGGAATCATCCATTCGGTGCCGACGAAGAGGCCGAACTCCGGACGGACGCTGCGCGCGGCGCGGCCGAGCTCAAGGTACTTTTCCCAGTTGTGGCTGGCTTCCTTCAGGCCGACGAAATTGGGGAAGCGTTCCATCAGCTTGATCAATGTCGGCGGTGTGATGCCGACACCGTCCATGATGGTCGGCGAGCTGTAGGCGATGAAGGGCAGGGCCGTTGCCGACATGATGGCGGCGAAGTGCTCGTAAAGCGCTTCCTGCGGCGGCTTCCAGTAATAAGGTGCGATCGCCGTGATGACGTCGGCGCCGTTCTTTTCGGCATCGCGGGCCAGTTCGATGGCCTGATCGGTCCCCGGCATGCTGACATGCACGATGACCGGCACGCGCTTGCGCGTGACCTCGACCGCGGTTTTTGCGAGCAGCTTGCGCTCGTCCATCGTCAGGTTGAGCGATTCAGCCAGATGCAGATTGACGCACAGCGACGACGCATCGTGCTTGAGCAGGAATTCGATGACGCGCGCGAAAGTGTCGAGATCGACCTTGTTGTCCGCCGTGAACGGCGTCACCGGCACATGGATGATGCCACGCGGAATAGCGGCTGAAGACGGAAGCGGCGTCATAGAGGTCAGCCTTGCAGTGGGTCGTCGTCAAACGATGCGCGTTGAAGGACATTACACGGCGGTATCCAAGTCAAGGGACGCGCGGGGGACGTTCCACGCAGCGGAACGCCCGTCCATATTTAAGTTGGCGAATGATGACGTTGCCCTCATCATGGAGGCTCAACAACAAAACGCGTGCTGCATTGCGGCACGACAGAGAACATCGGGAGTGAGCGCAATGAAGCCTATGGTTGGCGTAATCGGTCTTGGCATAATGGGCGGAGCCATGGCGAAAGCGCTGGTGAAAGCGGGCTTTCCGGTTGTCGGCTATGACGTGAAGCCCAAGGCGGCTGCTGAACTGAAGAAGGCAGGTGGGCGCAGCTTTGCCTCCGTCGCCGCAGTGGCAAAAACGGCGGATATTTTGATCCTGTCGCTGGCGACGTCGCGCGCGCTGGTGAATGTCAGCGCCGAAATCGCCGCGAGCCTTGCGACATCGCGAAAATCGAAACGAAAGGTGCTGGTGATCGACACCTGCACGCTGCCGATTGCCGACAAGGAAGCAGCGGAAGCGGCGTTGAGCCGCGCCGGCGCCACCATGCTGGATTGCCCGATCAGCGGCACCGCGGCGCGGATGAAGGAGGGCACTTGGACGATTTTCGTCAGCGGTCCTCAGGCGGCCTGCAAGCAGGCGCTGCCCATCCTCAACGTCTTTACGCAGAAGACGCCGCACGTCGGGGCGTTCGGCAGCGGCAGCAAGATGAAGTTCATCGCCAACCATCTGGTCGCGATCTACAACGTCGCCTACGGCGAGACGATGACCTTTGCGCGCAAGATGGGCCTCGACGCCCAGCAGGTGTGGGATTTGTTCGCGCTGAGTCCGGTGATCGGGACCGGCGTGTTCAAGCTGCGCGGCAAGTTCATGGTCGACCGCAAATATCTGCCGGCGACGATGAAGGTTGAGGTCTGGCAGAAGGACATGCAGGTCATCGGCGACATGGCGAAATCGGTCGATTGCCCGACGCCGTTGTTCACGGCCTGCGTGCCGATCTACAGCGCCGCCATGGGGCAGGGCCTGAGCCAGCACGACACGGCCTCGGTGTGCGAAGTCATCGATCAGATGGCGGGTGGCACCAAAGGCAAGCGCCGCCGCTAACTGGCGATCTTGTGCCCGCGCGTTGAGCCAAGGGCGTCCGATATCTGGGCCGCCATGTCGGCCAGCGCGCGCACGAATGTCGGCTCGTCACGCGCCTTGAACCGGAAAACCGGCACGGTAACGCAGACATTGCCGGCGACGTCGCCCGCTGCGTCGAAAAACGGCACGGCGATGCCGACGCCGTCGGGCGTGCGCTGGTTCTGCGTGATGGCGTAACCCTTGGCGCGAATTTTCGGCAGCGATTTGAGCAGCTCTTTCACGTCGAGCGAGCGTCCGTCGACCGGCGAGGGCTCGGCGCGGCGCACGACTTCGGCGATGTCGGCTTCGCTCATGAACGCGAGGATCGCGCGTGCGCTGGCGCCCCAGCCGAGCGGCGCGAGCGTATTGGTCTCGATTACGTAGCGCATCGGCGCCGAAGGCTCGGCTTTGGCGGCAAAGAAGACTTTCAGTGCGTTGCGCTCCAGCACCGTGAGCAGCGATGCCTCGGAAAAGCTGCGCGTGAAGTCGGTGAGCAGCGGGCCGGCAATGCGGCGGATCGGCATCTGGAAGGCGAGGTGGCCGGCGAGACGATACAGCCCGAGACCGGGCCGATAGCCGCCGGCGCCATCGCTTTCGACGAAGCCTTGCGCGCGGCAGAGATTGAGCAGGCGATGCACGGTGCTGCGCGGCAGGCTGAGACGCTGCGCCAGCAGGCCGACGCGCCATTCCTGCTGCTCGCTGAAGCATTGCAGCAGTTGCAGCACACGCGACACCGTCCCGGTGTCGTCCGACGTTTGTTTCGCTTTCACCGCAGACATGGACACGCCGATTGCTCACGCCGTTGACAAGGCGGTACGCCGCTCATACCGTTTCAGTCAATAAGACAGCGTTCCGTTTAACGGAACCGTGATCGTTTGTCCACCGGACAGCCGCGGCTCAAGCGGCGTTCGAGGCAAAGAGGGAACCAGCGAACTGCGGCGGCCAGCGTGCCGCCGCCCTTCGCCACCGGGGAAAGCGCGTGAAAATCGGAATTTTGCTGGGCGACGACGTCGGCCCCGAGGTCGTGCCGGAATGCGTCAAGGTCATGAAAGCGGCTGCGGCGCGCACCGGCCTGCAGATCGAATGGACCGAGTTGCCGATCGGCCGGCGCGGCCACGAGCTGCACGGCGACACGCTGCCGAAGATCACGGAAGAAACGCTGTGGAAACTCGACGGCTGGATCTTCGGGCCGATCGGCCACGGCACCTATCCGCGCAACGACCCCACCTGGGTGATGCCGCCGCTGCGCAAGAAATACGAATTGTTCGCGGCGCTGCGGCCGTCCCGTTCCTTCGCCAACATCAAGTCGATCCACAAGGACGTCGATATCGTCTTCGTGCGCGAACTGACCGAAGGCATGCTCTATTCGGAAACGGTGGTCGCGGGCTCGGCCGAATTCCGGCCGAACGACGACATCACCATCGGCATGCGCGTCATCACGCGCAAGGGCTCGCAACGCGTCGCCCGTGAAGCGTTCGAACTCGCGCGCACGCGGCCGCGCAAGACCGTCACCGCCGCGCACAAGGAGCCCGTGTACCGGCTGGCCTGCGGCATGTTCGCGGAAGAGTGCCGCAAGGTCGCCAAGGAATATCCGGACGTGACTTTTAACGAAGGCATGATCGACACCGTGTCGATGAAGCTCGCCATGGCGCCGCACCAGTACGATGTCGTCGTGACGACCAATCAGTTCGGCGACATTCTCAGCGATATCGGCGCCGGTCTGGTCGGCGGCCTCGGTCTCGCGCCCGGCCTCTGCGTCGGCGAGCGGCAGGCGATGGCGCAATGCACGCATGGTTCGGCGCCCGACATCGCCGGCAAGAATATCGGCAATCCCTACGCCATGATCATGTCCGGCCAGATGCTGCTGCAGTGGCTCGGCCGCAAGCACAAAAACGAAAAAGCGGTGGCCGCGGCCGATCTCATCCAGAAAGCCGTCGAAAAGACCGTCACGGAAGCCAAGCACCTGACGCGCGACCTCGGCGGCACATCGAGCACCACCGAGATGGGCGACGCCATCGCTGCCGCCATCGCCTGATCCCCTGTCTTACCGCGCGTGACCAACCGAGAGTGTCCATGTACAGCCTTCATCTGAGCGCCGAGCAGCTCGAATTTCGCGACATGATCCGGGATTTCGTCACCCGCGAGGTCACGCCGGTGGCGATCAAGCCGCAGCGGCTCGAACCGCTGGAGCAGCCGTTGCTGACCGATCTGCTGGCGCAGGCGGCGCAGATGGGCCTGCGCACCATGGCGCTGTCGGAGGAGAATGGTGGCATTGCCGCCGACGCCCTGACGAGCTGCATCGTGTCGGAGGAAATTGCTGCCGGAGATCCCGATATTGCCGCGGTTCTCGGTGAGACATCCGCCCTAGGTCATATCCTGTTCGACAAGATGACGACGCCGGATCAAAGCAAGCGCTTCCTGCCGGATTTCATCGCTGACGACAGCTATCATCTGGCCTTTGCCGATCGTGACGCGGAGGCCGACACGCGTATTGGTGTTGCCTATCACCAGAAGCGTTCCGCCTCGGCGCAGGCGGCGAAAGCGATGCGGGCAGGGGAAGGCTGGGTCATCAACGGCGTGAAGATCGGCGTCGTCAACGCGCCGGTCGCCAAGCTCTTCATCGTTGCGGCGCAGGCCGAAGTGGACGGCAAATCCGGGCTTCATCTGTTCGCGGTGCCGGCCGATTCAGCGGGCGTGAGCGTGACGGCGCAGCCGCAGGCCAAGCGCGCGCATCACGGCACGGCCGGCGCGGTGACGTTCAAAGAGTGCCGCGTGCCCGCCGACAATCTGCTTAAGGCGGATGCGGCGGCGATCGAGGCCGCGCGCAGCCGCGTCTACGAACTCGCAATCAATCTCGGCATCGGCCGCGCGGCTTACGACGCGGCGCTGGACTATTCCGGCATCCGCATTCAGGGCGGCAAGCGCATCATCGAACATCAGGCCACGGCAACGCGGCTTGCCGATATTGCCATCAGCCTCGACGTGGCGCGCAACACGGTCTGGCGCGCGGCCTATGCGTCGGACCATCCGGATGCGGTGTCGGACCGCAGCCTGCCGGACGCGCCGCTCGTCGCGATGGCGCGCGTCCATGTCTCGACCGCGATGTATCGCGCCGCCAAGGATGCTGCCGAGCTGTTCGGCGCCATGGGCGTCATGCGCGACATGCCGCTGCAAAAGCACATTCACGACGCTTTCATTTGTCTCCGCACCGGCGACGGTAACACCGATGCCAAACTGCGCATCGCGGAGATGCTCGCCGGCTTCCAGGCGGCTTGAGACAGGACCATTCCCATGGATTTCTCGTTGAACGAAGAGCAACGCGCCTGGCAGATGAAGGCGCGGAAATTCGCGGAGGACGTGCTGCGCCCGGCCTCGTTGGCGCGGGACCGCATCGCCGATCCAGCCAAGACCATCGACTGGGAGATCATCAAGAAGGGCTCCAAGCTCGGCTTCCGCACGGCAGTGGTGCCGAAGGAGTATGGCGGCCACGCCATCGACTTCGTGACGCAAGCTCTGGTGATGGCGGAACTGGCGCGCGGCGACAGTGCCATGTCGAAGGCCTTCAGCCAGTGCTGGAAGTGGAGCCATCTTATCTCGCAGGCCTGTACGCAGGATCAGAAGGACCGCTTCCTCAAGCCGTTCATGGAAGACGACACCTTCGTGCTTGGCAAAGGCATCACCGAACCGAGTGGCGGTTCCGACAACCGTCTGCCGCCGGACGACCCGAAGGCCGGCGTCAAGTTGCGCGGCGAGCGGCAGGGCGACACCTGGATCCTCAATGGCGAGAAGACCTTCATCGCCAACGGCAATGTCGGCAAGCTGTTCTTTCTCGACGTGCGCACCGATCCGAACGCGCCCTTGCGCAACGCGGTGACGTTATTCTTAATACCGAAAGACACGCCGGGCTTTCGCGTCGGCAAGGTGTTTAACAAGAGCGGCTGGCGCTTCTATCAGAACGGCGAAATGATCTTCGAGAATGCGCGCGTGCCGCACGCCAACGTCATCGGACAGGTGAACGGCGCCTACGCCAACAGCACCGGCGATGCGTCGGGCGATCTGTTCGGCGACCTCGAACTGGCGGCCAATGCGCTCGGCGTCTGTGACGCCGCCTGCGAGCAATCGATCGATCTGGCCCGCACCGCGACGCAAGGCGGCAAGTTGCTGAAGGAGCAGCAGTCTGTACAGCTCAAGATCGGCCGCATGTCGGCGCTGACGGAGGCGTTGCGGTCCTTCGTGCTGCGCGTCGCCTATGAGCACGACCAGCGGGCGCATTCGGCGAACGCCGGTCTCGTCATGAACCTCGCCACCGACATCATTCAGGAAGTCGCAGAGCTGAATGCCGATGTGCATGACGCGGCGGGTATTTTGGATGAAAATGCCGACAAACTGGTCCGTGACGCGTTCATCTGGTCGCATCTGGCCGGCGACGCGGTGCAGCGCATGAAGGTCGCCCGGCGTGTGCTGAAGTGAACGTGAGCCGCTATGCTGCGGTCTGGATCGCTCTCGTCTGGATCGCGCATGTGAACGCCGCCGCCGCAACCGAACTCAAAATCCTGACGGCGGGTGCGTTCAAGCATTTCCCGATCGCCATGGCGCAGGCCTTCGAGACGCGGACCGGGACCAAGGTCGTCATCGACAACGACACGGCAGGTGGGCTGGTCAAACGCATCAATGGCGGCGAGGCTTTCGATGTGGCGTTTGTCAGCCGTGCGGCGGGCGACACCTTGATGGCCGGTGGTGACCTTGCCCCGGACATCAAAATCGAGATCGGCAAGATCGGCGTTGGCCTTGTCGTCAAAGAGGGGAGGCCGCGGCCAGATATCGGCACGGTCGATGCCTTCAAGCAGGCGCTGCTCGCGGCAAAGTCGCTTTCCTATCCCGACCCGGCCAGCGGCGGTTCGGCGGGCATCTATGCCGCCGGATTGATCCAGCGGCTCGGCCTGGCCAGTCAGGTCGGCCCCAAGACCCGGCTCGTTCCCGGCGATGTCCGGCTGATCGAACCGGTAGCGAAAGGCGAGGTCGAGCTCGGCATCTATCCGGTGGCGGAAATCAAAGCGACGGCAGGCGTGACGTTGGTTGGCCCGCTACCAGAAGAGATTCAGAATTACACGACCTATGTCGTCGTCATGAGCAAAGAGACAAAGCAGACTGAGGCCGCAAAGGTCTTCGTGGCCTTTGTCACGGGGCCGTCCGCAGCGGCGGTGCTGACGTCGCAGGGCATGGTGCCGGCGAGGCGTTAGCCGCGCGCCGGCCGCCGCCGTTCGTGGAACCAGGCGCGGACCTTGGTCATCTTGGCGCGCTGGGCCGCGGGCGCGAATTTCTTGCAGGTCGCGGCCTCCGGCGTGTTCGGCGAGGCGCCCCAGCGCAGCTCGACGCAATCGTTCGGATTGTAGGCCATCTCCAGCAGCGAGGCGCGGTCGCTCATGTCCTTGAGCGACAGCGACCACGGCGAGCCGTCGCTGCGCGTATAGGTGAACTTGCGCGCGGGCAGTTCCGAGGCGAGCACGTTCTGCAGTTCGGCCTTCACGTCCGCCGCGCTTTTGCCCGTAGGCATGGCGTAGCGTTCCGGCCGGCGCGCCACCCGGTCCGGATAGTGGTTGACGACGTCGAGCGCGATCAGCAGGCGCAGGTCGCGCGACGGCGTCGAGAAATCTTCCCACGCCCCGATGGTTTCGAAGAGGGCCGGGCCGTCCGGCATTTCGGCGGTGCGGCCGCTCGCCTGGAATTTGCGGCCGTTCTCCACCGAGGTCACGCGCACCTTGGCTTGCTCGTCGAGCGAGGCGATGGCGTCCTTGATGGCGGCGAGCGGCTCCAGCGGCGCCGGCGACATCACGTCGTCCATGCGGTCGTAGAAGTCCTCGATGCCGAGTTTCGACTGCTCAAGCGAGAAGTCGGCATATTGCGGGTTCTTCGCGATCTCGTCGTTAGTCATGCGCCGCAGTCCGCCGCTCTTGGCCTTGACCACCGGGCGGAAGCGCTTGAAGCCGGCGCTGCCGAGCGCGGGATCCTGCGCGAACAGGAAGTTGCCGCGCCAGTAGCGCTTGCGCGCCACCGTGCCGTCGGGCTGGCCGTCGACCGCGAGAATGATGCCGGCGTCACCGCCGCTCTGCGGGATGCGCTGCACGATCATCAGGATGTGACCGTAAGGGTCGGCATAGACGGTGCCGGGCCGCAGTGTCTCCTGTTTGAGCGGCACGGGGTAGTAATCGGTGTTGTTGTCGGCGGCGAGCGTGCGCGCCGATCCGGAGTGAACGCCGTTGGCGAGATTGGGCAGGTACCGCGCGAACGATGCGGCGAGACCGGCGCGTTTCGGCGCAACGGGCGCGGCGGCAGGCTGCGCCGTGCCAGCGGGCGCGGAAGCATCGGGCGCCGCCTGCGCGCTCGGCGTCGCCGGGCTCATGATGCTGGTCCAGGTCGGACAGGTCGGCGCGCGGCCGCCGCCGCCGCGCGAGCAGACCGAATAAGCGAAGGGCAGGCCCATCTTGAAGGCGAAATAGGCGCGCAGGAAATAGGGCAGGTCGGCGCAATCCGGGCGCAGAATAATGCCCATCGAGTCTTCGCCGATGCCGAGATGGTTGAACAGCATGTTGCGCGCGGGATCGCGCAAGACAACGTGCAGCGCCGGCCAGGACGGCGTGGCGTCGAGCGGATCGTCGAACAGTTTCTCGATCCAGGCCGAGAACAGATTTTCCGTCGCGCGATTCCACTCGGCATGGATCGGCCAGATGCTGCCCGAGGTCTCCTGCGGGCGCGGCGGCGCTTCGTTGCGCACGACGATGTCGCGCGTGACGGTGCCGCAGCTGCGCACGAGCGAGGCGCGCCAGGTGCCGGCGGTCGGTGTTTTAGCTTCCGCGATCCAGTAATACGGAAGCGCGCCGTAGCGGCCTTTGGACTTGCTCGCGACGCTGCCGTCCGGCGCGATCAGGGACAGTTCGCCTTCGACCTGCTTTTCCGAGGCGACGATGACGCGCAGCGGCGCGCCCTTCCACGGCGTGACCGGCGAGGGCAGAACGGCGATTTCGCTGGCGTCGTCACAGGCGCCTTGCGCGCGCGCGTCCGCCACCGGGAGCAGGACAACCGCGCCCGCGATCGTCAGCCATGCTGTCGCGGCAATCCGGCGTGCTGAAAGCAAAGGAGCCTCCCTGTCTATCTCGACTGCGCGGCGGCAGTACCGGCGAAAACTATGGCCGAATTAGCGCACTTGTAGCAGGACAAACCATTTCTTGTCGTTGAGCGAGCACTTGGTGGGCTGGCGCGGCGCATTGGCCGCCGGCAGTTCCAGCGCCCAGCGGTTCGCCCCGCCGCAATGGCCTTTCTGCGCCAGCGGGAATTTCAGATCGCGGCGCAGGTTCAACTGTCGCGCGGTGATCGACTGCGCCACATTGCCGCCGATCGTGTACATGCGGTGCGCCTTGGCATCGATGCGGGCGACGACCTCGCAATGGGCGCGGCGCACCGAACGCGTTTCACTCTTGGTCTCGATCTCCTGGCGGATGCGCTCACGCACATCCTTGTCGCTCATCGCGGCCAATGTCGGCTCGCGCTGCTCGCACAGGATATCGCCGATGCGCGGCTTGGTCGTGGCGACCGGGCAGGCGCGGTTGAGATGGGGAGTGCCGGTCTGCTTGTCGGCTTCTTCCACGCTGGCGGTGAAGGCGTCGTAGATATAGGCGCGGTGTGCGTTCGAGTACCGGAACGTGTTCTCCGCGACACCGGATTGCCGGACGACATAACTGATGAAGGCCGCCGACCACGGCGTGTCGATCATGGCGGCGCGGATCGCGGCTTCGCGCAGGACTTCGCGCTCCTGCGGGTCCTGCTCATTGTCGGCGGCCTTGAGCAGCCGGGCGGCCGATGTGCGCAGCAACTCGGAGCCCTGCGTGTCCGGCTTGAAGGCCGAGGCGTCGCGGTAGCCGCGCACTTCGAGCTTGTCCCAGGGTTCGTTGTCGAACAGCGAGCGCCAGTATTTCGACACTTGTTGCCAGCCGGCCTGGCCAAGGCCGGTGGGCGGCTTGCCGCCGCCGTCATCTTCTTCGTGCTCCGCCTCGGTCAGACCGAAGTGAAACAGACGCCCGGCGGCGTCGATCTCGTGGCCGTCGAATGCCTTGAACTCGTCGATGGCGTTTTGCGCGATGCGCTTGGCGGCGTCGCTGGGCGGCTTGGCCGCGGTGGTGTTGCAGTTGGCCTGCACCGTTTTCCAGAAGGCGACCGGCGTGGTCTGCGCCGAGGCCTGCTGGGCGACCAGACAGGTCGCCACCATAAAGGTGCAGGCTAGAATACGCATGGTTCCCCCGGGACGGCCGACCGGCAGGCTTTAGTATAGCCCGGCCCGGAATGCGAGGGGACAGCCGGGGTGCCAGAAACGGCCTATTGGGCGGGGCCGCGAGGGCCCGCTGGCCGGCCTATTTTCCCGACCAGTGGACGAAGCGGCGTTCGATGGTCAGGAACAGCAGGTTCAGGCCATAGCCCAATGCGCCGGAAGCAAAGATGGCCGCGTACATCCGGGGCATCTCGAACAACTGCTGGGCCTCGAACACGCTGTGGCCGAGCCCGTCCTGCGAGCCGATGAACATTTCGGCGACCACGATGATGACGAGCGCCAGCGACACGCCATTGCGCAGCCCGACGAAGGTCTGCGGCAGCGATTCAAACAGCATGACGTCGAACAAAACCCGCAGCCGCGAGGCGCCCATGACCTTGGCGGCGAGCAGGCGGGTCTTGCGGGCGTTCATGACGCCGTAGGCGACGTTGAACAGAATGACGAGAATGGCGCCGAAGGCGGCGACCGAAATCTTGGTTTCGTCGCCGACGCCGAACAGCACGAGGAACAGCGGAAACATCGCCGAAGCCGGCGTCGAGCGAAAGAAGTCGATGACGAACTCGAGCGAACGGTACAGCCGCTCCGAGGAGCCGAGCAGGATGCCGAGCGGAATGCCGATCACTGCGGCGATCAATGTCGCCATCAAGGTGCGATAGACCGTTTTGACGAAATCGAAGCCGAGCACGCCGTACATGCCCTTGTAGAACGCCTTGCCGGCTTCGACCGGAGACGGCAGCAGCACGGGATCGACGACCTTGAGCGACGTGGCGATAAACCAGACGCCGAATAGGATGACCACACCAATGACGGGGAGAAAGGGCTCGAATTTTTCTTTCATCCGCGTCTCACTTCGCGCTGGAACACTTCAAGGCAGTGCGCCTTTGTGGTGACAAACTCGGATTCTGACAAAGTCGCGTCGGTGCGGGGCCTGGGGGCGGTAACTGCGGGAAAATCGGCAACTCTGGCGGGATTTCGTGACAACAGCAGGACGTGGTCGGCGAGATAGACCGCTTCCTCGAGGTCGTGCGATACCAGCACCATGGTCGTGCCGCTCTCCATGAACAGCTTCTGCAGTTGCTCGCGCATGAACAACGTCATCTCGTAATCGAGCGCGGAGAAGGGCTCGTCGAGGAAGAGAATTTCGGGCTCGACCACCAGCGCCCGCATGATGGAGACGAGCTGCTGCTGCCCGCCGGACATCTGGTAGGGAAACATATTGAGGTCGAGCTTGACGCCGAGATGCGCGACCAGCCGCTCGGTGCGCGCTTTGCGCTCGGCGGCGGGCACTTTCATCATCTTCAGCGGATAGGCGATGTTGTCGAAGGCGCGCATCCACGGAAACAGCGCCTCGCGGTAGTTCTGGAAGACGTAGCCGAACTTGATGTCGGAGAGTTGCATGCCGTCGAACAGGATCTGCCCGGCATCGACCGGGATCAGCCCGGCGATCATGTTGATCAGCGTGCTCTTGCCGCAGCCGTTCGGGCCGAACACCGAGATCAACTCGCCGCGCGGAATGTCGAGGTCGAAGTTCTCGTAGATCGTGGTCTTGCCGAATTTCTTGCTCAGGCCGCGGATGGTGACATGCGGACGCTTGATGTCGCCGACCTTGAGAGATGCCGACGGCACGCCCGTCGTCTCGATACGAAGGGCGTGCTGTGCACCAGTCATTGTACACCCCAGGCCGCTCGTCCCCGCGTAAGCGGGGACCCAGGGGCCACGTTCAAAAGTGTTGCAGATCTGGATTCCCGCTTTCGCGGGAATGAGCGGAGTTGGGTCATCGTTAAAACGACTTGATGTACTTCTTGACGTCGACCTTTTCGGGCACGACGCCGATTTCGGTACCGAAGTCGGCGAACTGCTGCAGATAGCCGAGCTGCTTGGCGTTCATGTCCTTGACCATGATGTAGCCCAGCATCGGAATGCTATCGACGAGGTCGTCCGGCGTCAGCGTGTTCTTGGCGAGATACTTGCGCGCCTTTTCCGGCTCCTTGTTGATGTATGCGATGGCCTTGGCCCAGGCGCCGGCGAAGCGCTTGGCGACGTCCGGACGCTTCTCGATGAATTCGCTCGAGAAGGCGCAACCCGCGGCGAAGGCATCGGCCTTCGTGTCGCCGAGGATGTATTTGGAGATGACGCCGGCTTCGAGCGTCTTGGCCGCGCCCATCTTCTCCATCATTGTGCCGCTCGGCTCCAGCGTATAGCCGCCGTCGAAGGTGCCGGCCTTCATGGCGTTGACGTGCTGGCCCATGTCGAGCTGGTCGATCGTGTAGTCGCCTTCCTTGAGGCCGGCCTTGGCGAGAATGCCCTTGGCGGTGTTGACGTTGGCCGGTCCCGGCGCCGACATCAGCTTGAGGCCCTTGAAGTCCTTCAGCGACTTCACCTTGTCGATGAGGCCTTCACGTACGACAAACTGTTCCATCTTGTAGACGGGCGTCTGGCTGTGCATGGCGACGTACATGGCGACGCCGGGCTTCTTGACGTCGGCGTTGAGGCCTTCGAGCGTGACCAGCACGGCCGAAACGTCGATCTGATTTGTCATCAGGGCGGCGACGTTCGGCGGGCCGCCCATCAGGCGGATGGTTTCCAGCTCGATATTGGCTTCCTTGAAGTAGCCTTCGCCGATGGCGACGAAGTAGGGCAGCGACGACGAGATCGGGAACACGCCGACCTTGACCTTGTCCTGCGCCGCGGCGGGTAGGGTGCTCAAGGCGACGGCAGCGAGCGCTCCCAGGATCGTCCGGCGGCTTGCTTTAAAACGCGTCATGTCTAACTCCAGGTTCTAACAAGACTTTTTGACGTTCTGCCGCTGGAGCGGTTCCGGCGGCGCATTCGCTTGTATGCAAGCAAACGCCGTGCCGAAATTGTGAGCATCCACACGCTGCGGCAATTCTTCCTTCCGCTCACGTGGGCGACGAAAATTCCGGACGTGAAGTTTTGCTTCGGGAGGCGCCGTCGCCGCTCAATCCGCTGGGCTTGAAAGGCGTGCGTGAGCCGGGCCGCATCGCCGTCGGCGCGGCGGCGACGTCTGGCGTCTTTGAACGGTCAATAGAATGTCATTCCGGGGCGCGCTGAAGGCGCACACCCGCGATCCAGTTAAACTGGCCTTCTTTGCATATGTGGATTCCGGATCGCCGCTGCGCGGCGTCCGGAATGACTACGAAACAGTTATCGGTCCAAACGCCGGCGGCGGGATGCGGCGCTTCGATGCTGCTTCATAGGACGACGCGATTTCCAGCAAGCGGTCTTCCTTGCCGGGTTCGGCGCGGAACACGAGCGAGAAGGGCAGGCCCGGTGCCGGAATGGTCGTCGGCGTGTGCGAGCCTTGCGACACATATCTCTTGCCGTCGGCGGTCAGCTTGAACACCGGATCGTAGACCGTGGTCACATAACCCGCGGGCACCAGCATTTCGGTGAGGCCGGCATTGGGGCCGTAGAGCGACTCCGGCCGCAGGTTGCTCGGCAAATCGTATTGATGCGGATGGCCGATGAGCCCCGGCGCCCACGGCGTGTGCAAACGCACCAGCGCGTCGATTTTATTCTCCAGGATCACCATCATGTCGGCACGGCGCAGCAGTTCGCGCAGCATGATGCGTTCGTTGACGCCCTGGCGGCCGTCGAGCCGGTTGCGCGGGTCGGCGACTTCTTCCCAGTTCTTGAAGGCCGACCGCTGGTCGTCGCCCCAGAATTTCGAACGCTTGTTCAACTCAGCAAAGCTCGTCAGCGTTTCGGTAAAGCCCTTGGCCTTCCAGTCCGCGGCGCGCCGCGTCAGATATTGCGGAATGTGGAAACGGAAGGTGTTGGACAGTTCCTGCTGCTGGATGGTGCCGATATCGAGATTGATCGGCCCTTCGATGTGGCCGTCCGCCAGCGCCACGCAGTAGTCGATCGGCGTCATGGTGCCGGTGCCGAAGGTCTTTCCCGGGAAGAACTCGGTCGGGACGATGGCGGCGGCGAATTCCTTGAACAGCGGCGTGCCATCCTTGCGGAGCCGGAACAGGATGTCCGGCATGAACACCGGAATGAGACGCGCCAGCGCCCGGCGGAAGTCGACCGTCATCTTTTCGCAGGCGGGGTCGGGCTGCCACAACGGATCGCCGGATTCGACAAGCGTCGCGCCGAGTTTGTCGGCCAGGATGCTTTGGACTTCCTTCTTCGCGGCGTCGACGATCGGCTTCTCGGTGATCGAGTCCTTCGGATAGACCATCGACTCGCGAATGACGCCGAGGCGAACGCCTTTCAGCGCGCCGGGCGCGCCGTTGGCGGTGGCGTGCTTGGTGTAGCCGCCGCTGATGACAGATGAGCGCGGCACGGTGGTGAAGGGATCGCGCGGATCGTAATAGCCGTCCTCCGGGTCCTTCAGCGCGTCGAGGATTTTGGCGCAGTCGGGCAGGTTGCGGGCATGGATGCCGGTGCGGTCGCAATGGATGTCGGCGCCGATCGCGCCGCCGTCGAAACCGATCATCGCCTTGTGCGGCAGGATCAGCGCCACGGCATTGTGGTTTGACGGGCCGCGGCAGGAGGCGCGCGTCTCTTCGCCGAGGCTCGCCATCACCATGTTGGTCGAGACCGACAGTGCCGAGCCGGAGCTGGAGCCGAGCGAAGCGGCGCGTGTCGTGTCGTAGGGGTTGGACGGATTGCCGCCCCAGGTCGCGCGCTGATAGCCGAGCACGGACGGAATGATCTTGGCAGGCTGATGCCGCCCGCCAGGATCGCCGGCGCGGCCGTTATATTCGGTGTTGATCGCCTTGGCGAAGATGATGGCGCCTTTGTTGCGCAGTTGTTCGACGAGCTTGTGGTCGCGCGCCGGGAAATCGAAATCGTAGGCCGCGTCGCCGCCGCCGGTCGAGCGCATATCCTTGGTGTCGAACGGATCCTTGAACGAGAACACGACGCCGTACATCGGCATCTTGTCGAGATCGGGATTGCGGCCGAACTGCGCGTCGAGTCCGGCGGCGCGCTCCAGCGAATCCGGCTGGTGGCGGAAGAATTCGCAGATCGGCGGCGCGCCCTTCGGCAGCGGCCCTTTCGACGGGTGCAGGTCGTAGTCGCCCTTGCATGTCACCGAACGCTCGCCGCGAATATTGAGCGTGCCGATGGAGTTGACCTGTCCGGCATTGGGAATGCCGACAATGGTGCCGAACTGCTGTTGCACCGAAGGGTCGGATGCGGTGGCTTCCATGCGACCGTATTCCAGCGGCGGCCCCTTGTACTTGTCGAGGTCGGGGACGAGATCCGACATCTTCATCGTCCTGGTCGGAAACTTCAGCGGCTTGCCGCCACGCACCGCGCCGGTTGCCTGCGGAATGTCGGCGCCGTCTTCCGTCACCAGCATGCTGGAGGGACCGTTGAAGGCGCGCACGCGCGCAATGTAGTGCTCGACCGTCGCCTTGACGGTGGTCTCGCCGGATTTGATGGCGGCGTGCAGTTCGTCGATGGTTGCTTCTTCGAGGCGAAACGGCGTGTGCGGCTTGTTCATGGTCGGCCTTGCCAATGTGCGGCCGCTGAAACGGCCGTTCGTGTCGTGAATTTTGTTGCGGTGCGAAACCCGGGTCTTGGTTGAAGGCTACAATGGTTGCCTCGCGCTTTGAAATAGATTCAAGTGCGGGAGCCGAAAACACAGGTGTGGAAATTTCGCATGTCACAAAAGCAAGAAGAATTGTCGTTCGTCTACTTCCCGGAGAACTACCGCTGGTCGCACGGTCTGCTCATCGGCCTCAACATGGCGCCGTGGGGCGGAGCCGAAATCGGTGAAATTCACCGCATCGGCTTGCGGCTGAAGGATCACATTGGCAATGACGACGTCTGGTTCCGCGAGTGGGCACGCGAGGCCCGCACGGTTGAGGATCGTGGGCGGGAGCGCATCGCCGATGGGCACGGCAAAAGTGGTGCGGAATATCTCAAGCGCGCCAGCGCCTATTATCACGTCGGCGAGCGCTTCCTTCAGCCCAAGAGCAAGGAAGGCAATGACGCCTATATGCGCGGCGTGCAGTGCCTGAAAGACGCCGCGCAATATCTCAAGCGCCCGAAGATGGAGCACGTCGAGATTCCCTATGGCGACACCAGCCTGCCGGCGATTTACGTCCATGCCGAGCCGATGAACGGCGGCAAGAAGCTGCCGGCCATGGTGTTCTTCGACGGGCTCGATGTGACCAAGGAGATTCAATATCTCAAGGGCGTCGCCGATCTGGCGGCGCGCGGCATTGCCTGTCTGATCGTGGATGGACCTGGAAACGGCGAAGCGATCCGCTTCCGTAATCTCTATCTGCGGCATGACACCGAGCATTACGCCACCCCGTGCTATGAATGGCTGGCGGCGCGGCCGGAGATCGATCCCAAGCGCATCGGTGTCATGGCGATCAGCCTCGGCGGCTATTACGCGCCGCGCGCGGCAGCCTTCGAGCAGCGCTTTGCCTGCTGCATCGCCTGGGGCGCGCAGTGGGACTACCAGAAAATCTGGCAGGACCGGTTCGACCGCATCGCGTCGTCGGTAACGCCGTCGCTGTCGGTGGCGGCGCAGCACATCTCGTGGGTGCTCAATGCCAGCGGCCAGGACGACGCGATCAAGAAGCTCGAACCGTTCAAGCTCGACGGCGCGGTGCAGAAGATCACGTGCCCGTTCCTGATGCTGCATGGCGAGGGCGACGAGCAGATCCCGCTGCCCGAGGCACAGAAATGCTTCGATGCCGTCGGCTCGAAGCAGAAGGTGTTCAAGCTCTTTACGCGCGAAGAGGGCGGCTATCACCACTGCCAGATCGATAACCAGTCGATCTGCTCGGCCTATATGTGGGACTGGCTCGAAGACGTGCTGAAGCCGGGGCAGTAACCGCTCTCCGCTCGTCCCCGCGAAAGCGGGGACCCAGAGCCACGAAAAGAAAGCACTGGAGTCCCGCTTGCGCGGGAATGAGCGGAGTACGCGTTGCGTTCAGCCTTTTACTGCTCGACGTGAATATTGTTGTCGCGGATCACCTGGCCCCAGCGCTCGATTTCGCTCTTGAGCGTCGAGTTGGCGAAGGCAACGGTCTGCTGGGCCTTCGGATAGATGAAGAAGCCTTCGTCGTCCCACGTCTTGATGATGGTGGGATCGGCCACGGCTTCCTGCATCGCGGCGTTGAGCGTGTTGATCACCGCATCGGGCGTACCGGCGGGCGCGTACATCGCCTGCCAGTACAGGATCTCGAGTTTGGGCCCCAGCGCCTGCACGAAACTGCCGACCTCCGGCATTTTCTCAAGCTTGGTCGCGGAGGTGACGCCGAATGCTTTTAGCTGTCCGGCTTTCACTTGCGGCATGATGGATTGCGGCGTGGCGAAGAACAGGTCGACGTGGCCGCCCAGCAGATCGGTGATCGCCGGCGCGGCGCCGCGATAGGGGATCTGATCGATCTGCACCTTGGCTTCCTGACCGACCAATGTCGTCGCGAGATGGCCAGTGGCGCCATAGCCCGGCAGCGCGGCCTTCAGGCGGTTTGTCTTCATGTAGGTGAGCAATTCCGGCAGCGTGTTCGGCGGCAGGTCCTTGCGGCCGACCATCACCAGCGGATTGTTGTTCACCATCATCACGCCGGTGAGATCCTTCGCGGTGTCGAAGGGCAGGCTCTTGTAGAGCGTCGGGTTCGCGGAAATCTGCAGATTGTGCAGCAGCAGCGTGTAGCCGTCGGGAGCCGCCTTGGCGGCGCGGTTGGTGGCGATGTTGGTGCCGCCGCCGGTGACGTTTTCAACGATGACGTTCTGGCCGAATTTCTTGGTGAGGAAGTTGGCGACCACGCGCGCGGTCTGGTCGGTCGGACCGCCGGCCGGATAGGGGCAGATAATCGTGATGGTGCGGTTTGGATATTGCTGCGCCGAAACAGGCACAGCGAGCAAAGCGAGGCCGAGAACGGACGCAGCAAGGCTAGCAAGGCGCTTCATGACGATCCTCCCAAGGATATTTTTTGTTTTGGTCTTTTGTAGTGAGCTTAAGCCTCCGGAATAACGGGTAACAAGAGGTAAGGCTGCTTGCCGGCGGCGAAATGCAGGGTGTTCTTGCCACCGAAGACTTTTGCCGGGCGGTCGTTCGGATCGATGTGCAGGAACGGCCCGACGCCCTTCATCGGGTAGGGCGCATTCGGCAGCGCGATATCGGTGCCGTCGACTTCGTAATCCTTGCCGCGCACGGTGAGCGCCAAGGTATAGCCCGGCGGCACGACGATGCTGGTCGGCAGGATTTCGATATCGAGTTCGACCGGCGTGCCGGGCGTCAGCGGCTGCGTCTCGTCGTGCGAGTGCCACGGGCGATAGGGCTTCGATTTCGCCTTGTCGAGCGTGCGCTGCGAGGCGCGCAGCCATCCGAGACCGACCGGCACGCGCGGATCGTTCGAGCCGATGAAGGTGACTTCCTTGCCCTGCGGATCGAACACGCGCAGCACCAGGAACAGGTCGGCGTCGGTGTTGTCCGACGACACCCAGAGCTTCGCGGCGATCGGGCCGGTGATTTCGAGCGGCTTGTGCATCGGCGGCGTGCGGAAGGTCAGGCCGTCGCCGCTGGTCTCGTAGGTCAGCATCACGTCTGCATGCGGCTCGGCGGTGCCAAGACCGTTGTTCTGCGGCTCGAGGAAATACTTTGTCCACTGCGTGCGGGCCAGCGGCCATTCCTTCTCGGCTCGCAGCACGAACTTTTCGTGCGGATGGCGGACATTGACCGAGACCGGCGGCTGCTGGCTCCAGCCGGTATCCTCGCCCTTGAGGAAATAGCTGAAGAACTTCCGCTGCAATCCCTCGCCATAACTTGAATAGAAATGGGTGAAGTGCGTGTCGCCATGCACCTCCAGCCATTTCTGCTTGGAGCCGGCGGCGGCCCAGCCTTCGAAATTACCACGCGTGTGCAGACCCATGCCGCCCCAGTTGGCGGCGGAGAGAACAGGCGCTTCGATTTTCGAGAAATCCGCCGTGCGCGCGGCGTAATAATCGTCGCGATAGACGTGTTCCTTGGCTTCGCCCGGCGTGTCCGTGCGTTTTCCTTTCAACTCCTCGGCCGACAAGGTCGGCGGACCCGCCACGGTTTCACCGGTGACGACGCTGCGCGCGCCGCGATCGCCGACGCCGTGCTGCACGCCCGCGACCTGCCGCGGATGCCAGGTGTTGAGGAAATCGCTGAGGATGCCGCCATGGCGGCACAGGTCGCGATAATAGTCGCAGGCGCCTTCCCAGATGCAGAGCGCCGCTAGATGCGGCGGCCGCAGCGCGCCCGCATTCCATTGGTTCATGGCGTAGTAGGAAATGCCGTTGATGCCGACCTTGCCGTTGCTCCAGCCTTGCGTGCCGGCCCACTCGACGCACTCATAGATGTCCTGCGCCTCGCGCGCCGACCACACGTCGAGCATGCCGGGCGAACGGCCGGAGCCGCGCGAGTCGATGCGCACGCAGGCATAACCGTCCGGCACCCACTTCTCCGGATCGACCAGTTCCCAGTTCTGATATTTGTTGCTCGAGCCTTCGAGCACTTCGGGCGCCGACTTGATCACGCGCGACCATTGGCTCTTGTAGCCTTCCTGAAACGACAGGCCCTTGGCGTAAGGCCCGTAACTCAGGATGACCGGATATGTGCCGGGCTTGGCGGGGCGGAACACATCCGCGCGCAGCACGATGCCGTCACCCATCGGAATGGGCGCGTCCCAGTCGATCTGCATGTTGTCGCGGATTTCGCTCTTGGCCGCATCCACAGGTGCGTTCATTGGTAACCTCCCGGATCGTCTTTTTGTTTTCGGCTTTGCGCCGTTTCGCAAACTACAGCACAGGCGCCGCCGGTCGGCTAGACACGCGGCGCGTGCCGTGGACCAGCCCTGCGAATTTGGATAGTCTGGTCGTCAAGCCGTTCGGTCAGGAGATTCTCATGAAGCTGTTGCTGGCACTCATCGGCGCGCTCGGACTGATCGGCGCCGTCGTCGCGGCGGCTTTTTTCTTCGGCGGCTTCTACAGCGTCGCCGGCACGGCCTATGAGCCGGAAATCCTCAAATCGGTGCTGATCCGCGTGCGCACGGCCTCGATCGCGCGCCACGCCAAGGATCCAGTTCCCGCCAACATCGAAGAGCCGGCGATGGTGCAGGCCGGCGCCAAACTGTTTCTCGCGCAGGGCTGCACGACCTGTCACGGCGGCCCCGGCGTCGGTTGGGCCAAGTTTTCCGAAGGCCTGCACCCCGATCCGCCGGACCTGAAGGAAGTCGTCAACGAACGCTCGCCCGCGGAATTGTTCTGGGTGGTGAAGAACGGCATCAACATGACCGGCATGCCGAGCTTCGAAGTGGCGGGCGTCAAGGATCAGGAACTCTGGCAGATCGTGGCGTTTCTGAAGAAGCTGCCCGATGTGTCGGACACCGACTTCAAGGCGTGGACCGCCGGCGTCACCAAGCCTTAACGGTGCAAACAGCTGTAGATGCGGATGAGTTTTCGGCTCTCGGCTGGGAGCGCCACGCTATAGCGCTCGCTCTGTTTGGCCGTGTCGCAGGGTAGCCAGAAGTAACCGGTGTTCGGATCGATAACGAGCCGCTCCGGCTTCACACCGGGCGCGAGCAGGACCGACAGATAGGGCGTGGTCGAATGCCACGACAGCCGGTTGAGCGCAGGCTCGATCCGTTTCGACGACACGAAGCGCGCATCGCCGAGCGCAGGGTCCGCGGCGCTGCCGGTCGCGAGCGCGGCGATGGCGGCTTTGTACTGCGTCCAGCCCCAGACGAATTTCGTCGTTTCCACCGCATGGACCAGCAACGTCAGAACCAACGCGCTGAAAATGACGCGCGGATTGGCGGCGCGCTCGATGGCGTTGGCGACCGGCGCGAGAAAGGGCAGCGGCGATTGCGCCCGCGCGGCGTCGTCCATGGTCTGAACCGCGGCCGTCAGCCCGAACACCGGCGTCAGGATCAGCAGGGCGGTGCGCAGATTGTAGCGATCCTCCGCCAGCAGCGAACGGTCGAACCAGAACCAGTAGGCGAAGAGCAACATCACGCAAATGACGAGTGAGATGATGTGCGCCTTGTTCGTCGCGACGCGCCGCAAGGCGATGGTCAGAACATCGTCGAGGGCGATGGCGACCACCAGCAGTACAAAGGCCGGCTCGGTGAGGTTGCCGATGTCGATGAACTTGAGCGCCGCGGCATTCATGACGCCGGCGATGTAGGCATCGGGCAGGATGGTGAGCTTGACGGCGAGCCAGATCGCCATTGCTCCGGCGAAAGCAAGGGCGGCGCGGGCAAATTGCGTGTTGCGCCAGCCGCGCAGGAACACGGCGAACAGAATGACGCTCGCCAGAACGACCGCACCTTCATGTGTGAAAATGAGCGCGAGCAGGGCGGCAGCGACCGCTGCACGGCCGCGTCCATCGAGCGGTGCATAGAGGCACAGCGCCAGCGCCGGCCAGAACAGGCTGTGCGCCATCCACATCTCGGTCGGCGCGCCATAGACGAGCGGGCACACGGCGGCCGTCGACAGGCAGGCATAGGTGAAGAGCGCGCGGCCTTTGCTGCGATCGGCGGCAAATGTGAGCAGTAGGCCGAGCAGCGGCGCGGCGAAAAACAGCAGGCCGTAAGCCGTGATCCCCGCCGCCGCGCTGCCAGCGAGCGCCACCACGGCTTCGGCGGGGATATAGGCGTAGAGATAAACGAACAGCCGTCCGGAGATGTTGTGCCAGTGAAACGCCCAAGCATCCTGTGCTGCGACGGCGTAGGAAAAGATCGAGCCGTCACCGAACATTTGCAGCCGGGTCGCGAGGCCGACGAGAATAAAAAGAGACGATGCAACGAGGCCCGCGCCGGTGGCGAGGCGGCTGACCCGCCCCCACGCGACCCTATCGTCGCCGGTTGCCATCAGGTCCGCCGCGCGGCGGTGGCGACCGCGCCGCTCATGCCAGCCAGCACGCCCCAGTAGGCGTAGCGGAAATCGGTGGCGACGCCGACGGTGAAGAACGTCATGATGTAAACGATGGCCGAGCCGCAAATGCCGAGGGCGAAGGCGCCGGCCGGGGTGTTGCGCCGCCGCCACGCGAACAGGCAGACTAAGATGTCCACCAGCAGCCACGTTCCGGCACGAAACAGCGGCGTCGGCAGCAGCGCGTCGTGAACGGCTTTCAGCTCCATGAGGCGCGGCTTGTCGGCGAAGATGATCTTGTCGGGATCGTCGAGATCGCGCGACCACATCGTCATGTTGTCGGACCCGAACAGAAACGTCGCCATGAAGGTGGCGCGGTGTTGCAGATAAGCAGTCGGGTGCTTCAGGGTGGCATTCTTCCACGCCTCCGCCAGCGCCGGCGTGCCGAACAATTTATCGCGTTCGAGACGCTCCATCACGAACAGGCAGGGCTCCTGCGTCCAATAGACATCCCAGGCCAGCGGCTTGTAGCAGCCGTCCGTGATCAGCTTCGTCTCGTCGGCGTTCCACGTTCCGGGGAACACGTTGTCCTTGCTGAAGTGCGATATGCCGCCGAGATCGAAGACCATGATCGAGTGCAGCGGGTGCTGCCGTTCGGCATTCAGGACGCCGTAATAGATCACCTGCACGAGGCCGAAGAGCGCCAGCGCCGCCGGCACGTACATCATCGCCGCGCGCTTCCACGGGAAACCGCGTGGCCACACGAGATAGGTGAGCAAAACCGGCGCGGCGGCGAGCGAGTTCGGACGCAGCAACACGCCGAAGATCAGCAGGGCAATGGCGACAGTTTGCGCCGCGATACGAAACCGCGACGCCCGATCGGTGGCGGCGTAGACGAGGGCGGCGGCCAAGAGCCAGGTGACGGCAAACAGAATGTCGCGCCAGATGATGCCGACGAACACAAAGGCGGGCGGCGACATCGCCAGCAGCGGCAGCAGCAAGGCGAGCCACACGGAGCGCCGCGCAACGACGCCCGCGACAAGGCCGAAGGTCAGCCAGTACAGCGCCACCGTCAGCAGCAGCAGGCTGCCCGTGCCCGGCGCGATGGGATCGATCAGCGCCCAGAGCACGATCATCACCGGCGATTGCCAGTCGCCGTAGCTGCGCGTGCCCATGTCCTTGTAGATGTAGAAGGCGTCGAAGGTCTGCACGCCGGGCCAGAACACCCATAGGGTCAGTGCGAAGCCGGCGGCGCACATCGCCGCGATAAGCAAGGCCGCGCGCCGCTCAGAGACGGGCATAGACGTCTCCGGAATTCGCCTCGGGCGGCAATGCGTCAAGCCAGCGGGTGAGGGTGGCGGGGTCACACCATGCGGCGTGGACAAGCTGCTGGCTCTCGCCGAGCGCGGCGTTGAACTGGGTGTAACCAAGCGCGCTGCAGCGTTCGATGCAGGCGCGTGCGACATCGCGCTGGATGGTGGTGAACTCGAAGGACAGCGCCGCAACCGGCGTGCTGAGACCGCCGAGCGCTTCGGCTTCAAAACCCTCGACGTCGATCTTGATGAAAGCGGGGACGCCATGTCGTTCGATCAGCGCGTCGATGGTCGTCAGCGGCACGCGGAGTTTTTTGCCCCAGCTTTGGCCCTGCCAGCCCGGCGCATTTGCCGCGGCGGCGATGAAGTCGGTGGAAGCGGTGGAGACGGTGGGATTGGCGACATTGACGCTCAATTCAATCTCGCCGGCCTGCCGCCCGATGGCGGTCGGCTCGATGGCGACGCTGGCGTCGCGGCCGTAAATCAGCCGCAGCGTCTTCACCAAAGCCGGTTGCGGTTCGGCGGCGACGACGCGCGCGTCCAGCCGCCGGAACGCCGCGATGCGATCACCGACATGGGCGCCGATGTCGAAGACGAGATCGCCGGGCTTCACGAACGCCGCATACATCCGGTCCATCGCCGGACCATGGCGGCGGTTGCCGTAATAGATGCGCAGCGAGCGAAAGATTCCGGAAATCGTTCGCAGCGCATCCAGCATGATGCGCTAGCGCGCCTGTGGCGCGTTGATCTCAAGCGCCGGCAGGCGAAGCGGCTCCAACGCCGCCGGTACGACCTTTTCTTCCGGCAGATGGCAGATGCCGATGCGGGCAAAGACCCGGCCCAACGCGGGCGAGGCGGTGACCACGGCAAAAACCGGCGCCAGCACAAGACCAGCGGTGCCCAGCAGTGCAAAGGTGAAATCATGCGGCGCCTTCACGGCGACGATGGTCAGCACCACAATGCCGGCCAAAGTCTGCGGCCAGAATTTCGCGATCGCTTCACTCCACGGCACGGCGTGGCTTTGCCGCATCTGGCTCGGCCAGCTGCCGCCATCGCGGAACACGAACAGCCGCGTCATGAAGATGGTGTGCGACAGCGCAATCAGCGGCGCGAGCAACAGCATGAACAAGGTCTCGACCGCGATATTGGCGGCGAACACGAGCGGGCCGCCCCAGGCGCGGCGCGGCACCGGCGTCAGCAGCACGTCGATCACCGTGGCGATCTTCGGCGCGAAGGTCATCAGCATCATGATGACGAACAGCAGCGTGCCGGCGCCGGGTTCGACCGGGACATATTGCCCCGTCGGACCATTCGAGAATGCGAGCAGCACGGCGCCGATGGCGGTCATCAGCATCCAGGCCGGCGAGCCCATATACATCTGGATCGCGAACATCAGTTGAAAGCGGCTCACGGGCTTGAGGCCCGGCATGCCGAGCAATTGCCAGTACTGCATATTGCCTTGCAGCCAGCGCAGGTCGCGGCGGCCGAATTCCATCAAGGTCGGCGGATTTTCCTCGAAGCTCATGCCTTCGACCGGCAGCACGCGCACTTCGTATCCTGCGCGGCGCATCATCACGGCTTCGACCTGATCGTGGCTCAGCACCCAGCCCGACAGCGGGCCATTGCCCGGCAGCACCGGTATATGACAATGCGCGATGAAAGGGGCGAGGCGGATGATGGCGTTGTGGCCCCAATAGGGTCCGCAATCGCCCTGCCACCACGCCGAGCCGAGCGTGTAGGAGCGCATGCCGAGCCGCATGCCGAACTGGAACACGCGCGCGAAGACGCTGGCCGACGGCATGCCGACGATCAGCGTCTGCAAAATGCCGAGCGTTGGATGGGCCTGCGCGATGCGTACCATGCGCAGCACGGCGTCGGCCGGCATGAAGCTGTCGGCATCCAGCGTCAGCGCGAAGTCGTGATTGGCGCCCCAGCGGTCGCAGAAGTCGCGGATGTTGCCGGACTTGAACGCGGTGTTGATCTCGCGGCGGCGATAGGTGACCGGGATGATGCCCTGCCACTGCGCGGTGAAGGTCTTCACCAGCGCTTCTTCCTCGGCGATGACGTCGGGAATGCTGCTGTCGCTCAGCACATAGACGTGGAATTTGTCGGCGACGTTGGCCGCGACCAGCCCTTCAAGCAGCGGCTGCAGATTGCGCGCCACCGGCTCCGGGCTCTCGTTGCGAATACACATCAGGATGGCGGTGGTCGCCGTGATCGGCTCGTCGCCGCGAATGCTGGCCGCCATCGGGTTGACGGTCACGGCGGGATCGCGCGCCAGGCGCATGATCCAGAAGCCGATGAAAGCGTTCCAGAAGCCGATCACCGACCAGGGCAGGGTGACGGTAAACAGCACCAGAAAGGAGATGGCGCCGAAGCTCGTCGGCGGCACGGCGACGGCGGCGAGCCACAGCACCGCCAGCATCGTCACGCCGACGAGGCTGCCGAACAGCGCCCGGCGGCGCGTCAAAGCCGACGTCGCGGCGCCTTCCGGAGCGCCGGCGAACGAATACGTACTGTCGGTCATCGGGAAACCGATCCCCCTGCATTCTTACCCTGGTTCAGGATATACCCGGGGGAAGGCCGAAAAGTCCAAGGGCCGGATCGGTGGATGAAGAAGTGCCGGATTTGACTGCAAAAGCGCTCTGGTATGCCGCCGCGGGGCGGGCGGAAATTCGCGATGAGCCGCTGGGCGCGCCGCCCGCGGGGACGGTGCGCGTCCGGGCGCTGCACAGCGCCATCAGCCGGGGCACCGAGCGGCTGGTGTTCTCCGGCGGCGTGCCTGCGAGCGAGTACGAGCGCATGCGTGCGCCGTTCATGGCGGGCGCGTTCCCGTTTCCGGTGAAATACGGCTACGCCATGGTCGGCCGCACGGAGCAGGGCCAAACCGTGTTCGCGCTGCATCCGCATCAAACGGTGTTCGATGTCCCAGCGGATGCGGTCACAGCGGTGCCGGATGGCGTAACGGCGCGGCGTGCAATTCTGGCGGCGAATATGGAGACGGCGCTCAACGCCGTATGGGATGCCGCGCCCGGCCCCGCCGATCGCATTGCGGTGGTCGGTGCCGGCGTCGTCGGCGCGCTGGTGGCGTATCTCTGCGGCCGTTTGCCCGGCGCGCAGGTGACGCTGATCGACGTTGATGCGTCGCGCGGGGAATTAGCGCGAGCGCTCGGTGTTAGCTTTGCCGCGCCTGACAAGGCGCACGGAGACTGCGACGTGGTCTTTCACGCCAGCGGCAGCGCGGCGGGTTTGACAACGGCGCTCGATCTGGCGGGCGATGAAGCGACGGTGCTGGAAATGAGCTGGTACGGGACGAAGGACGTAGCGGCGCCGCTCGGGGCTGCGTTTCACAGCCGTCGTCTCAAATTGATTTCGAGTCAGGTCGGCAAGGTAGCGCCGTCGCATCGCCCGCGCTGGAGCTACGCGCGCCGTCTCGCCGCGGCGCTCGATCTGCTGAAGGATCCGGCGCTCGACGCCTTGCTGGCGCCATCGATTGCATTCGCCGATCTGCCGTCGAAGCTGCCTGATATTCTGTCGCCGCAAGGCGGCGTGCTGTGCCAGGTTGTTGATTACTCTAACGCTTGAGAGGTTTCAGCTTGTTCGCTGTCGAAGTTCGCGACCACATTATGATCGCCCATTCGTTTCGCGGCGCCGTCTTCGGCCCGGCGCAGGCGCTGCACGGCGCGACCTTCGTCATCGATGCGGCCTTCATCGCCGATACGCTCGACGACCACGGCATCGTTATCGACATCGGCCGCGCGCATGATGTGCTGAAGGCGACATTGCAGCCGCTGAACTACAAGAACCTCGACGATGTGCCCGAATTCAAGAGCAAGAACACCACCACAGAATTTCTCACCAAGCACATCTACGACAAGCTCGCCGATGCGGCGCGGGCGAACGAGCTCGGCCGTGACGGCAAGCAGTTGAAGGCGATCCGCATCACGATTTCGGAGTCGCACGTGGCGCGCGCCTGGTACGAGGCGCCGCTGTGGTGAAGATGTGGTGAGGCGCTTTGCCTTCGCGATCCCGGGCGATCTCGCTTCCCCGACCGGCGGCTATGCCTATGACCGGCGCATGATCGTGGAGCTCAGGAAACTTGGCTGGGACATCGACATCGTCGCACTCGGCGATGGTTTCCCGCGTCCGACCGCGGCGCAACGGGCTTTCGCGCTGGCGCAACTGATGGACGTTCCCGCGGACCGCGTCGTGGTCGTGGACGGTTTGGCATTCGGTGTTTTGCCGGACGAAGCGCCGCGGGTGGCCGCTCATCATCCCGTGGTCGCGCTGGTGCATCATCCGCTGGCACAGGAGTCCGGGCTTTCGCCGGAACAGGCGAGGGACATGCAGGCCAGCGAACGCGCTGCGCTGGTGTCTGCTAAGGGCGTCATTGTTACGAGCCCGACGACGGCGCGTGCGCTGATTGCGGATTATGGTGTCACAGCGGATCGCATTGCCGTGGCGCTGCCCGGTAACGATCCGGTGCCGCTGGCGAAGCCCGTCAATAATGGCATTATTCAGCTGCTATCCGTCGGCTCCATCGTGCCGCGCAAGGGCTTCGACATTCTGATTGCGGCTCTGGCGAAGGCGATCGACCTGCCGTGGCATCTGACCATCGCCGGCGACCGCACACGAAGCGCAAAAGCGGCGGCGCAGCTCGATGCGGACATCGCGCGTTTCAATCTCGGCAATAGTGTCACGGTGCTCGGCGCGGTTTCCGACGAAAAGATTGCCGCACTCTATGCCGAAGCAGACCTGTTCGTGCTCGCGTCGCGTCACGAAGGCTACGGCATGGCGTTTTCCGAAGCCATTGCACGCGGCGTGCCGGTGCTCGCCACCACGGCCGGTGCCATTCCTGAAACGGTGCCGGCGGAAGCCGGGTTATTGGTGCCGCCTGACGACGCCGATGCACTCGCCGCGGCCTTGCGGCGATTGATCGCCGATCCCGGCGAGCGCGCGCGGCTGGCCGCAGGCGCACGCGAAGCGGCGCGCAAGCTGCCGACGTGGGAAGCGTCGGCAAAGGTGTTCTCGGATGCGCTGGAGGCCGCGCTATGAGCGGCTTCTCCGCCGACTGGCTGGCCTTGCGCGAGCCCTTCGATGTCAACGCCCGCAATGCGGACGTGCTCGATGCGGTGATTGCTACGCTCGCGGGCAACACCCAGCCGCGCATTGTCGATCTCGCCTGCGGTACAGGCTCGACGGTGCGCACGCTGGCGCCATATTTTTCGCCGGGGCAGACTTGGAAACTGGTCGACAACGACCTCAGTCTGCTCGCGCGTGCCGCCGACCTGACCAAGCACACGGGCGTGAGCGTCATCACGGCGCCGGTCGATCTCAACCACGATCTCGAAGCGGCGCTCGATGGCGCGGTCGATCTGGTGACGACCTCCGCGCTGCTCGATCTGGTCTCCGCGCCCTGGCTTGAGCGCCTTGCGGTCGAAACGCTGGCGCGTTCGATCCCGTTTTATGCGGCGCTCAGCTATGACGGCCGCGTCGAGATGGGGCCGGCGCATGCGATGGACAAGGCCATCGTCGCGGCGGTCAATCGGCATCAGCGCAGCGACAAGGGCTTCGGTCCCGCGCTCGGGCCGGACGCGGCGACAGCCGCCGTCGCGCAATTCGAAAAGCTGGGTTGTGTCGTCGTGCATGGCGAAGCCGACTGGGTCGCCGGGCCCAAAGACCGCGACTTCCAGAACGAAGTCCTTGCCGGCTGGGCCAGCGCGGTGCGCGAGACCGGCGATGTGCCGCTCACCGACATTGTCGATTGGCTGACCTTCCGCCGTGACCAAGTGGCGGCCGGCACATCATCGTTGCGCGTCGGTCACGTCGATATGTTGGCGCGGCCGGGCAAACGCTGAGCCGACAGATCGACATCGAACAGGGTGTCGCCGTCGAGGCTGAAGGTCCGCATCGGCGGCCGTAACGCCTGATCGCAACGCTCGATGGCCGGCAATACAACGCCGGGCCGGCCGCTGCCGAGGATCATCGGCGCCACCATCACATGCAGCCGGTCGAGACTTCCGGCGGCGAGAAAGCGCGACACCGTCTCGGCGCCGCCTTCGATCAGAACACGCCGCAGGCCGCGCGTCGCGAGAGCGGCGATGACATCGTGCGGATCGATGCGCCCGTCCGGCGCGGGCAGGGCGATGACCTCAACGCCTACAGGCGATGCACACCTTGTATCCTCCGCAGTGACCCGAAGCCTCGGAACGTCATCGCCAGCGAAAACTTTCGCCCCCGTGCCAAGCCTGCCCTTTGGATCGAGCACGACGCGCGCCGGCTGCGGACCGTCGCAGTGCCGCACTGTCAGTTGCGGGTCGTCGGCAAGGGCGGTGCTGACGCCAATCACCACAGCATCGACCAGCGCACGCAGCCGGTGCAGATGCAGGATGCCCGCCGGGCCGTTGATGTAGTGCGAATGGCCGTTTTCGGTCGCAATCCGGCCGTCGAGCGATTGCCCGAGCTGCCCAATCACTGTTGCAACGCGCAATGGCCCGAACAGCTCCGCCCACGGCCCGGCCAAGGTCTGCGCCGGATCGCGAAAAGCCGCCACGAAACTTGCCCAGGACTGGTTGTCCGCTGCCGTCATAGCCCCCATCTCATTGGCGGATAGGCTCGCACAAAACAGTCGGCATGGCGACCCGAGTGGCCTTGTTGGAATGGTTTTGGGGTCTGCGGTGTTCTATAATCGGAGCCCGCGGCAAACGTGCCGCGGCAAAAGTTGTGCTGGGAAGCTCAATGAGTGCGGAAGAGACTATGTCGGCTCTGTTCGGCGCCAAAGGACAGACCGGAGTGAATCGCGGCGTCGCTGAATTTCTCGCGCGCCGTCCGGTGTTAGTGACGAGCGGCAGCGAAGCGTTGCTCGCGCTGCCCGTCGAAGGCCTCGACGCATCGCGGCTTGCCGCCTTCACGGCGCTGTGCGCGCCGGTAATGCCGCGCTTGGTCGTCACCGCGCGCCGCGCGCATGCGCTTGAGATCGGTGCGCGGACGCCGATGGCTTTGGCGCTGGACGGTGTGGCCGATGTGCCGTCGATCCTGTCGCTGGTGATGGATACTGGCATCGAATTCGACGGTGAGGCGAAGCCGGCGGGCGCTGCCGCGAGTGCCGCCGTCGCGCTGGCGAAATTGTCGCTTGGTCTGCCGGCCGTGCTGGTTGCCGCGGCCGCGCCGTCTGTTGCCGCCACGCACGATATCATCCAGGTCGATGCTGAGGCCGTTTCCCATTTCGGCGACGAGGCCATTCGCACCTTGACGCTGGCGAGCCGCGCCGATGTGCCGCTCGATGCTGCGCGTCAGGCTCAGTTTGTTGTGTTCCGCGATGCGCTCGGCACCAGCCAGACCGCGATCATTGTCGGCAAGCCCGATCTGTCGAAGCCGGTGCTGGTACGCCTGCATTCGGCCTGTCTCACCGGCGATGTGTTCGGTTCGCGGCGCTGCGATTGCGGCGATCAGCTCAATCTCGCCATCCGGCGCATCGACGCCAGCGGCGGCGGCATCGTTTTGTATCTGGCGCAGGAAGGCCGCGGCCTCGGCCTCGCCAACAAGATGCGCACCTATCAGATGCAGGATAATGGCCTCGACACCGTCGATGCCAACACGACGCTCGGCTTTGACGACGACGAGCGTGATTATGGCGTCGCCGCGCGCATGTTGCAGATGCTCGATTGCAACCGCGTTGTCCTGCTCACCAACAATCCGCACAAGCTCGACGGGCTTGCCAGCTACGGCATCGAGATCACGGGGCGGTTGCCGATCGAAGCGCCGGTCAATGCCGACAATGTGCGTTATCTCACCGCCAAGGCGGAGCGCGCCGGGCATCGTTTGGATCGTCTCGAAGCCTCGCTGGCAGAGTCGTCCGACGCCGAAGCCGCACTTCTGGCGCCGTGAGCATGACAACCGCCGCATCGGCTCGGCTGATCGGCGAGCTTACCTCTCCTGAAGTCACCGAGCGTCTGCGCGCCACATCGGTGCTGTGCCTGCCGATCGGTTCGATCGAGCAGCACGGCCCGCATCTGCCGCTCAATACCGATGCGGTTCTGGCCGAAGGGGTGACCCGCGCCATCGTCGCGAAGTGGGGCGAGACGCACGATCTGTGGCAGTTGCCGGCCATCTCGATCAGTCTGGCGCGCGAGCACGAATGGGCACCGGGAACATTGTCGCTGTCGGTCGCCGGCATGACGGCCCATCTGCACGACCTCGGCCGCACCATTGCGAAGTCTCTGCCGGCGCGCAATCTGATGATCGTCAATGGTCATGGCGGCAATCGCGGCATTCTCGAAGCGCTGGCGCTCGACCTGCGCGCTGACTGCGGCCTCAATGTCTGCGTGTTTCATCCAGCGTCGTTCGCGGATACGGCGGCGGACTCCGCAGCGCCGGAAATCCACGGCGGCAAGAACGAGACGTCGATGATGCTGGCCGTCGCGCCGCATCTAGTGCGAACCGGCAAGATCGCCAGCCTGAAAATGCCGGCTGACGCCGCGACCGTCCGCACGACGATCCTGCAACGCGGCGTCACCTGGCCGTGGACGTCGGACGAAAAGGGCCTGTCCGACCATGGCGTGATCGGGGATCCGGCGGCGGCGACCGCCGACTTTGGCCGGCAGATCGTCGCGCGCGCGGTGGATGCCGCCGGTGCCGTGCTTAAGCAGTTGTTACAGCGCCAGCACGGCTAAAAAAGACGTAACGCGCACTCCGCTCATAGGCCGGACGCAAAACTGCGGGCCTCGCGGGCTTCTATTCAAGCCCGAAAATGCCTATACTATCGCGCCATTCGACGCCTCCGACACGAAAGACGCCCGAAGCATGACCGACGCGCCGCGCACCTATCCCGACCTGCACGAACATCTCGCCGAACTGGACAAGCGCGGCCTGCTGCGCACCATCGACCGGCGGATCGACAAGGACTCCGAGATGCACCCGCTGGTGCGCTGGCAGTTCGTCGGCGGCATGGCGGAAGCCGAGCGCAAGGCGTTCCTGTTCACCAACATCGTCGACGGCCTGGGCCGCAAATACGACATGCCGGTCGTGGTCGGCGCCATGGCGGCCAATCCGGCGGTCTACAGCGTCGGCATGCGCGCCGAACTTTCGGACATTCAGGCGAAGTGGGACAAGGCCATCGCCAATCCGGTCGAGCCGCGCATGGTCGACAACGCGCCGTGTCATGATGTCGTCATCGAAGGCGACGCGCTGAAAGGCGAGGGCAACGGCCTCGACATGATCCCGATCCCGATTTCGACGCCGGGCTTCGACAACGCGCCGACCTTGACCGCGACCAACGTCGTCACCAAGGATCCGGACACCGGCGTCCAGAACATGGGCACGTACCGCGCCGCGCTCAAGGCGCCGGATCGGCTCGTGGTGCGCATGGCGACGCGCGTCGGCGGCGCCGGCGGTTATCAGCACTATCTGAAGTACCAGAAGATGGGTAAGCCGATGCCCTGCGCCATCGTGCTCGGCTGCCCGCCGTATGTCGCCTTCATGGGCCCGCAGAAGCTGCCGATCGGCGTCGATGAACTGACCGTCGCCGGCGGTCTCGCCGGTGAGCCGATCAACATCACCAAGGCGCGTACGGTCGACCTCACGGTGCCGGCGGAATCCGAACTGGTGATCGAAGGCCTGATCGACACCGTCAATCTCGAGCCGGAAGCGCCGTTCGGTGAATCGCACGGCCACGTCGCGCTCGAAGAGTTCAACATGCCGATGCGCGTCACCGCGATCACGCACCGCAAGAAGGCGGTGATCCCGTCCTACATCAGTCAGGTAGCGCCGAGCGAATCCAGCGTCATCAAGCGCGTCGCGTATGAGCCGCTATTCACGCATCACCTCAAGCACACGCTCAGCATCAAGGGTGTGAAGAAGGTCGCGCTGCACGAGCCGCTGACGGGCCTGCTGCGCGTCACCGTCATTACGGTCGAGAAGGGCACGCCGCGGACGGAAGTGTGGCGCGCGCTCAACGGCGCCGCGTTCTTCAAGGGCGATTGCGGCAAGATCTGCATCGCCGTCAACGAGGACATCGACATCGACAACGCGGACTCGCTGCTGTGGGCGATGGCCTACCGCATGAATCCGGTCGAGGACGTGCAACTCGTGCCGCATCGCGGCCAGGGTCACGGGCCGAAGCGTGAAGCCGAGAACGAAGAAGACTCGACGATGCTCATGGACGCCACCATGAAGGGCGACATGCCGCCGCTGGCGCTGCCGACCAAGGAATACATGGAGCGCGCCAAGACAATCTGGGACGAGCTCGGCTTCGAGACGTTGCAGCCGCAGAAGCCGTGGTTCGGCTATTCGCTCGGCGACTGGCTGCCGTATTGGGACGCAGCCGCCAAGCGCGCGGCGGAAGGCAAATATCTCGAGAACGGCAAGATCAGCCTCGGCCAGCAGCGTCAGGGCTTCAAACCGGAAACCAAATTCCGTCCGGATGAAGAGCAGCCGGGCAAGCCGCCGGGCAAGCCGAACAATCAGTAGACGTCAGGCGCTGTAAGCGTTTGCCGCGAGAATGAGATGAGGCGAGGGGGCGTCGATGTCCCCTGCCGCGGCGAGAACGTCGCGCAAGTTCGCGGTGAGTGCATCGACCTCGCGCGGCAGATCGTGAATGTGCTGGCGCGACCAGCGCCACAACATCGCCTGCTCGATCTTCTCCGCTTCAAGCTCTGAACGTTTCACTTGCGTGCGCAGCGCGGCTGCTGCCGGCTGCAGCGCGTCGTCCGTCGCGGTTGCCGTCGCCTTCAAGGCCTGGCGCGCCGTCCGCAGGGGCCGCACGACATCGTGGTGCCATTCGGCGACGACGGACTGCGCGCTGGCGATGTGCGCCGGCGTCAGCCGGACGCCCTCGACCGCCCCCATATAGGCGGCGAACAGCAGCAGATTGACGTCGAGACCCAGCCGCTCCTGCAGGCCGAGGCATTCCTCGGCCACGCCGTCGGCGGCATAGACGGCGAGCGAAAAGGCCCAGAACGGGCTCGCCATTTCCGCGTCGTCCTCGGACGTGCTCATTATTTCCTCGCCGCCATTATCCATAACATCGGTTTTAGCGCATTCCTGGCCGGGAAATAGGCACTCCTGCGCCTAAACTGGGCGGTGATTGGCTTTGAAAGCCCGGCCCAACGTGACACTCTCTTGTTGCAGGGCAATATAAAGTGCGTCCGCCTTGCGGGGAGACCGTTGTTCCGTGCCGATCATCGCCGCACTGCATCACCTTACGTCCTATAAATACGACCGTCCGGTGACCCTGGGCCCTCAGGTCATCCGATTGCGGCCGGCGCCGCACAGCCGAACCCAGATTCTCAGCTATTCGCTGAAGGTGAAGCCGGAAAAGCATTTCATCAACTGGCAGCAGGATCCGCTCGGCAACTGGCTGGCGCGTTTCGTCTTCCCCGAGCCGACCACCGAATTCAGCGTCGAGGTCGATCTCACCGCCAACATGGCGGTGGTTAACCCGTACGACTTCTTCGTCGAGCCTTACGCCGAGGAATTTCCCTTCAAGTACACCGACGAATTGCGCGTCGACCTGGCGGCCTATCTGACGCCCGAACCGGCGGGGCCGGCGGTCAAGGATTTCATCGCCGCGCTGCCGAAGAAGCAGCAGCGCACGACCGACTTTATTACCGAACTCAACATGCGCCTGCAGCAGCAGGTGAAGTATCTCATCCGTATGGAGCCCGGCGTCCAGACGCCAGAGGAAACGCTGACGCTCGGCTGCGGCTCCTGCCGTGACTCGGCATGGCTCCTGGTGCAGATCGCGCGGCAGCTTGGGTTGGCCGCGCGTTTCGTGTCGGGCTACCTGATCCAACTCAGGGCCGATGTCGATCCGCTTGAAGGACCGATGGGCACGCGCGTCGATTTCACCGACCTGCACGCCTGGACCGAAATCTACGTACCCGGAGCCGGCTGGATCGGTCTCGACGTGACGTCGGGCTTGCTGTGCGGCGAGGGCCATATCCCGCTCGCGGCGACACCGCATTATCGCACGGCGGCGCCGATCGTCGGCGGCGTCAGCGCCGATGCGAAAGCGGACTTCACGTTCGACATGCGCGTCGATCGCGTCAATGAGACGCCGCGCGTAACTCTGCCGTTCTCGGATGAAAGCTGGGACCGGCTCGACGCCATGGGCGAGGCGGTCGACAAGGATCTGGCGAAGCAGGACGTGCGTCTCACCATCGGCGGCGAGCCGACCTTTGTGTCCGTCGACGATTTCGAATCCGCCGAATGGAATACGTCGGCGGTTGGCCCGACCAAGCGCCTCTTCGCCGACAAGCTGATCCGCCGTCTGCGCGAAAAATTTGCGCCGCATGGCTTCCTGCACTACGGGCAAGGCAAGTGGTATCCCGGCGAAAGCCTGCCGCGCTGGTCCTTCGCGCTGTACTGGCGCAAGGACGGCGAACTGATCTGGACCAATCCGGATCTCATCGCCAAGGAAGACGGCTCAGCCAAGGCCACCATCGACGACGCGCATCGCTTCGCTACGGATGTGGCGAGCCGGCTCGTCGGCGAGGAATACGCCATCCCGGCTTACGAAGACCCGGCCTACTGGATGGTCAAAGAGGCGGAGTTGCCGCCGAACGTCGACCCGATCAATCCGAAGATCGAGGATGCCGAGACGCGCGCGCTTATGGTGCGTACCTTCGAGCGTGGCCTGACGCAGCCCTCCGGTTTCGTGCTGCCGGTGCAGCGCTGGAATGCCGAACACACGGACAAGCGCTGGAAGAGCGAAAAGTGGGCGCTGCGCCGCGGCAAGCTGTTCCTCGTGCCGGGCGACTCTCCCGTCGGCTATCGCCTGCCGCTCGATTCACTGCCCTGGATTCCGAAGGTCAATTACCCCTTCATCAACGAGCAGGATCCGACCGAGCCGCGCAAGCCGTTGCCGTCGCATGAGCGTCTGGCGCGCTACTACAACGATAACGCCCAGTATCAGCCCAACGTCACCCGTCAGACGGTGGTCGAACAGAAATTCGTCCCGAACACCGGTGCCGAAGTGCGCACCGCGATGTCGATCGAGCCGCGCGACGGTGTGCTGTGCGTGTTCATGCCGCCGGTCGAGCGCCTCGAGGACTATCTCGAATTGATTGCGTCGATTGAACTCGCCGCCGGCAAGATCGGTTGCCCGGTGCACATCGAAGGCTATCCGCCGCCGAACGATCCACGGCTGAACGTCGTCAAGGTCACGCCAGATCCCGGCGTTATCGAGGTCAACATTCATCCGGCGAAGAGCTGGCGCGAAGCCGTCGTCAACACCAAGACGTTGTACGAGGGGGCGCGTCAGTGCCGTCTCGGCACCGACAAATACATGATCGACGGCCGTCATGTCGGTACCGGCGGCGGCAATCACGTCGTCATTGGGGGCGCGACGCCGACGGACTCGCCGTTTCTGCGCCGTCCCGATCTGTTGCGCAGCTTGGTGACGTACTGGCAGCGCCATCCGTCGCTGTCTTATTTGTTCTCAGGATTGTTCGTCGGGCCGACCAGTCAGGCGCCGCGCATGGACGAGGCGCGGTACGACGGACTCTACGAACTCGAAATCGCGATGAAGCTGATGCCGAAAGGGCAGGTGCTCTCTTTCCAGCCTTGGCTGGTGGACCGGCTGTTCCGCAACATTCTTGCCGACGTCACCGGCAACACGCATCGCGCCGAAATCTGCATCGACAAACTCTATTCGCCGGACAGCGCCACCGGCCGTCTCGGCCTTGTCGAATTCCGCTCGTTCGAAATGCCGCCGGACCCGCGCATGTCGCTGGCGCAGCAATTGCTCATCCGCGCGTTGATCGCGTGGTTCTGGCGCGAGCCGCAGGAAGGCAAGTTGGTGCGCTGGGGTACGGCGCTCCACGACCGTTTCATGATGCCGCATTTCTGCTGGCAGGATTTCATGGAAGTGCTCGGTGATCTCAACAATGCCGGTTACGCCTTCGATCCCGAATGGTTTCAGGCAGCCCGGGAATTCCGGTTTCCGTTTGCCGGCCGTGTTGAATATTCGGGCGTCAAACTCGAACTGCATCAGGCGCTCGAGCCGTGGCATGTGCTGGCGGAAGAAAACACCGGCGCCGGCACCAGCCGTTTCGTCGACTCATCGGTCGAGCGCATGCAGGTCAAGGCCAACGGTTTCGTGCCGGGACGTCATATCGTTACTTGCAACGGCCGCCGCATGCCGATGACGTCGACCGGCCAATCGGGCGAGACTGTCGCCAGCGTCCGCTTCAAGGCTTGGCAGCCGGTGTCGGGATTGCACCCGACGATACCGGTGCAGGCGCCTTTGACCTTCGATCTCGTCGATACCTGGAATAACCGCTCGCTGGGCGGTTGCGTCTACCATGTGGCGCATCCGGGAGGCCGCAGTTACGATACGTTTCCCGTGAATTCGTACGAAGCGGAAGCCCGTCGGCTGGCACGGTTCCAGGATCACGGGCATACTGCCGGCATCATTCAGCCGCCGCCTGAGGAGGTTGCGGGAGAGTTTCCGTTGACGCTCGATCTGCGCCGCCCTGTCGGCCATTGATCGGGCGTTTCGGTTTGGGGAAACCATGAGCGCGCCATTGCCATCTCCAAAAGCGCCTGCGGCGTGGTACGAGAATTACAAGCCGTTGCCCGGCATCCCCGATGAATTCATCGGGCCGGACGGCAAGCCGCGCGCGTCGTGGCGCAATTTCATCGAGCAGGTCGATGCCGGTGACAGCGAGCGGTCCTTTGCCGCCGCCGACCGGCGCATCCGCGACGTCGGTGTGTCGTATCGCGTGCATGGCGAGGCGGGTGAACGCGCTTGGCCGATGAGCCGGCTGCCGCTGCTGATCGAGGAGAGCGACTGGAAAGAGATTGTCGCCGGCGTGACGCAACGCGCCGCGCTCGTTGAGTCATTGCTCGCGGACGTCTACGGCCCACGCACCTTGGTGGGCGACGGTGTCGTTCCGGCGGCGGTGGTCGCGGGCAGCAACGATTATCTCCGGCCGCTGGTGGACATGAAGCCGCCGGGCGGACGCTGGATGAACATGTACGCGGTCGATCTCGGCCGCGGGCCTGACGGCCGATGGTGGGTGCTCGGCGATCGTGCGCAGGCGCCGTCGGGCGCGGGCTATGCGCTGGAAAACCGGCTGGTGATGTCGCGCGCCTGGCCGCAGAAATATCGCAGCATGAATGTCGAGCGGCTGGCGCCGTTCTTCCGCGCCTTCCGCACCGCGCTGGCCGATGCCGCCGAACGCTCGCAGCCGCGCATCTGTCTGCTGACGCCGGGTCCTTTCAGCGAGACCTATTTCGAACAGGCCTATCTCGCGCGCTATCTCGGCTTCCTGCTGGTGGAGGGCGACGACCTCGTCGTTCATAACGGTGTCACGCATGTGCGCACCATCGCTGGCCTCAAGCGCGCCGACGTGATTTGGCGCCGTGTTGACGGCGACTTCGTCGATCCGCTGGAATTGAACGGCCGCTCGCGGCTCGGCGTACCGGGATTGCTGTCGGCCATGCGCGCCGGCAATACCGCCGTGAGCAATGCGCCGGGCGCGGGCTTTGCGGAATCCCGCGCGCTGATGAGTTTTATGCCGCGCATCGCCGAACATCTGCTCGGCGAAGAGCTGCGCATGCCGAACATTGCGACCTGGTGGTGCGGCGATCGCGAAGCGCAGCGCGACGTGCTCGAGGATTTCGACGAGATGGCGATTGCCGGCGCCTTCGGCAACCGGATCCCGGGCTTCGGCGCCGACCAGCAGGTCATTCCCGCCAATCTGTTGCCGGCCGACCGCAAGCGCTTGCGCGAGGCGGTCGAAACCCGCGGCCTCGATTATGTCGGACAGGAAGTGGTGCGTCTCTCGACCGCGCCGGTCTGGAACGAAGGCAAGCTGGTGCCGCGGCCTTTCTCGCTGCGCGTCTTCGCCACCGCGACCGAGGACGGCTGGAAGGTGATGCCCGGCGGCTTCTGCCGGATTTCGGCGCGGCCGGATGCGCGTGCCGTCAGCATGGGCGAGGGCGTGCAGTCCGCCGACGTCTGGGTGCTGTCGTCGAAACCGGTGGTGATGGAAACGCTGCTGCCGGCTGACGACAAGGTCAAAATCCTTCGCTTGCTCGGCAATCTGCCGAGCCGCGCCGCCGACAATCTGTTCTGGTACGGCCGTTATCTGGAGCGGGCCGAGGCGACCTTGCGCGTCGTGCGTTGTCTGTGCGCGCGCAGCCTGGAAATGGATCTGTCGTCAGGCGACGTCGCCAAGACGCTCGGACTGCTCAGCCACCAATTGTTCGCCTGGGGCGGTGTCACCAAGGAAAACGAGGAGGCGCCGAGCCTCACGGTCGCGCGTCAGGCCCTGTGCGACGACAAGGCCTACGGCTCGGGCCTGTCCGGCGTACGGCTGGCGCGCAACGCCGGCTCGATCATCCGCGAACGTATTTCGGTCGATGCCTCAAAACTGTTGCGCATTCTCGATACACAGCTTTCCAACCGGGAAGAGCTGATGAGCGAGTCCGACGTATTCGATGCCGCCGACCGCGCTTTGCAAACGCTCGCCGCGTTGGCCGGTCTTGAGCAGGAAAACATGAACCGCAGCGCCGGCTGGCGCTTCCTCGACATGGGGCGGCGCACCGAGCGTGCCATCAACACCTGCCGTCTCGCGCGCACCTTCGCCTCGGACGATGCGACCGCCGACGATCTCGACGTCATGCTCGATCTGATCGATTCCCAGATCACCTACCGCTCGCGCTACGTTGTCGGCGTGGCGCTGGCGCCGGTGCGCGACATGGCGCTGCTCGATCCGTTCAACCCGCGTTCGGTCGGTTTCCAGATCGCCACGCTCAATCAGCAGATTACCGAGCTGCCGGCTTTGCACGAAGACGGTTTGCTCGAGGAACCGCGGCAGATCATCGCCCGGCTGACGACCGAGATTTCGACCTCGGCCGCGGGCAGTCTGAACGTGCCGACGATCCTGGGCTACGAGCAGAAGATTTCGAGCTTTGCCAATGCCGTCGCGTCGCGCTACTTCCTGCAGCGGCCGGAATTGCCGGCGAGTCTCGGCGAGAGCGGCCTGGCATGATCTATAATATCCGGCATCTCACGGCTTATTCGTATGACCGCGCCGTCGCCTCGGCGCGGCTGGTGCTGCGCGTGACGCCGCGCGAGGAAGACGGGCAGCGCACCGTCGCTTACGCCTTGCATATCTCGCCCGAGCCGATGTCGATCGACACCGAACGCGACTTTTACGGCAATACCGTCAATGTCGTCACCATCGATACCGAGCACACCGAACTCTCCATCGAAGCGGTCTCGACCGTCGAGCTGACGCATCAGGCTGCGCTGCCGCTGGAAGGCGAGCCATGGGAAGAGGTGTCCGACGCCGTACTGCTCAGCCGCGACCTGACCGGCTCAGCGCCGGTGCACTTCATGTTCGCCAGCCCGCGTATCGAGTTGTCACCGGACGTTACGGGTTACGCGCGTGAAAGCTTCAAGCCGGGCCGCGGGATTCTGGAGGCGTCGCGCGATCTGATGAAGCGCATCCGGAAGGATTTCGATTACAAGCCGGAAACGACCGACATCAACACGCCGCTGGTCGAAGCCTTCAAGCAGCGCCAGGGCGTCTGCCAGGACTTTGCGCATATCATGATCGCCGGCATGCGCGGGCTCGGCCTGCCGGCGGCCTATGTCAGTGGTTACATCCGCACCATTCCACCGCCGGGTGAGAAGCGCCTCGAAGGCGCGGATGCGACCCATGCCTGGGTGTCGGTCTGGTGCGGCACATCCGGATGGCTCGGCTTCGATCCGACCAACGCCATCGACGTCGGTAACGATCACATCGCGCTGGCGGTCGGGCGCGATTTTTCCGATGTCTCGCCGGTTTTCGGCGTTTTCGTCGGCTCCGGCGGCACCGAACTCGATGTCGAAGTGGACGTCGTGCCGGTGGTTCCTGCCGCCCCTGAGCCGCGTGCCGCGAAGGCCTGATCGGCTTTGATTTCGCGCGATTCTCTGTAAAAGGGCGCGATGGCGCTCTGGCTTGTATTTGCATTGATGACTGCGGCGGCGATTTTCGCCGTGCTGTGGCCGTTGTCGCGCGGCAATGCGAAACGCGGCGGCAGCGATGTTGCGGTTTACCGCGACCAACTCGACGAGATCGCGCGTGATCGCTCCTCCGGCCTGATCGGCGCGGCCGAAGCCGAGGCGGCCAAGGTCGAAGTCTCCCGCCGGCTGCTCGCCGCTGCCGACGCCGAACAGGCCGTGCCGCCGGATGCGGCCGCATCGCCGGTCTGGCACCGCCGTATCGTTGCACTCATCGCCCTGGTCGTGCTGCCGGTCGGCGCGGCTGTGCTTTATATGAGTCTCGGCTCGCCCAATCTCCCCGGAGCGCCCTTGGCGGAGCGGGCCGCCGCACCGCGCGATAGCCGCTCGATCGAGGAATTGGTGGCGCAGGTCGAGCAACGCGCCGCCACAAACCCGGACGACGGCCGTGCCTGGGAAGTGCTGGCGCCGGTCTACATGCGGTTCGGCCGCTTCGAGGATTCGGCCCGCGCCTGGCGCAATGCGATCCGGCTCAATGGCGCGAGCGCGACACGCGAGACCGACTACGGCGAGGCGCTGGTCGCCGCCGCTAATGGTGTGATCACGGCGGAAGCCAAAGCCGCGTTTGATCGCGCGCTGGTGCTCGACAAGGACGACGTCAAGACGCGCTTCTATCTCGGCCTTGCCGCCGATCAGGACGGCAAACGGGGCGACGCCGAAAAGATCTGGCGCGATCTTTTGGCGAACGCGCCGCCCGATGCGCCGTGGGCGCCGATGGTACGCCAGCAGCTCGCACGGATTGCGCCCAATACCGCAGCACCCGGACCGAGCGCGGCTGACAGCGAAGCGGCGGCTGCGATGACGCCGGATCAGCGCCGGGAGATGATCGGCGGCATGGTGGCCCGGCTGGCTGACCGGCTGAAGCAGGATGGTTCCGACGTCGACGGCTGGCTGCGCCTGGTGCGTGCCTACACGGTGCTGCAAGAGCGCGACAAGGCCCAGGCCGCGGCGGCCGATGCCAAGCGCGCGCTGGCGGCGGAGCCGGACAAGCTCAGGCGCATTGACGATCTGTTGAAAGAGCTGGGGCTGACGGGCTAGGCCTGCGGCTGCGGTTCGGCGTGATATTACAAAGCTGTCGTCTCGATATGGTTATATCGATGGCTTTCTGAAGGAGACGATTCATGGAGACGCGGGATCCCGCGCACGGCATTTCGCTTTTGCGCGATCCGTTGCTGAACAAAGGCACCGCCTTCACCGAACAGGAGCGCGATGCGCTCGGTCTGCGCGGCCTGTTGCCCGCGCATGTGCAGTCGATGGAGATGCAGGCCGCCCGCGTCCTCACCAATCTGCGCAGCCTGCCCAACGACCTCGAAAAATATGTGGCGCTGAACGCGCTACACGACCGCAACGAAGCTCTGTTCTTCCGCGTCGTCATCGACAACATCGATGAAATCCAGCCGCTGATCTATACGCCGACCGTCGGTCTGGCGTGTCAGCGCTTCGGTCAGGTGTTTCAGCGGCCGCGCGGTCTCTTTATCGGCGCCAACGATCGCGGCCGTATCGCCGAACTGATGCGCAACTGGCCCTATGAGGCCAAGCTGATCGTGGCGACCGACGGCGAACGCATTCTCGGCCTCGTCGATCTTGGCGCCAACGGCATGGGCATTCCGGTCGGCAAATTGTCGCTGTATTCGGCCTGCGCCGGTATTCACCCCGGCCTGTGTCTGCCGATCATGCTGGATGTCGGCACCAACAACGAAGAGCTGCTGAACGACCCGTATTATATCGGCGTGCGGCAGAAGCGCCTGAGCGGCGCGGCCTATGACGAACTGATCGAGGAGTTCATGGAAGCCGCGCACGCGGCGTTCCCGGAGGCGCTCATCCAGTTCGAGGATTTCGCCAGCCAGACCGCGGTGCGGCTGCTCGGCAAATACCGCGACCGGTTCTGCACCTTCAACGACGACATCCAGGGCACGGCGGCGGTGGCGCTGGCGGGAATTCTATCGGCGCTGCGGGTGGCCGGCGGCAAGCTGAAGGAACAGACCTTGTTGTTCTTCGGCGCCGGGCAGGCCGCCACCGGCATTGCCGATCTGGTCGTCTCGGCCATGATGGCGGAAGGGCTGACCGAAGCCGAGGCTTTGGAGCGTCTCGCGTTCTTCGATGTGAATGGCTTGGTGGTGCAGGGACGCGACGATCTCGCCAGTCACACTTTGCGCTATGCCCGCAAGCATGCGCCGGTCCACGACTTTGTCGATGCGATCCGCACGTTGAAACCGACCGCGATCATCGGCGCCGCCGGCGTCGGCGGCGCTTTCACCCGCGACGTTCTCGGGGCGATGGCGGAGCTCAACACGCGGCCGATCATCTTCGCGCTGTCCAATCCGACCTCAAAGGCGGAGTGCACGGCGGAGCAGGCCTATCGCGCGACGCAAGGGCGGGCGCTGTTCGCCTGCGGCAGCCCGCAGAGCCCGGTGGTGCTGGACGGCAAGACCTACGTGCCGCGCCAGGGCAACAATTCGTACATCTTCCCGGGTGTCGGCCTCGGCGTCATCGCCAGCAGCGCGCGGCTGGTGACCGATGAGATGTTCATGGCAGCGGCGCACAAGCTCGCCGAACTCGTCAGCGAGGGCGATATCGCGCAGGGCAGCCTTTACCCCGCGCTGCCGCGCCTGCGCGAGGTGTCGGCGCACATCGCGGCCTCAGTTGCCGCCGTGGCGTTCCAGCGCGGACTTGCCGCGGGCGACGCCCCCAACGATCTGCTCGCTCTTGTCAGCAATCAGATGTACGACCCGCGGTATTAAGGCGGCTCAGTCCGAAGACGGGCTTTCCGACAGCACCTTCATGATCTGATCGCGCACGTTGTCACGCTCGGCATCGTTGGTCGATGCGGTGAGGCGCGCTTCGTAGGCAATCTGGGCTGGCCGGTGGAACACCATCACGCGGTCGCCGATCTCGAGCGCTTCGTTGATCTGGTGCGTGATGAAGATGCCGGTCTTGTCGTTCTGCCGCACCAGCTTGACGAATTCGCTGCGCAGGTCCCGCGCCGTCATTTCGTCGAGCGCGGAGAACGGCTCGTCGCACAACAGAATGTCCGGATTGACGGCAAAAGCGCGCGCAATCGAGACGCGCTGGCGCATGCCGCCGGACAAAGCGTGCGGATAGTCGTTCTCGTGGCCGGAGAGGCCGAGCCGCGCCAGCCAGCTCCGCGCCGTATCCAGCGCCTGCTTCGGATCGGCATTGAGGATTTGCAGGCCGAGCACGACGTTTTCCAGCGCCGTGCGCCATGGCATCAGCCGGTCGTTCTGGAACACGATGCCGATCTTGCCGCGGAAGAAGTCGAAGTCGCTGAACGGATTGTGGCCGACGACGCGTGCGGTGCCTTCGCTGGGCTCGATCAGCCCGGCGACAATGTTGAACATCGTCGACTTGCCGCAGCCGGTCTTGCCGAGCACAGCGACGATCTCGCCCTTGGCGATTTCGAACGACAATTTGTCGACGGCAGTGAAGGTGCCCTTGCCGTCGGTGCGCGGGAAGGTCTTTGAGACCTGCTTGAAGCTGATAACCGGTTCGGCGCTCATATGGATCGCTCCGACACGGGACGATAGCTCAAGGCCCAGGCTTCGATGACATTGATGGTCTGCTGCACGACCAGCACAAACAGCACCAGTTGCAGCGTCCAGGCCATGGCGCCCGCCATGTCGAACAACTGCTGCTGGCGCAGCAATTCGTAACCGACGCCGCCGGTCGCACCGACGAGCTCGGCGACGACCACGACGCGCGCGGCATTGCCGAGATTGACCTTCCAGGCGGTGAGGATGCCCGGCACGATGGTCGGCACGATCAGGAAGCGAAACATGGTCCAGCGCGATGGCCGGAACGACATGGTCATTTCGAACAGGTCCTTCGACATCGAACGGATGGCGTCGAGGATCTGGAAGGTGAAGGCGGGCAGGGTCGTCATCACCATGATGAAACCGATGCGGAATTCGGTGCCCTGGAACCAGATGATGGCGAACACGACCCAGGACAAAGCGGGGATGCCCTGGAAGAAGGTCAGCACCGGGCTGATATAATTTTCCAGCGACTGCGAACGCGCCATCAGCAGCGCGATGCCAGCGCCGATGATGAAGGCGCCGAACAGGCCGATGAAAATGCGCATCGCCGTCAGCAGGACGTCGATAAAGAGCGATCCGGTGACCAGAATCTCGATGGTGCGTTTCAGGATGTCCAGCACCGGCGGGAACAGAAACGGCGGGAAGGTCATCGACAAAAGCTGCCAGCCTGCCGCCAGCACAACCATGCCGGCGGAGGCTTGCAGAAAGCGTTTAATCCGTACGTTCATCACTTCAACGGCTTGTTGTAGATGGTATCGTTCGACGGCAGCGACTTGAAGTAGCCGACATCCATGCCCGCTTTGTAGACGGCTTCGATCTGCTTGCTCACGTCGCCGGCGCCAACCACGGCCATGCCGAGACGGTCATTGGCCTTGATGAGCGACACGATCGCGGCGTGATCTTCCGGCGTCGACTTCGGTGCGATGATCTTGGCGGCTTCTTCCGGGTTCTTGGCGATGAACTCGCCCGCCTGCTTGTAGGCGGTGTAGAGTTTCTGCACGACCGCCGGATTGGCGTCGATCCAGTCGCTATGCGCGGCGACGCCGAGGTACGGGATGCGGTCGCCGCCGGCGAACTTCTTCCAGGTCGCGGCCATGTTGTTGTCGAGGATGCGCACGTCCGGCTTCTTGGCCTTCAGCAGCGTATAGGCCGGCTCCCAGAGCTGGATGGCGTCGGCGCGGTCGGCGATGGCGTAACCGACAAGGCCCGGCGTCGCGGTATTCACGACGTCGATCTTGGAGGTATCGACGCCCATCTGCTTGGCGAAGAATTCTGACATCACATAGTTGGTGGTGGAGCGGGCGCCGGCGAGTTGCTTGCCCTCGAGATCCTTGAGGCCCTTGATCGCCGGCCGCGAGGTCACCGTGGTGCCCCAGAAGTCGAACAGGTTGAAGAGGTACTTCACATTGACGCCGCGCAGGTCGGCGAGGCCGACAGTGAGCACCGCGGCGCTGCCGCCGACCTTGAACTCACCCGAGTTGAACTGCGTGGTGTAGGCGTCGGGCGTGCGCTCGACGAAGTCGATGTCGAGGCCATTGGCTTCATCCATCTTCTTGGCCTTGATCACCGGCGGCATGAAGGCGCCGAGCGACGGGAACCCGAACACGACGATGGACACCTTCGTCGGCGCAGTACCGCTATTTTGCGCCGATGCCGGCGCGAGCAGCGACGTCATGGACAGGGCGGCGGCGCAGGCGGCGGTCAGCAGGAATGTGCGTTTGGTCATTTAAATCCTCCGTGATGGGTGCGGTGACGAGGCGTTCGCCTTCTTATTGAATATTGAACAGCTTCTGCGCGAGGCCGCCGTTGATCGAGGCGATCTGCGCCGGGGTGAGGCCGGCGGCATCGACGATCTTGGTCGGCTCGTGATCGCCGATCGGGAACGGCATGTCCGAGCCCAGCATGAGCTTGTCGGTGCCGATCATCTCGACGACGAATTTCAGAATGCGCGGATCGTGCACGATGGTGTCGGTGTAGAGCGCGGCAAGGCCCGCGACCGGATCGCCGATACCCGGCGTGATCGAGTGGTTCTTCTTCAGGCGGCCGAGCACGAAGGGCAGCGCCGCGCCGCCGATGGGCGCGAAAATCTTGGCCTTCTTGTATTTGGCAACATGGCCCGACGAGATCAGGCGGGCGACCGCGATGACGGCGTCGGTGACGCGGCCAAGACCGTTGGCGAGGCCGAAATCATTGACGCGCACGTCACCGGCATCGAAGCTCGGATGAATGTGGATGAAGGCTTCGGTCTCATCGGCGGCCTGCCAGAACGGGTCGAGGTCGGCGTGGTCGAGCGTCGAGCCGGCGCCGCGCGGCAGCGTGCCGATCATGATGCCCGGGAAACCGGCCTTGCGGACCGCCCTGAGCACCGAGGCGGCGCGGGCGCCGTCGCCGAGCGGCACGGTGCCGAGCGGAATGAAGCGCGGCTCGGCCTTCGCCACCGCCATCAGGGTCTCGTTGGTGAGGTTTGACCAGGCCTCGGCTTCCGCACCCGGCAGTTCGTAGCCGAACATGTCGACCCAGCCGCCGCACACCTGCTTGTCGACCTTGTTCTTGTCCATCCAGGCGAGGCGAGCCGGAATATCCGACAACGGCTTCGACACCGGACGGATCTGCTTGGCCGCGCCGAAGGTCAGCGCCAGACCGTGATCGGTCTCGGCCTGCTTGATGTTCGGAAACTTGGCGGCGTCCTTGCGGACGGCGGTGATCAGTTCGGGCGAAACCAGATGGGCGTGAGCGTCGACGATCATTTAATGTCCCTTTGCTTTCTTGTCCTGCGCTTCGGCAATCGCGTCGCCGAGCTTGGAAACCTTCAGCGGCAGCGTGTTGACCGAAATACCGAGTGGCCGCAATGCGTCATTTACGGCATTGGCGATGGCGGCCGGCGAACCGAGATAGCCGCTTTCGCCGGAGCCCTTCTGCCCGAACACGGTGTGGGGCGAGGGCGTCTCGTGATGGACGATCTCGACCTTCGGCACCTCGTGCGAGGAGGGCAGCAGATAGTCCATGAAGCTCGAGGCGATCATCTGTCCATCGTCGTTATAGGCGAACTCTTCGTAGAGCGCCGCGCCGATGCCGTGGGCGATGCCGCCCATGGTCATGCCACGCACGACCTTCGGATTGATGACAACGCCGCAGTCGTGGCCGACGACGTAGCGTTTGATGTCAGGCTTGCCGAGCACCGGATCGATGGCCACCAGAACGAGGTGAAACTCGAACGAGGTGCAGGGATACATCTGCACCCGGCCATCCGCGGTCGGCAGTTTGCCGCCGGTCGGCACGTTCATGACATGCGCGACCGACAGGCCCGGCTCGTCCATCTCCGGCGGCATGCGGTGAAAGTTGCGATGCGCGATGTTGACGATCTCGGCGAAAGGCAGCCGCTTGGACGGATCGCTGCTGTCGTGGATCGTGCCCTGATCGTAAACCGCGCGCTCCAGCGGAATGCCGAGATCGTGCGCGCCGATCTTGCGCATTTTTTCTTTGAGCTTGCCGGCGGCATGGAACGCCGCGCCGCCGAGCATCACCGCCATGCGGCTGCCGACGGGGCTGTTCGACGGCATCGCATTCAGCGAATCCGAGCGGACGACGCGGATCAAGTCCGGATTGATGCCGAGCGCCTCGCCGACAACGGTCGACAGCATGGTCTCATGGCCCTGGCCGGCCGACGTCGTGTGCATGGTCGCGGTGATCGCGCCGGACAAGTCGACGCTGATGCGGCAGGAGTCCATCCAGCTCGTGGTGGTGTTCTTCGGGTTGAGCAAAGGCTCGAAAGCCGAATTGCCGCCGCTCGGCTCGAGGCACGGCGCGATGCCAATGCCGGCGAGCAGGCCCTGCTTGCGCAGGCGATCGCGCTCGGCGATCAGGGACTTGTAACCGACATGGGCTTCGACCTTGTCCATGACGACTTCCCAATTGCCGCTGTCATAGGCCGCGCCGCTCGGGATGGTGTAGGGAAACTCGTCGTGCTTGACCATGTTGCGGCGGCGCAATTCCCAGCGATCCATGCCGAGCGCATTGGCGACTTCGTCGACGGTGCGTTCGAGCGCGAAATTGGTCGGTCCCTGGCCGAAGGCGCGCACCGCTTCCTGCGTCGTCTTGTTCGTAATGACGGCCAGTGCGTGATACTTCACGCTCTTGATCTTGTACGGTCCGGTGATGGCGCCGATCGGCTTGCCGAGTTGAAACGGCGAACGGCCGGCATAGGCGCCGACATTGTCGACCGCGCGCATCTTCATCGAATGCAGGATACCGTCGCCGTCATAGGCGATTTCGACGTCGAACAGGCGCTCCGGCCCGTGCGCGTCGCCGCCGGACATGTTTTCCAGCCGGTCTTCCATCAGCCGCACCGGAAAGCCGAGGCGGCGCGTCAGATAGCTGACGAGCACCGAATGCTTGATGCCGCGCTTGACGCCGTAGCTGCCGCCGACATCGATGTCGTAGTGCACGCGCACATTCGACGCCGGGATCTTGAGCACGCTGGCGATCTGCTCGGGATATTTCGGCATCTGGATCGAGGCATAAACGTCGAGAATTTCGCGCCACGGATCCCAGCTCGCCTGCACACCGAAGGTTTCGATCGGAACGGTGGACGAACGGCCCCATTTGGTGCGGAGCTTGAGCTTGAAGGGCGCTGCCTCAAAATCCTTGTCGACATCGCCCCAGTTAAAGAGACGGTCGAGGATGATGTTGGTGCCGTGCTTCTCGTGCACCAGGATTGCGCCGTCCTTCATCGCCTCTTCGGCGTCGATCACGAAGGGCAGACGCTCGTATTCGATCTCGACCAGCTCGGCGGCGTCTTCGGCCAGCGCGCGCGTATCGGCAACGACGGCGCAGACCCATTCGCCGGCATAGCGGGCGATGTCCACGGCGAGCGGATGCCGCGGCACGTGCGGTGTTTCCAGGCCGCTCATCAGCGGCGTGGTCGCGGCCGCCAGTTCCTTGCCGTCGAGCACGTAATACACGCCCGGAAGCGCAAGCGCCTTGCTCTTGTCGATGCTGATGATCCGCGCGGCCGGAGAAGGGCAACTGACCAGCGCGACATGCTTCATGTTCGGCAGATCGACATCGGCGGCGAACGTGCCCTTGCCGGCAACGAAGCGGCGGTCCTCGCGGACGCGGCGGTCGCTGGAGACAAATCTGAACTTGCTGGGGGCGCTCACTTGGCCATCTCCGCCGGAACGTTCTGGCCCCGCAGGCGTTCCGCAGCGAGCTCGACGGCCTCGATGATCTGGGCGTAGCCTGTGCAACGGCAGATGTTGCCGGAAATCGCGTCGACGACCTCTTCGCGCGTCGGGTTCAGGTTGTCGCGCAGCAGCGCATGCGCGACGAGGATCATGGCCGGCGTGCAGTAGCCGCACTGCATGCCGTGCGTTTCGCAGAACGCGTCCTGGATCACCGACATTTCGCCGGGACCGGGCGTGATGCCCTCGATGGTCGTGATCTTCGAGCCTTCGGCCTGTGGCGCGAATATCAGGCAGGAGCGCACGGCCTCGCCATCGAACAGCACGGTGCAGGCGCCGCAGACGCCGTGTTCGCAGCCGGTATGTGCACCGGTGAGGCCGCAATGGTCGCGAAGGGTGTCGAGCAGCGAGGTGCGCGGCTCGACGTCGAGCGCGCGCTTTTCACCGTTGATGTCGAGTTCAATGTGCATGGGCATTGCCTTCGATCTTTTCGCCGCGCGCGAGTGCGCGGGCATCGGTAACCGCGCGGCAGGCGAGGCTGACGGCGACGCGCTTGCGGTAGGTAGCGGTGGCGTGGAGGTCGTCCAGCGCCTCGATATCGGCGAGCGCCGCGGTGACGGCATCCTTCACCTTGTCGGCCTCGAGTGTCGTGCCGACGAGTTGCTGTTCGGCGCTGTCGAGGCGCATCGGGAAGTCTGTGGCCGCACCGACGCCGATGGCAATGCGGGTGCATTTATTGTCGGCGTCGAGCTGAACCTGCGCGGCGGACGACACGAAGGCGAAGTCGCTGCTGCGCGCGTTGATCTCGTGGAAGCCGATGCCGATCCCGGCGCCCGTCCACACCGGATACTTCACGCCAATCAGGCACGCCGTGCTCGGCAGCGACGTCACCATGGCCGCAACGAAGAAGTCTTTCGCCGTAATTTCGGTCGTGTCCGCGCCGTCGCGATAGGTGATGATCGCGTCGAGCGTCACCGCCGTCAGCCCTTGTTCGGCGGCCGGGTCGGCATTCGACAATGAACCGCCGATGGTGCCGCGCGCGCGCGTGGCGGCGTGGCCGATCCACGGGATCGCCTTCGCCATCAGCGGAATCTTCTGCGCTATGATCTTGCTGTGTTCGAGATCGAGCTGCCGCGTCGTCGCACCGATGGCGACAGTGTCGCCTTCGTCGCGGATGTAATGCAGCGCCGCGATGCGGTTGATATCGACCAGCCGGGTGGGGCGGGCGAGCCGCATCGCCATCATCGGCACCAAGGTCTGTCCGCCGGCGATGACGCGTGCATTCTCATCCGCCGCGAGCAAAGCGCAGGCTTCTTCGACGTCGGCGGGGCGGGAATATTCGAACGGTGCTGATTTCATAGGGGCTGCTGCACTAGACGAACGAAATGGATTCGGCGCTGTCGAGAATGCCGCGGATTGTCCGCAGGGCAAAGTCGACATCGGCGTCGGATGTGGGCGCGCCAAGGCACAGGCGCACGCCATTACTCATGGGGTCGAAGGATTGCAAAGCGTCCGGCGTGGCGATGGTAATGCCGGCCATCGCGGCCTGCATGATCAGGGGCGCAGTGGTGCGCCCGGCCGGCATCGGCAGCCACGCGTGAAAGGCCGGCGTTTCGCTGCTGACGCGAATGCGGTCGCCGAGAATGTCCTGCGCGAGGGCTTGACGCCGCGCCGCCGCGCCGCGCTTCAGCGCGATCTGCTGCTCGAGTTTTCCGTTTTCGATCAGCCGGGCGATCACTTCTGCCATTAATGGCGCCGCCATCCAGCCGGTTGAGCGCAGGCCGTTGATGCAGCGGTCGCGGAACGCGGGCGGGGCGACCATGGCGCCGATGCGCAGGCCGGGCGTGAGGCATTTCGCGAAACTGACGATGTAAAAGCTGCGCTCCGGCATGCGGGCCGACAGCGGCGGCATCGGCGGATCGCACAGAAAGCCGTAGGCGTCGTCTTCGACGAGGAAGGCATCGTGCTTGGAGACGATGTTGATGATCTCGTCGCGACGCTGCGGCGGCATGACCGAGCCGGTCGGCGTCTGCAGCGTCGGCATGCAGTAGATGACGCGCGCACCGGTCTCGGTGAAGGCGCGGTCGAGCAATTCGGGGACGAGGCCGTGCTCGTCCATCGGCACGCCGCGCAGGCGATAGCCTTCGTGGTTGGCGAGCGCGCGCATGCCGGAATAAGTGAGGTTTTCGGCAAGCGCGGTATCGCCGGCTTTGGCGAGCAGGCCGAGCGCGATCGAAATGGCGTGCTGCGCGCCGTGCGTGACGAACAGCGTGCCGGCGGTCGCGGGCATGGCATGGCGGCTGAGCCATTCAGCCATGATCGTGCGATGCCGTTCGCTGCCGGCGTGCGGCAGATAGGGCAGCAGATCCTTGACGGCGCCGTCGGCCGTGATGGCGAGCAGGGCGTCGGAGATGACGGCGTCTTCGCCGGTCGAGGGCGGTGCGTTGAGCGCGAGATTGAGCCGCCGCGTGCGGTCTTCGCTGTCCGCCGGTTTCGATGACGACATCCGCCTGAGCACGAACGTGCCGCGGCCGACTTCGCCGGAAACGAGGCCGCGCTTTTCCGCTTCGTCATAGGCTTTGGAAACGGTGCCGACGCTGAGACCCAGGCGCTCGGCCATATCGCGATGAGGCAGGAGTCGCGTGCCAGGCGGCAAAGCGCCACCGGCAATATCCTGTTCAATCGCGGCCACGATCTGCAGATAGCGCGGTCCGGCGCCATCGCCCGTGGTGGGGATCCAGTCGGTCATTTACCGTTACTCGTTACCCCGGCGTGTTAGGTCAATTGTCGAATTGTAGCAATCCTTAAAAGCGCAGCGCGCGTCAGATGGCCACAGAGTGATTCAATTGGCCGCCGCTGGACATGAAATCATGCCGGAATGCTGCACTGCACCATAGCAAGTCAAGCATTCGGTGCTATTGAACCAGTTCATTCGCGCGCATGTTCCCTTCCGGGAGTGGGGATGAACCGCCACCTGGCGCACAGCCGGCGTGATTTTCGCTGCGGAGACGGTATGATTAAAGTCGATCTCGCATTATCGCAGCCGTAGATTGTGCAGCCCCGCCGCAGCGGCTCATCAGAACAGGCCAGTCAATGACCGAACGGAAACCCTTCATCCGCAACATCGCCGAAGTGCCGTGGCGGCAATTTCCCGCCCATCACGGTGGCGCGCTGTCTAAGCCGCTGGTGATGCCGGAGACGGCGGGCTCCAAGCATCTCGACTACCGGATTTCGATGTACCAGCCGATGGCCTATGTCGAGCAGCACAGTCACAAGGTGCAGGAGCAGGTCTATCACGTCATCGAAGGCGAGGGCCTGATGCACGTCGATGGCAAGGACCATCTGATGCGCAAGCACGACTACATCTTTTTGCCGCCCGGCTGCGTCCATGCCATCACGAACACCGGTGTCGTCGATCTCGTCTTTATCGTCGTGACCTCCCCCGTCACCGACGACGTTCCGGTCTGAGCATGGCGCCGCCGCGGCCCCGCACCAAGCAAGCCACCCGCCCGCGCGCCCGCGTTGCGGTCCGCGCCGAGGCAGACGCGCCGGAAAGCCAGCGCGGCGGCGTGCAGTCGCTCGGCCGGGCGTTCGGCATCATGGAAGAGATCGCGCGCCATCGCGACGGCATCGGCCTTGCCGAACTGAGCAAGCGCGTCGGCCTGCACAACTCGACGACGTTTCATCTGGTCAAGACCATGGTGTCGCTCGGCTATGTGCGGCAGCTGAAAGACTCCAAGAAGTACCGCATCGGCCGCCCGCTGTTCGCGCTTGCCGCCAGCGCGCTCGACGAAGTCGAGATGACGAGCCTCGCCGAGCCGGTGCTCACCGAATTGTCGCGCGAGACCGGTGAGGGCACGCAGTTCGCCGTGCGCTCGGGCGACACCGTCGTCATCCTGGCGCGCATGAGCGGACCGGGTGCGTTTCAATTGAAGGACCGCGTCGGTGGCGTGCGTCCGGCAAATTGCACGGCGATCGGCAAGATCATGCTGTCGTCGCTGACGGACGACCAGTTCGAGCGCTTCCTGTCGCGCGTCGAACTCAAGGGCAATACGCCGAAGTCCATCGTCAATGCCGATGTATTGCGCCGCGAGGTCGATGCCGTCCGCCGCGCCGGCATGGCGATCGACGACGGCGAGTTCGATCCGGAATTGCGTTGCGTGGCGCTGCCGGTGCGCGACTTCTCGGGCCAGATCATCGGCGCCATGGGCCTGTCCGGGCCGATGTGGCGCGTCTCGCACGAGGTGCTGCAGAAGCACGCCCGCGTCGTCCGCGCCGCCGCCGCTCGTCTGTCGGCGGAATTCGGCTATACTGGCGACCTCGAACCGCGGTCCGACGCCGCGGAGTAACAAAACCAAAACAGGAGGACTTATGCCGCGTCATCCGAACTTCGTTCCACACGGCGTCATCCCCGCGGTCCTGTTGCCCTTCGAGAACGACCTCTCCATCGACGAGCCGGGCTTCCGCAAACATCTGCGCGACGTCGCCGCCGTCGAGGGCCTGTCCGCCATCACCTTGAATGCGCATTCGACCGAAGTCGCGTCCTGCACCTTCGACGAACAGCGCCGCGTGCTCGACATCGCGCAGGACGAGATCGGCGCCAAGCTCCCGATCGTCAACGGTGTCTGGGCCGACGGCAGCGTCGAAGCCGCGCGCATCGCCAAGATGGCGGCGCAAGGCGGCGCCTCCGCGCTGCTGGTGTTTCCGCCGGCGCCGTTCACGCTCGGCCAGAACCCGGCCATGGCGCTGGCGCATTTCAAGCGCATCGCCGACGCCACCGATCTGCCGATCATCGTCTTCCAGTATCCGCTGGCGACCGGGCAGGGCTATCCGAAGGACACGCTGCTGAAGCTCTGCGAAGAGATCCCGACCATCCGCGCCATCAAGGACTGGATCGCCAATGTGCCGCATCACGAATGGCATATCCGCAATCTGCAAAGCCTGCCGCGGCCGGTGAACGTGCTGACGACGCATTCGTCGTGGCTGTTCTCGTCGCTGGTATTGGGCTGCAACGGTCTGTTGTCTGGCTCCGGTAGCGTCATCGCCGATTTGCAGGCGCAGCTGTTCCGCGCCGTGCAGCGCAACGATTTGGCCGAGGCCAAGCGTCTCAACGACCGCATCGAGCCGACCGCGCGCGTGTTCTACGCCGATCCTTTCGTCGACATGCACAACCGCATGAAGGAAGCGCTGGTGCTGCTCGGCAAACTGCCGCGCGCCGTGGTGCGCCCGCCTTTGGTCAGACTGGAGCGCGCCGAGGTGGCGCGCATTCGTCAGGCCTTGATCGATGCCGGTCTGCTCGACAAGAACGCGGCGAGGGACGCGGCGTAAGACGCATGTGCGATTGACGCTGGATTCCGGGTCCGGCCCTTCGGGCCGTCCCGGAATGACATTACATAATCGCGAATTCGGTATTCTTCCGGTCGGTCACCAGCATCGTGCCGGGATAATGCGTGATGCAGAAGTCCGGCTTGGCCGTCATGATGACGGATTGCGGCGTGACACCGCAGGCCCAGAACACCGGGATCTCGTCGTCGCCGATCGGCACGCCGTCGCCCCATTCCGGCTTCATGATGTCCTTGATGCCGATCATCTCCGGCTTTCCGATATGCACCGGCGCGCCGTGTACGGACGGAAACCGCGTCGTGATCTGAACGGCGCGGATGGCGTTGGCCGGCGTCATCGGCCGCATCGACGTCACCATCGGGCCGTGGAAGGGGCCGGCCGGCTTGGTCTCGATGGAGGTGCGAAACATCGGCACGGTCTTGTTGAGCTTGATGTGCCGCATCTCGATGCCGTCGGCCATCAAGGCTTCCTCGAACGAGAACGAGCAGCCGATGACGAAGGCGACGAGATCGTCGCGCCACACATCCTTGATGTTCTCCGGCTCGGCGACGATCTCGCCGTTCTTCCACACGCGATAGCGCGGAATGTCGGTGCGGATGTCGAGGTCTTCGCCCAATTCCGGAATGCGCCAGTCGCCCGGCGCCGACGTTCCGATAATCGGGCAGGGCTTCGGATTGAGCTGCGCAAAGCGCAGGAAATCGCCGGCGATGGCTTTGGGTAGAATCGCGAGGTTGCCCTGCACAAATCCCGGCGCCATGCCGGACGTCGAACCGCGATGAAGACCGGCGCGGATCGCAAGCCGCGCTTCCCGTCCGCCGCTATTGGCTGCTGCTGTTGTCATGCGCGCACTGTACCGGATGCTTTTCGCGCCGTCATGGCCGGGACAAGTCCGGGCATGACGAATAGAGAGCCCTGCGGCCATATGAACACCCGTTCAAATAGCGGTTGAAACTTCATCCCGGATCGCGTTTGCTTGACGCCAATAGATGAAGCCCAAAAAGGGCTCGCTCAGGGGAGGAAGTCGATATGCTCAAAGGCACCATTGCGTCTTGTTGGACCCTCGCGGCTGTCGCGATGGCCGCACCGGCTTTCGCGCAAGCGCCGGCCGCGCCGGCCGCCGCGCCCGTGAAGCTCGGGATCGTCACGTTCCTGACGGGACCGGCCGCAACGCCGTTCGGCATTCCGAGCCGCAACGCGGCCGAGACCGTGATCGAAGCGCTCAACAGCGGCAAAGGGCCGGCTCCCTTCGACAAAGTCGGTTTTGGCGGCGCCAAGCTGGAAGCGAAATATGTCGATGAAGCCGGCACCATCGCCAACGTCGTCACCGAATTCCGCAATCTCGTGCAGCGCGACACCGTCGATGCGGTCGTTGGCTATGTCTCCTCCGGCAGTTGCCTCGCCGTGACGCCGGTCGCCGAGGAATTGAAGGCGCTCACCGTGCTGTACGACTGCGGCACCCCGCGCATTTTCGAAGAAAAGGCGCGCACCTACGTCTTCCGCGTCAGCCCGCATGCGACGATGGATAACGTCGCAGCCGCACGTTACATCCTCGGCAAGAAGAAGAACCTCGCGACGTATTCCGGCATCAATCAGAACTATGCCTGGGGTCAGGATTCCTGGCGCGATTTCGCCGGCGCGATGAAGACGCTGGCGCCGAAGGCCACCGCTGACAAGGTGTTGTTCCCCAAATTGTTCGCCGGTGAATACGGCGCCGAGATTTCGACGCTGCTGACGTCGAAGTCGGACGTGGTGCACACCAGCTTCTTCGACGGCGACCTCGAAAGCTTCATCTATCAGGAGCAGGCGCGCGGCCTCGACAAGCGCATGCCGATCATCATGACGGCGGGCGAGACGGTCGTGTGGCGCCTCAAGGACAAACTGCCCGACGGCACCATCATCGGCGGCCGCGGCCCCAATGGCGTGCTGGCGCGCGACACCGACATCCGTAAATGGTTCGAGAAGATCTATCGCGACCGCTACGACACGCCGCCGACCTATCCGGCCTATCAGATGGTGCAGTCGCTGCTCGGCCTCAAGCTTGCCTATGAGAAGGCGGCGGCCGGTGGTGCCAAGCCGAACTCCGACGCCATCGCGGCGGCCTTCAAGGGCATCGAGTTCACCGGCCCGGCGGGTCAGGTGAAGCTCACGCTCGGCGACGGCCATCAGGGCGTGACCGAGACGGCCTACGGCACCTATCGCTGGAACAAGCAGAAAAAAGAGCCGGAGATTTACGACATCGTCCGCTATCCGGCCGAATGCGTGAACCCGCCGCCCGGCGTCGAAGCCGAGAAGTGGATCGCCGACGGCATGCCTGGCGCCAAGTGCTGAGCTTTCCCTCCCCCGCGCAGCGCGGGGAGGGGCGTTCGATGAAGCAAACACCGCTCATTCCCGCGCAAGCGGGAATCCAGGGCCACGCAAACGAAATCGAGTTTTTGGCCCTGGGTCCCCGCTTTCGCGGGGACGAGCGGAGAGCGACGCCGGTGCGCAAATTGGAACGCATGTCTGAATGCTGACCGCTTCCGCCATTCTCACCGACGGGCTGGTCTACGCCGCCTATCTGTTCATCGTGGCGATCGGACTGACGCTGATCTTCGGCGTCATGAAGATCCTCAACGTCACGCACGGCTCGTTCTACGCCTTCGGCGCTTATGGCGCCGCCACGGCGGTCGGCATCTACACCAATGGCGACTGGCCGGCGGCGCTCGGCTTCCTGTTCATGATCGCGCTCGCCATGGCGATCGGTCTCGTCATGGGCATCATTCTCGAGCGCGGGCTGCTGCGTCTGGTCTATGGCCGCGACGAAGTCGTGGTGGTGCTCGTCACTTACGCCACCTTCCTCATCCTTGAAGACGTCATCGTGCTGATCTGGGGCGCGCAGTCCTACGGCGCGTTTCAGCCGATGGTGTCGGCCGGCAACACGGAGCTGGGCGATCTCGTCCTGTCGAATTACGACATTGTGCTGGTCGCGATCGCCGCAGGTCTCGCCCTGGTCACCTATTGGGTTCTCAAATACACGCGCTACGGCAAGCTGCTGACGACCGTCATCTTCGACCGCGAAACGGCGGCGGCCTTCGGCATCAATGTCACCTTGGTCTACAGCGTGACATTCATCGTCGGCGCCATGCTCGGGGCTTTGGGCGGTGCGGTGATGGCGCCGAAGATTTCGGTGACGCTCGGCATCGGCGTCGAGGTCATCGTTCTCGCCTTCGCGGTGGTGGCGATCGGCGGCATGGGCTCGATCGAAGGGGCGCTGATCGGCGCGCTGATCGTCGGCATCTGCCGCGCCGCCGCCGTGCATCTGATGCCGCAGGTCGAACTCTTCGTCGTCTATGGCGTCATGGCGCTGGTGCTGGTGGCGCGGCCCTATGGACTGTTCGTGCGCGCCCGGCCGAGGAAAATCTGACATGGCGAGCCGCGCGCGCATCGCAGGGGCTTTGCTGTTTCTCGCCGCCGCGGCAGTAGGCCCCTTCGCGCCGGACTGGATCGTCTCCATCGCCACCATCGCCTTCGCCAACGCGCTCGTCGTGCTCGGGCTGGTCGTGCTGTGGCGCGTCGGCCTCGTGTCGTTCGGGCAGGCTTTGTACTACTGCCTCGGCGCCTATGCCGTGGCTCTGGTTGCGCGCTGGACCGGAGTGACCGACGCCTTTGTGCTGGTCACGCTCGGTGGCGCCGGCGCCGGTGTGGTGGCGGTGCTGGTCGGCTTCCTGCTGGCGCGCTATCGCGAAATCTTTTTCGCCATGCTCAGCCTGGCGCTGTCGATGATCCTCTACGGCGTGCTGGTGAAGACGGAGTCGCTCGGCTCGAGCGACGGCTTCACCGTGCTGACGCCGACCTTCCTCGGCTATGCGCCGCACGGCAAGCAACTCGGTCTGACACTGTACTGGCTGACGCTCGCGGTGGATGCGGTCGCCGCCGTTCTCGTCGGCCTCTATTTCCACTCCATCGCCGGTTCGCTGGCCGCGCCGATCCGCGACAACGAAATCCGTGTCGAATTCCTCGGCGTCTCGGTGACGACCATCATCCATATCAAGGTCATCATCGCCGGCGTGCTCGGCGGCCTTGGCGGTGCGCTCGCCGCCATGTGCATCGGCCATGTCGATCCGGCCATGGCCTACTGGACGACGTCCGGCGGCTTCGTCTTCGTCACGGTGCTGGCCGGCTCCGGCCATGTTGCCGCGGCCTTCATCGGCTCTCTGGTTTTTGAAGCCGTGCGGTCCTTCGCTGTCGATGTCATGCCGCAATTCTGGCAGATGGCGCTCGGCACGGTGCTGCTGCTCACCATCCTGTTCCTGCCGGAAGGTCTCGGCTCGCTGGTGTCGCGGCTGCGGCGGCGCGGGGAGGCGAAGCCATGAGCGCGGACGCCAAGCCCATTCTCGCCGTGCGCGATCTGGAAAAGACCTTCGGCTCGCTGGTGGCCGCGCGCGACATCAATGTCAGCGTGCCGCAACACCAGACCGTCGGCGTCATCGGCGCCAACGGCGCCGGCAAGACGACCTTCGTCAACATGGTCACCGGCCATCTGACCCCGACCAAAGGCTCGATCCTGTTCGAGGACAAGGAGATCACCGGCAAGCCGTCGCGCGAGATCACCTGGCTCGGTATTTCGCGCTCGTTTCAGGTGGCACAGATTTTCCCGACGCTGACGGTGTTCGAGAATATGTGCATCGCGACCGCGATCGCACACCGCAAGCCGGGGATGTTCGGCAACATCACGACACCGGTGCGCTCGCCCGCGACGACGGCCGCCGCCGAAGCCGCCATCGACCTGTTTCAGATCGCGCGTTACCGCGACGTCATCGCCAGCGCGCTACCGCAGGGCATCCGCAAGCTGCTCGACATCGGCATGGCGGTGGCGGGGTCGCCGCGCCTGCTGCTGCTCGACGAGCCGACCAGCGGCATTTCGATCGAAGAGAAGTTCGACCTGATGAACGTCGTCATGTCGGCGCTCAAGACGCGCAAGATCACGGTGCTGTTCGTCGAGCACGACATGGAGATCGTCGCGCGTTTCGCCGACCGGGTGCTGGCCTTCTACGACGGCACGGTGATCGCCGACGGCACGGCGCATGAGACGCTCGACAATCTGCGGGTGCAGGAACTGATCAGCGGCGTGCGCATCAAGGGCGGCGCGCATGCTTAGGGTCGACAATCTCAGCGTTTCGATCGGGCCCATCCCGATTATCCGCAACGCCTCGCTGAAGGTGGACGAGGGCCAGATGTGCGGCCTGATTGGGCGCAACGGCGCGGGCAAGACGACGTTGCTGCGCGCGCTGATGGGCGCCATCGCCGCGAGCGGCACAGTCGAATTCGAAGGGATCGATCTGCTGGCGCTGCCGGCGCATCGTCGCGCCGCGCATGGCATCGGCTACATGCCGGAAGACCGCCGGCTGGTGCCTGAATTCACGGTCGGCGAGAACATCCTGCTGCCGACCTGGACCACCGACGTGGTCGACGCCGCAAAACGGCTCGACTGGATTTTCTCGATTATGCCGGAGGTCGCGCGCTTCAGGGATCGCCGCGCGCTCGAACTGTCCGGCGGCCAGCAGAAGATGGTGGCGCTGGCCCGCGCGCTGATGGCCGGAACGCGCATCCTGTTGCTCGATGAGCCCTTCGAGGGCCTGGCGCCGGCGCTGGCGCGGCGTCTCGGCGAGGTGCTGGCGAACCTCAAGACCGAGGGCGTCTCGGTTTTGATCGCGGAGTCGAACGAGCTTCATGTGCTCGATCTGCTCGCCGGCGCGTTTTATATCGAGCGCGGCGCGGTGAGCGATAAGAAGTAGCCGTCATTCCGGGACAGCCCGAAGGGCTGGGCCCGGAATCCAGGGTTACACATTGTGGCTCTGGATTCCGGGTTCGCTGCTTACGCAGCGCCCCGGAATGACATCACCCGCAGCGTTGCGCCATGCCGCCGTCGACCAGAATCTCCGCGCCGGTGACGAAACGCGCTTCGTCCGACGCCAGAAACAACGCCGCGTTGGCGGTGTCGCGGCCGTCGCCCATGAAGCCCATCGGAATGCGGGCGACGCGCGACTTGATCAGCGCCTCGACGTCGCCGCCGGCGCGCTGGCCGGCGAGGCGCACTTCCACCATCGGCGTATGCAGCTGGCCGGGGATGACGGTGTTTACGCGGATGTTCTTGGCCGCATATTGCACGGCGGTGACTTTCGACAGTTGCAGCACGCCGGCTTTCGACGCGGCGTAACCGACCTGCGGCGCGCCGGTGAAGCGGATGCCCGACGTCGAGGCGAGATTGACCACGGCGCCGCCGTTCTGCGCTTCCATGATCGGAAGGATGTGCTTGAGCGTGAGGAACACGCTCTTGAGGTTGGTGTCGATCTGCTTGTCCCAGTTTTCCTCGGACAGCTCGACCGGCCCGCCATGCGACGAGCCCCCGACATTGTTCACCAGAATGTCGATGCGGCCGTAATGTTTCATGCAGGCGTCGACGCACGCTTTGATGGACGCGCTGTCGGTGACGTCGCACTGCTGGAGCACGATCTCGCCGCCCGCCGCCTTGACGCGCTCAACGGTCTCGATTGCGGTATCGAGATCGCGGTCGAGCGCGAAAATCTTGGCGCCTTCCTCGGCAAAGCGCACGCAGGTGGCGCGGCCATTGCCCCAGCCGGGACCGACGCAGCCGGCGCCGGTGACAAAGGCGATCTTGCCCGCAAGGCGCCCTGTCACTGGATTGCTCCGGGCGCGGTGCGCTTCATCGGCGGCCCGAATTTGTAGAAGCGCATCGGATTGTCCACCATCAGCGCCTGCAGCGCGGCCGGTGTCGGCGCGATCTGCGAGAGAATGTCGACCAGCACGCCGTCGTCCGGAATATGCGTGTGGTTGGGATGCGGCCAGTCGGTACCCCAAACGCAGCGGTCGCCGAAATCCGCCACCAGCTTCTTCGCGAAGGGAATGGCGTCGGCGTAAGGCGGGCCGAGTTTGCTGATGCGGTCGGCGCCCGACACCTTCATCCAGATCTTGGGGTCGTCCATCAGCCGCAGCAGATCGTGGAACGGCTTCTGCTCGAGACCCAGCGAAGCATCAAGGCGGCCCATGTGATCGATGGTCACCGGCGTTGCCGAACGCTTGATGGCGGGCGTGAGTTCCGCGATCAGCTCCGGCGCCATGTGGATCTGCAAGTGCCAGTCGATGTCGGCAAGGCGTTTGCTGAAGTCGACGACCTCGTCGATGGTCGCGGCCTTGGCGAGGTGGCCCATGTAGTGAAAGCGCGCGCCGCGAAAGCCGGCGGCGTTGAGCCGCTTCAGCTCCGCATCGGATACATCGACCGGCACCAGCGCGATGCCGCGATAGGCGCCGTTGGTGACGCCGAGCGCTTCCTCGGTGGCCGAGTTGTCATTGCCGTGCGAGGCGGTGTGGACGATGACGCCGTGATCGATGCCGAGAAATTCGTGCAGCGCGAACAGGGCTTCCTTCGGCGCGTCGTTCGGCGTCGCCGTCAGGTCGCTGCGGTAGGGGAAGCGCTTGCCGGGCCCGAAAATATGGAAGTGGGTGTCGACCGCGCCGCGCGGCAGTTTCAGCGTCGGCTTGGTGGGGGACGCCAGATGTGTCGGCGCCATTTTCGGCAAGCTCTGGTTCATGTTTCTTCCCGGTCAGCCCGTGGGAGCGCGGGTGCGCTCATAGGCAGGTTCATGTTGGGCGAAGGCGGCCAACCAGGCCACCAGCCGGGGATGATTGTCGCGCCATTTCACTGGCTGGCGCCAGTCCAGATATCCAAGCGCGCACGATAATCCGATGGCGACGATGTCGGTACGGGCTGGATCTGGCGGCGCGGCCTCGAACGTCGCCAGTGCGCGCGCGATCTTGCCGCGCTGATGCGCGATCCAGCGCTCCGACTGGGTGCCCGGATCGCGGAACCGGTTTTCGTAGATCAGCAGCAGCGCCGCCTCGGTGATGCCGTCGGCAAGCCGCGCGCGCGTCAGCGCGACGTAGCGTTCCGGGCCGCCGCGCGGCACCATCGCATCACTGCCGGCGCCTTCGGCGAGAAACTCGATGATGACGCCGCTGTCGTAGATCGGCGTGCCGTCCGGCAGCAGCAGGCACGGCATTTTGCCGAGCGGGTTCTGCTGCCGCAGCGTGTCGGTTTCGTTGAGCGGATCGGCCGGCTCGACGGTGACGAGGTGCCCGATGCCGAGCACCTCGATCGCCATGCGCACCTTGCGGCCGAAAGGCGAGGTCACCGTCGTGCGCAGCACGAATGTGGGATCGTTCGGTGACATCGCGCTGATCCCGAGCGTTACTTTTCGGTCTGGACGCCGGCTTCCTTGATAACCTTGGCCCACTTCTTGGCTTCGGCATCGATGAAGTCGCGGAAGTGTTCCGGGCTGTCGCCGCCGACGATGGCGCCCTGTTCGCCGAGCTTGGCGAGCACATCCGGGTCTTTCATCGCTTCGACCGCGGCCTTGTTGAGTGCCATGATGATGTCGCGCGGCGTCTTGGCGGGGGCGACGAGGCCATACCAGTTCTCGGTCTGCAGGTCGGGCATGCCGACTTCACCGGTGGTCGGCACGTCCGGCGCGCTCTTGACGCGTTCCGGCGCGCCGACGGCGATGGGACGCAGCTTGCCGGCCTGCACCTGCGGCAACAGCACGGGCAGATCGAGGAACACCATCTGCACCTGCTGGCCGAGCAGATCGTTCACCGCCGGGGCGGCGCCGCGATAGGGCACATGCGTGATGTCGATCTTGGCGGTGAGCTTGAACAGTTCGCCGGCCAGATGCGGCATTGAGCCGGGGCCCGACGACGCAAAGTTCATCTTGCCGGGCTGCGACTTCGCCAGCGCGACGAGTTCCTTCATGTCCTTGGCCGGGACGCTGGTGGCGACCACCAGCATTTCCGGCACCTTGGCGACGAGCGTGATCGGCGCAAGATCGGTCAGCGTGACGTAGGCGACCTTTTCCATGCTCGGCGAGATCGAAAGCGCGCCGGCGCTGGTGAGCGCGATGGTGTAGCCATCGGGCGCGGACTTGGCGACGAGGTCGGTGCCGAGCACGCCGCCCTGGCCACCGCGGTTGTCGATGACCAGGTTCTGCTTGAGGATCTCGCCCATGCGCTTGCCGACGACGCGCGCGATGATGTCGTTCGGGCCGCCGGCCGGGAACGGCACGATCAGGCGGATCGGCCGGTTCGGGAAATCCTGCGCCTGCGCGGCAGGGGCGAGCACGGCGAGGCCAAGGGGCAAGCCAAGGGTCAGGCCAAGCGCGAGTGTTTTGAGAGACGTCACGGAATCCTCCAACGGATAGCAGGGTTTGTTTTAATTGGCCGGGAACCTAGAGCAGGGCGCCGGGCAATGAAAGTTCGCCAGCGATACTTTCTTGGCATGGCGCAGGCCGCGCTTCAGGCAAGCTGCGCGCCCGACCACACCTTGCTGCGCACCAGCGTGCGGCAAACCTCGTGCAGCATGTCGCCGGTCTGCGTCACGAGCTTGGCCGGCGCGTCGTCGCGCAAGGTGACGATGCTCACTTTGGTCGACAATGTCGGCGCACGATCGGATAGGCCGTCAGCTTCTTGCGCTCGACCTCGTCCTGCACCGCCGCATAAGTGAGAATGGTGTAACCCAGTCCTTTCTCGACCAGCGCTTTGGCGAACAGCACGCTGTCTGCCTCGATCTTGATGCGCAGCCGCACGCCGTGTTCCTGCGCGAAGTGTTCGACCAGGCGGCGGTTGGTGTGCGCCATGTTCGGCAGGATCAAAGGCAGGTCGGGCAGGTCGCCGACGCGGAACTGCGCCGGATGCTTCTTGTCCTTGATGAGATGCGCCGGCGGGCCGATGACGTGCATCCGTTCGCTCAGCACGGGCGTTATCGTCAGCGCCGCCAGATGCGGCGGATTGTGCAGCAGCGCCACGTCGATGCGTTTCTCCACCAGCCATTCCTGTAGCGAACTGGTGACGCCTTCGCGCATGTGCAGGGTCGTTTTCGGCCAGGCCTGCTGAAAACGTTCGACAAAGGGCGGGATGATGAGCTTGCCGGCCGCCGGCGGCACGCCGATGGTGATGCGGCCGCTCTCGGGCGAGCGGTCCTCGCGGATTTCCTCACCGGTCTGATGCACGAGGTGCGTGATGGCTTCGGCGCGCTCCAGCAGCAGCGAGCCTGCCGCGCTCAGGCGCACGCCGCGGCCGTGACGGGCGAACAGCGGTACGCCGAGCTCGTCTTCCAGCTTCTTGATTTGGCGGCTGAGCGCCGGCTGGGCGAGGCGCAGCTCCTGCGCCGCGCGGCTGACGCTGCCGGCGCGGGCGACGCGCATGAAATTGCGGAGTTCACGGAGTTCCATGGCTGCTACCTGAGATATGCCGGAAAAGTATAGGTGCTATAGCGCGACAATGCTCGACCGTCATCCTGAGGTGCGAGGGCGAAGCCCGAGCCTCGAAGGATGAGGGCCCGGCTGTGGCCGTCGCCCTTCGAGGCTCGCCGCGTTGCGGCTCGCACCTCAGGGTGACGGAGCCACCGAGCACCCCCGGTATCCGCGGCAGCGCAATCCCGCTATACCCCGCGCGGGGTTCAAGGAGACAAGACAATGACACTTCGCATTCTGGTGCTCGAAGGCGACGGCATCGGTCCGGAAATCACCGCCGCGACGCTCGACGTGCTCAAGGCCGCCGACAAGAAGTTCGGCATCGGCTTTGAATTCAGCAAGGCGGACATCGGCTGGGCCGCGCACAAGGTGACGGGCACGACGTTCCCCGACGCCGTTGAAGTCGCGGCCAAGGCCGCCGACGGCGTGCTGCTTGGGCCGGTCTCGCACAACGATTATCCGCCGCGCGCCGAGGGCGGGCTCAACCCGTCCGGCGAACTGCGCAAGCGGCTCGATCTCTACGCCAACATTCGTCCGGCGCGTTCGCGCGAAGGCTTCCCGCCGCGCTGCGGCAAGGATGTCGATCTCGTCGTCGTCCGCGAGAACACCGAAGGCTTCTATGCCGACCGCAACATGTTCGTCGGCAATGGCGAGTTCATGCCGACGCCGGATGTCGCGCTCGCCGTGCGCAAGCTGACGCGCCAGGGCTGCATGCGCATCGCCGAGGCCGCGTTCAAGCTGGCGATGCAGCGGCGCAAGAAGGTGACCGTCGTGCACAAGGCTAACGTGCTGCGCGTGTCGGACGGTCTGTTCCTCGAATGCACGCGCAAGGTCGCGGCGCAGTATCCGCAAGTGAAGGTCGAGGAGCGCATCATCGACGCCATGGCGGCGCTGTTGATCCGCGACGCCGGCCAGTTCGACGTCATCTGCGCCACCAACATGTTCGGCGACATTCTGTCGGACGAAGCCTCCGAGATCGCGGGCAGCCTCGGCCTCGCGGCGTCGGCCAACACGGGCGATCAATACGGCATGGCGCAGGCGCAGCACGGTTCGGCGCCGGACATCGCCGGCAAGAACGTCGCCAACCCGGCGTCGTTGATCGGCTCGGCGGCGATGCTGCTGGCCTGGCTCGGCGACCGCCGCAAGGACGACAAGCTTGTGAAGGCCGCGGCGGCGATCGAGGCCGCGCTCGACAAGGTCATCGCCACGCCGGACGGCCGCACGCCCGACATCGGCGGCAAGCTCGGCACCGACGCGTTCGGGGCGAGGGTGGCCGCGGCGGTTTAGGCCCGGCGCGTCGTCCCCGCTGTTGAACCTCATCCTGAGGAGCCTGCCTTCGCTTTAGCGAAGGCGGGCGTCTCGAAGGATGAAGGCTCGGCTCTCTCCGCCGGTCATCCCCGCGACCGGCCTACGCCCGCTGGGCGAGCTACGGCGCGCTGGGAGTCCGCCGAAGCGCCGGGCGCGAAGGCGGAAAGCGGGGATCCAGCTCTTTCTTC
>CAIYTE010000015.1 GCA_903929045.1 uncultured Hyphomicrobiales bacterium
CGGCGCCTGGGAATTGGCCAAATGCGTCACACCGCATATGCGCAAGCAGGGCGGGGGCCGCTTCATCGTCATTATCGGCCAGGCCGGGAAGGTGCCGCAGGCCAATGGCATTGCCTCGACCATCAGCAACGCCGCGCAGCACGCCTTTGTGAAGTCGCTGTCGGACGATCTCGCGCGCGACAACATCCTGGTCAACGCGGTGTGCCCGAGCCGGATCAAGTCGCCGCTGACGGAAGCCTTGGGCGGGCTTTATAACGAGGTCTATTACGGCCGCAGCCTCGAGCAGCAGGAAGCGAAATGGGGCGCTGAAGTGCCGCTCGGCCGCTGGGGCACGCCCGACGATATCGCCAATGCCGTGGCCTTCATCGCGTCCGCGCGCGCGGGTTTCATCGTCGGCGCCAATATCGACGTCGATGGTGGCCACCAGCGCATGATCTTCTGATGGGCGCCGCATGATCGAAATCCAGCACGTCTCGAAAGGTTTCCGGCGCGGCGACCATGTCGTCGAAGCCTTGCGCGATTTCAATCTGACCATCGAGAAGCGCGAAGTGATCGCCGTCATCGGCCCGAGCGGCTGCGGCAAGTCCACGCTGCTCAACATGATCGCCGGCCTCTATGCGCCGAGCAAAGGCCGCGTTGTTTACAAGGGGCAGACCGTCACCGACGTGAACACCGACGTCGGCTACATGACGCAGAAGGACAATCTGCTGCCGTGGCGCAATGTCCGCGACAACATCGCGTTCCCGCTTGAACTTTCCGGTGTCGACAAGGCGGAACGTGAGCAGCGCGCCGTCGCGGTGATGAAGCAGGTCGGTCTTGACGGTTTCGAGGCCCGCTTCCCGACCGAACTGTCCGGTGGCATGCGCAAGCGCGCCTGTCTCGCCCGCATGATGCTGTATGGCGCGGAAACGGCACTGCTCGACGAGCCTTTCGCCGCGCTCGATGCCCAGCTCAAGCTGGTGATGCACGAATTGCTGTTGCGCCTGGCTGCGGAGAATGGCCAGACCGTGGTGTTCGTCACCCACGATCTGATGGAAGCGGTCACGCTCGCCGACCGCGTCATTGTCTGCACGCGGCGACCGGCCATGATCGCGCTGGAGCAAAAAATTCCGCTGCCGCGGCCGCGCGACGTGCTCAACGTGCGCTTCACCAACGAATTCAAGGAACTCTACGACGCGCTGTGGGAGCGCCTGCGTGTCGAGTATCAAGAGGAGCGGGTGTGACGGTGTCTAACGACCAGACCAACCTCGCGCCGGAAATGTCGGCCAGCACCGGCAACTTCATCATGGTGCTGTGCCAGGCCGCGCTCGGCATCGCGATCCTGTTCATCTGGCAGGGCGTCTCGGGCCGGCTGGTTGACAACTTCTTCATTTCCAATCCGATCGATGTCGGCCGCCGCTTGATGGAATGGACGCTGAACGGTTCGATCTTCATTCATCTCTGGGCGACCATTTACGCGACGCTGCTCGGCTTCATCATTGGTGCGGTGATCGGCGCCGTTCTCGGTATTTGGCTGGGCATTTCGGACTTCGCCAGCCGCCTCCTCAACCCCTATCTCAATGCGTTGAACGCGCTGCCCAAGGTGGCGCTGGCGCCGCTCTTCGTCTTGTGGTTCGGCCTCGGCATCGAGTCCAAGGTCGCGCTCGCGGCCTCTCTCGTGCTGTTCCTGGTGTTCCTCAACACCTACGCCGGTGTGCGGCAGGTCGATCAGGATCTGATCGACGGCGCGCGCCTGATGAAAGCGAGCCGCCTTCAGGTCATCAGCAAGGTGATCGTGCCGTCGGCGCTGTCGTGGCTGTTCGCGGGGCTGCGCGTGTCGGTTCCCTACGCTTTGATCGGCGCGGTGCTGGGCGAGATGATCGCGTCCAACCGCGGGCTCGGCTATCTGGTGCAGTTTTCCGGCGCGCAGTTCGATACGGCGGGAGTTTTCGCCGTGCTGATCGTGATCGCGCTTCTGGCCATGGCCCTTAACTTTGTCGTCGATATCGTCCAAAATCGCATGGAAGGTTGGCGCATCGTCAGCCGGTGACAATAAAAACAACACGTTGATCTTCTGGGAGGAAGCGCATGAAGTTCCTGAGAACGTCGGTCGTCGTCGCATCCGCGCTTTTGTCGTTCGCCGCGCTGGCGGAACCGGTCAAGATCACCAATATCGGTCACGGTTATTATTCGGCCGCGCTCTATGTCGCCAAGCGCGAGAAGCTGTTCGAGAAATATGGTCTTGAGCCGGAAATTTCCTTCGTGCAGGGCGGCCCGCTGGCGCTGCAGGCGGCGCTCACCAAACAGGCCGACGTCTCGGTTGTGAGCTATGAGCACATCCTGACCTCCGCGGTGCAGGGCAAGCAGGTCGTTGCCTTCTTCAACATCGCAAACCGGCCGGTGAACAATGTCATCGGCAACGACAAGCTGATGGCCGGCGCGGAGAAAATGAGCGTCGAGGACAAGATCAAGCGCCTCAAGGGCATGCGCGTGGCGATGCCGTCCGCGGGTGGCTCCGGCGAGAAGATGCTGGCGGTGCTGGCCAAGAAATACGGGCTGACGCTGCCGGGCGACATTACGTCGGTTTATCTCGGTGCCGAGGCGCCGTCTTATGTCGCCGCGTTCCAGCGCGACCTGATCGATGCCGCCTTGCCGTTCGAGCCCGCCGGTGTGCTGGTGCAGCAGTCGGGCAAGGGCAAGATCTATCTCAACATGATGAACGGCGAAGTGCCGGAAGTGCGCGACATTCTCTTCATGACGCTCGCCACGCACCCCGACAACATCAAGGAGCGCCCGGAGCTTTTGCGCAAAGTCGCATCTGCCTTCATGGACGCCGTGAAGATCCTCAAGGATGATCCCAAGAAGGGCAAGGCGCTGATGGCGCTGGAATACCCGTCGATGACGCCGGAAACCAATGACGAGGCCTACAACATCGTCAGCCAGATCTGGAGCAAGGACGGCAAGATGACGGAAGCGCAGGCGCGCGCGACCTTCAACTACCTCCAGCCGACCGGCCCGCAGGAAGTGAAGTTTCCGACGACCTTCACCAACGATTTCTTGCCGAAATAACCAGGATCATTTGGTGCCGTAGGCGCGGTCGCCGGCATCGCCGAGGCCGGGCACGATGTACGCGTGCTCATCCAGCTTTTCGTCGATCGACGCGGTCCAGATGGGAACATCCGGATGGTGGCCGCGCAAGCGCTCGATGCCTTCCGGCGCCGCCAGCAGGCAGACGAAGCGAATGTCCTTGGCGCCGTGCTCTTTGATTCGGTCGATCGCGGCCACGGCGGTATTGGCCGTTGCCAGCATCGGATCGATGACGATCACGGTGCGTTCGCCGAGATCGGTCGGCGCCTTGAAGAAATATTCGACGGCGACGAAGGTGGCCGGGTCGCGGTAGAGGCCGATATGCGCGATACGCGCCGACGGCACGAGGGTCGTCATGCCTTCGACGAATGAAAGGCCGGCGCGCAGGATCGGCGCGAACACCAGTTTCTTGCCAGCAATTTCCTTGCCGATCATCGGGGCGACCGGCGTTTCGATCTGCACGTCGGTGAGCGGCAGGTCGCGGGTCACTTCATAGCATAGCAGCGTGCCGATCTCGTTGAGCAATTCACGAAACGATTTGGTCGAGCGCTTCTTGTCGCGGATCAGCGTCAGCTTGTGCTGAACCAGCGGATGATCGACGACGGTGACACCTTGCATGACGAACCCCCCATTGAACCTAGAATACCGTACCGTCGCTGATGATCTTGATCGGCGGCGAACCGTCGGCGCGGCGTTCGCGCGCCAGAATACGCCCCGTGGCCCATGTGCCGCCTTCGAGGATTTTAGCCAGCGGGAGCGACTGTGCGTCCATGCCGAGCTTCTGCCGAACGATCGCGGCGAGCTTGTCGAGCAGCGCGACCGTGAGTGAGCGCCACTCGAAAAGGCAGCCCGGATGACGCGATGAGCACTGCGCAGCAGCCGGTGCACGCGAAAGAGTTGGGTAAACTGGCAGCTTGCTACGGCTAGACCCGCCCGTCGTAATATCGGTTTGCATCCGTCAAGGATATCGCCGCAGTGGACGCATATCGATTTCGTAATTTGAGCACATTTAGCAGCCCTGCCTGGTCCAGTTCGCATGTCTTGAAGAAGCCATGCGCGGGATGAAGGAGTTCGGGGTAACTCGCCGCGGCTATGTCCTGCGGCATTTGCGGAAGGTGCCGGCAAAGGATGTCGATGGCTTCGACCCGGTTCGCAGGCTCGTAAAGCCAGGCAACAGCCTCCCGGAACGCGCGAATGTAGCTGACGACCTTGTCGGTGTTATTGGCGGCCCATGAGCGGCGCGTTGCGGCGACGTTGCCCTGATAGGGGCCGATAACATCGGTGGCGCGGACCAGCTCGGAAAACCCGGCATTTCTGGCGATGAGATTGTAAGGCGCCGATAGCAGCGTGGCGTGGTGGCGGCCTTCGCGCAGTCCGGCCCACCGCTGCGCCATGCCGCCCGCGCCCACGAGCTGATAGTCGCCTTTGGCCAGTTCCAGGCCGTTGCGGCGCAGGATGTCGTAGAGGACGAAGGCGTAACCGGTGGTCATCGCATCGACCGTAACGATCTTGCCGCGCAGATCCTCGATGCTGGTAATCCCCGGCGCCGCGACGAGGCTGAGGAAACCGGTATCGACGCCCATGAAGGCAAAGAATTCCGGCTGCGGGCCGATCGGTGCCTGTCCCTGGCCTTCGACATAGGCGACGATGTTGTCGACCGCCGTCATGGCGATGTCGAACTTGCCGCGTGAGAAGTCGGTCATCTGCGTCACAGAGTCGGGCGTGCCCTGAATCTCGACCGCGATGCCGTGGTTCTCGAAAAAGCCCTTGTCCTGCCCGACATAGATCGGCCAGTTGAAGCCGCCCGGAAAGACGTTGACGGTGATGACGGGTTTTACGGTCACTTCAGCGTGCCTTGTCGCCGACCGTCGTTGTAATGGTGCCGAGGCCTTCGACCTCCCCGACCATCACATCGCCAGGCACGACCGGCCCGACGCCCGCGGGCGTGCCAGTCATGATCAAGTCGCCGACCTTGAGCGTCATCTGCCGGGACAGTTGCGCGACGATCTCGGGCACGTTCCAGATCATCTCCTTGAGATCGCCACGCTGATGTTCAGTGCCGTTGACGGCGAGCGTAATCGCGCCCGTTGACGGATGGCCAACCTTGGACGCCGGATAGATCGGCCCGCAGGGCGCCGAATGGTCGAAGCTCTTGCCCGCTTCCCAGGGCAGTTGAAGGTCGCGCGCGTCACGCTGACGATCGCGGCGGGTCAGTTCGATGCCGACCGCGTAGCCCCAGACGTGGTCGAGTGCATTCGCAACATCGATGTCACGGCCGTCTTTGCCGATGGCGGCCACCAGTTCGATCTCGTATTGGAAATCGTCGGTATCGGGCGGGTAGGGCACCACCGCGCCGTCGAGGACGATGGCGTCGCGCGGCTTCTGAAAGAAGAACGGCGGATCGCGCTCGTCGGCTTCCTTCATTTCGCGGATGTGCGAGACGTAGTTACGTCCGACGCAATAGATGCGCCGTACCGGAAACAGACCGCCGCCTGCGACCGGCAGGACAGTCGGCTCGATTGCCGGAAATACGAGTTGATCGGCCATTGTCTTTATCTCTTTTCACGGCGCTCGCTCAAACGAGCGAATTCCACCTGCCGCAGCACTGCCTGCTGGTCGATGCCGACCTTATCGGCAAACCCGTCGCAAGACACCTTGTGACTGATGGCGCATCGGAACTCGGCCACCGCTACCAGGGCCGCTCTGCGGTCGTGGTAATGTGCTCTAGATGGGGCGATGTCAGGCACAGCCCGATGCAGGTGTAGGCAAGTTCGGGATGCGGATTATAGCCGCGATGGAATTTCCCGATCGGTTCGGAATACACATCGCCGGCTTTGGCTTTAACCAGCGTGCCTTCTTCGTAATGAGCCTCGAACAGGCCCTTGGTGCAAACGAAGAAAGTCGCGCCGTTGTGACGATGCCAGTTGGTGTAGCCCAGCGGCGCGATCTCGGCGTGGAACATGAACACCTTCGCCTCGGCATCCTTCGGCAGAGAGGCATACATGCTGTCGAGCAGCACGTGACGCTTGTGCTGCTCGCCTGGCGCAAGGATGCCGTCGAGCTGCAGCTTGAGTTCTGCATAGTCTTTGGTGTCCAGCATTTGCTCTCTCTTCAAGCAGCGCCGCCGCCGGTGCGCGTGGCCCAGCCGGTCATCCGGCTTTCGATGGCGCCGGCAATGGCGTACATGGCAATGCCCATGGCGCCCGTGACGAGCAGGCTGGCAAAGGCCAGAGGCACCTCGAAGCGTGACGACGCCACCAGCATGAAGTTGCCGATGCCGGCGTTGGAGCCGACGGTTTCCGCGATGATCGAACCGACGAAGGCGACGGTAATCGCCACCTTCAGCGACGCGAAGAAGTAGGGCATCGCGCGCGGCAGGCCGACCTTGCGGATCGTCTGCCATTTGCTGGCGCCAAGCGCCCGCAGAACGTCCTGCAATTCAGGTTCGACGGTGGCGATACCGGTCGCGACGTTGACCAGGATCGGGAAGAACGCCAGCAGGAAGGCCGTGATGATCGCCGGCACCGAGCCGACGCCGAACCAGATGATCAGGATCGGCACCACCGCGACCTTCGGGATGGTGTTGAAGCCGACCAGCGCCGGATAGAAGCCGTCATAGATCAAAGTGTTCCCCGTCAGCACCCCTGAGACAAATTGAGGGACTTCACGGAGGGAGGATTTCTGGTTCATCGTAGCCGTAAGGAGCGAAGATGAAACAGAAATCCGTACC
>CAIYTE010000016.1 GCA_903929045.1 uncultured Hyphomicrobiales bacterium
CGAAACCGTCTCGGCGGTCAGCGGACTCATCACCGTCGCGCTCGTCGCCGATATTTTCGGAAAGCCTGACGCCGAGGTCGGGGCCGATGTTGTCCGGTATCGCGAACGGGAAAGCGGTGGTCGTCGATGACGAAGGCGAAGACGCCCACCGTCAGCTGGTCAACCGAATGCCGGGGAATCCTCATCGGCACCCTCGGCGACCATACCGCTCAGCTGACGAAGCTGCCGGGAAAGGCGAAGGCGGCTTATCGCATCGACATCGACGGCGAATATGCGACGTCCCTGCGCGGGCGGCTGCCCGAGCGCGTGCTAGGCGATGCGCGTCGGGAAGCTGAATATCTTCTCGCGCGCAGGAACGGGCAATGATCTTCGGATCGGTCTGTTCCGGCATCGAAGCGGCAAGCGTTGCGTGGTATCCCCTCGGCTGGCGCGCGGCCTTCTATTCTGAAATCGACCCCTTCCCGCGCGCGGTCCTTAAACACCATTATCCCGAGGTTCCGCTGCATGGCGACTTCACGACGATCGAAGCCGGACAATACGCAGCAATCGACGTTCTTGTGGGAGGAACCCCCTGCCAGGATTTCAGCGTCGCCGGAAACCGAGCGGGACTGGGCGGCGAGCGTGGCGACCTTACCCTCGAATATGCTCGACTTGCTTATCGGCTCGGCTCCCGCTGGCTAGCTTGGGAGAACGTCCCCGGCACGTTTTCGAATAACAAAGGCCGAGACTTCGGGGCCGTCCTTGCATGCTTCGCCGGTTATCCCGCCGGGACCATCTTCGAACCACCATCCGACGGATGGAAGTCCGGCGGCATCGTCAGCCCGGCTGGTCCCGGATGTTACGGACTCGCATGGCGAGTGCTTGACGCTCAATATTTTGGAGTACCCCAGCGACGGCGCCGCATCTTCCTTGTCGGATATATTGGAGACTGGCGACCTGCCGCAGCGGTACTTTTTGAGCGCCATAGCCTGTCGGGGAATCCTGCGCCGAGCCGAAGCGCGGAGAAAGGATTTGCCGCCGATGTTGTTTCAAGCCTTACAGCAAGTGGCCGAGGCGTCGAACGCACCGGGGAAACCCGAGGAAAGGACCCAGTCGTAGCCGTTCCCATGGGCCTCGGTGACGACGGGCAGACCGCCCGCGCCCTGAACGCGTGCCCAACGGCGAGCGGTCGGCTGGACGCTTCGGTTGAGACTTTCATTCAGCAGCCGGTTCCCATTTTAGAAGCTGGCGCGCGAACCGGAAAATCGACGGACGACCCACGCGCTGGCATAGGCATCGGCGACCCCGGCGACCCTATATTCACGCTTCAGGCCGGGAAGCAACATGCCGTCGCCTTCACCCAGAACCAACGCGACGAGGTCCGGCTGATCGGCGGCAATGGAAAGATCGGCGGCGCGATAGCGTCAGACGTTGGCACGCATCAGCAGGCCTATATTGCCTTCAAGGTATCGCACTTCACGCGCGGCAAAGATGGTGCGCCGTCAGACGTCACGCCACCGCTGTCCGCCGACGCCGACAAGGGCGATCAGGACACGCTGATCGCGTTCGATTGCAAGGCTGGTGGTAAGACCGGGTTGGCAATCGGCAATCAGGTCGGTGCGCTTCGCGGCGAAGGTCACGGCGGCGGACATGCCGCTATCGCTTTCACGGCCAAGGACTATGGTGGCGACGCTGGCGACCTGTCGCCGACGCTCCGTGCTATGGAGTTCGACAAGAGTCATGCGAACGGCGGCGGTCAGGTAGCCGTCGCGTTCGAAAGCCGCTTCGTCCGTAACGGACGCGGTGCGCCCAGCGATGTTGTGCCGCCGCTCAAAGCCCAATCAGGCGAAACAGGCAAGGGTGATGCCGCGCCTCTGGTCATCACCAGTGGCGTGCGCCGGCTGACCCCGCGCGAATGCGAGCGCCTGCAGTCCTTCCCGGACGACTACACCCTTGTCCCCTATCGGGGAAAACCGGCCGCTGACGGGCCGCGCTATCGCTCGCTCGGCAATTCGATGAACGCGAACGTCATGCGCTGGCTGGGCGAGCGTATCGCCATGGTCGAGGCGATAGTGAAGCTTTTAGAAATGGAGAAAATCTAATGCCCACCGGTTACACCGCGCCCGTTCAGGACGGCAAGATCGTCACCCTGAAGGACTTCGCCTGGTGCTGCGCCCGCGGCATGGGCGCGCTGGTCACCATGCGGGAAGCGCCCAGCGACGCTGAAATCCCCGAGCGGTTCTACCCGGACATCGCGCGCTATGACACCGAGATAGATGCCGCCCGGACCCAGATCGAACGCCTATCCCGTCTCAGCGCCGCCGAGTGCGACCTTGAAGCGGCAGCGGCTTTCGAAGCCGAGTTGAAAAGTCTCGCCAACGCTGCCCTTCGGAAGCGCCGCTATGAAGACATGCTGGCGAAGGTTGAGGCGTGGCGATGCGACGACGAAGTTCGCACGCTGCGGGACTTCATGGTCGAGCAGCTGAAGTCGTCGATCGGTTTTGATTGCTCGACCGAATATTCGCTTAGCCACCCGCCGGTGCGCCTGACGGGCGAGCAATGGCGGGAAAAGCAGCTGGCCGAGACGTCGCGATTCCTGGCTTTCTATGCCACCCAACGCGACAACGAAATCCAGCGCGTCGAAGGCCGCAACAAATGGTTGGCTGCCCTCCGAGCGTCGCTGGATTGATCGCCCGCATGACGACCGACCATTCCCTCGACCCGCCGCTGACCTATCCCTGGTGGCCGAAGTCCGAGCTCGGGAAGTGGGTCCTCGCCAACGCGAAGACATACGAGCGGATCATCGTCGGGCCGATCGGCGCCAGCCCGTCGTTCTATCCCAAGGCCTTCGCCGAAGCGCAGCGGCGTAACAAGGAAGTGGCAAAATGACCCCAGGCGAATCCTACTCCTTCGGCTATGCCGTCCCGCGCCGCATCCGCCGCCAGCGGTTCTGGCGCCGCGTCGATCTTTCCCTTCGCGCGCTGACCGTCCTCATCGTCATCGGGCTGGTGGTGATGCAGGCGACAGGGCATCTGAACTGATGGCCGCAGCTGCGTCCATCATCACCCAGGCCGGGGCCTATGCCCGGCTGCCGGCGGCGGTCTATCACGGCAATCCGACGCCGCGCCCGGCGCTGGGCGCGACAGGCGCATGGCAGATCGACAGCGAATGTCCGGCCTTCTATTTCGCGAGGGCGCCGTTCAATCCCCAACGCATCGTCGAACCCGAGAAGCGCGAATTCGACATCGGCAGCGCGACCCATCTCGCCGTCCTCGAACCAGACGAGCTGAAGCGGCGGGTCGCGGTCATCGAACACCATGACTTTTACAGCGGCGATGCCAAGCGCGCGAAGGAACTCTATCGCGAGGCCGGGCGGATTCCGCTGCTGACCCACGAATGGGAAAACCTGCTGGCGATGCGCGATGCGCTGCACCGGCACCCGATCGGCTCGCTGGCCTTCAAGGGCGGCGAGGCCGAGCGGTCTTATTTCTGGTTCGACGAGGAATACGGCATCTGGTGCAAGGCGCGCCTCGACTATCGCATCGCCGGCAGCGACTACATCACCGACTACAAGAGCGCCTTCACCAGCAATCCCTACCGGTTTTCGAGCGCGATCGATCGGTTCGGCTATCACATAAAGGCGGCTTGGTATTGCGACGCGGTCGAGGCGATCGAGGGCGTGCGGCCGACGCGCTTCGCCTTCATCGTCCAGGCCAAGGATCCGCCCTTCCTGATTTCGATCATCTGGCTGGAAGACGAAAGCCTCGAATGGGGGCGGCTGATCGCGCGGCGATCGCGCTACGTCTTCAGGCGCTGCCTCGACCGCGGCGAGTGGCCTGCCTATCGCGAAGCCGAGACGCCCGACGTCGATTCCTCGTTCGTCATCGGGCTGCGGCCGTTCACGAAACGGCTGCTCGAGGAGCGCAGCGAGCGCGGGGATTTCGAGGCACTGATGGGAGACGGGGCATGATCCACGGCGATCTGCGCGAAGAAATCGTTCGCATGGGTATCTGTTATCACGCGCGCGTCATGCTTCAGGTTCAATTGGCGAGGACGCCGGCCAAGCGCGCTGGTCGGCTCGACGATGCCGGTTGCGTCCGAAAGCATCTGAAGTTTTTGCTCCGCAGCGAGCGCGCAACGCGCGGCCTCGGCGAAGATGAGGTTCCGACGTCATGGTGAAGGGTCCGAAGGGCCGCGCGACCATGGCCTTCGTCGCCACACCCAAGGCGAAGGTGTCGAAGAAGAAGGTCAAGCTGCGCGGCGTCAGTGGCAACCGGTACAAGGTCCTATACCTGCGCGGCGATCGCGAGAAGCTGCCGGACGCACCCGAGACGGTGCCGGCGGACCTGCTCAACCCCCACCGCGCCTGGACGCTCGACCGGCACAACCTTCACCAGCCGCTTGAGGTGCTGGGCAATTCCTGCGGCCTGACCTGGCAGGAAATCGCCTGCGTCCTTCTCGAGGACACGCCGCTCGAAATGCCCGACGTCGTCGCCGCCTATCAGACTGTCAAAAACATCGCCGCAAAAGAAGGAATCGGAATATGACCATCAGTTTCGGCTGGGACACCGGCACGCCTGCAAATCCGAAGAAACCCCAGTTCGTCATCGTTTCGACCGAGAGGATGGTGGGGCAGACCGGTCCCTGCGACGTCGATCACGCGCGGATCATCGCCCGGTTCGAAGACGTACCCAATGCCTCGCGCATCGGCGAAAAGATGGTCCGGCTTTACCAGCGGAACCATGGCGATGCGCCGTCGTCGGCGCTGGCGATTTTACCGAGCGACCTTCGTGCAATAATAGACCACGGCGGACCCGAGGCGATGCGGCTGGCGCTCAAACGTGCAGCCGACTACATCGAGGTCCTTATGGCCTGGGGGGTTAATCAGCCGGCAAAACCGGCGCCCGTCCCTGTCTCTGCGGCCGCACCGCGCCCCATCCATCCCGACTATCTGCGCGAGAAGGCCGCAGAACTCGAAAACAAAGGCCCTGGCGCGGACCTCAACCAATGCGCCGCCTACATTGAATGGCTGAAGGCCGAGCTCGACGCGGTGGCGGCGCCGAAGATCGACAAGCATGCGCCGCAGGTGACGATCATCCAAGACGACAAGCGGACCTTCACCGACGACGACTGGACGACGCTTCAGGAAATCATTCACGCCATGACGTCGCCTGGGGTGTTCGTCCGCGTCGAGGCCTTCCTTTCCGCGCGCGGAATCGAAGACCCGACCGCCGCCATCAAGTCGCTTGAGGACAAGGCGGTCTGATGCTGCGCATGACCCGCGAACTGCTGGGAACGACCCCGGTCGTTCCATCCCCCACGAAAGGATTCCGCGTGACGATCACCGCCGAAGAACGTGCCCAGTTGAGCAAGAATATCGCCGGCGTCGACGAAATCATCGCCCCGCTGCGCAAGGCCCTCAAGGAACTTGAAGACCTACGGAAGGACCTGATCGAACCCTATGCCGACGACATCGTCGGAAATTGCGAAGGCTGCGGGCGGCTGCTTTTCGTCGGCGACAAAGGGCACCGCTGCCACGACGGCCCCATCCTCTGCGCCGAATGCGCCCCGACCTGGAACGACATCGGTGCGCAATGGAATGAGATGAAGGGGTCGGCCGACGACGATCCTGATCTCCGTTTCAAGTTCTGGGAGGCCTTCGCGCAACACGCTGCTGCCGGCGGCACCGGCGACGACAAAGCGTTGGTTACGCTCTGATGACGATCGTCAGCGTCAGCTTCCCGACATGGTTCGGCGAGGCCGTCCTCATCGCGATGCTCATCACCGTCGTCGCAAACACCATTATTCGCTTCATGAACTGGCGGCTCAACCGGCTGCGGTTTTCCGAGCCGACGACCTTCTTCCCTCATTCAAAGGACAATCGCCGTGAGCGATAAAGACATGCGCCCCGAACCGCCGGCCGAAAGCTTCGAACGGGTGGCGTTGCCCCAGCAGCGGCAGCACCAGGCCGCCAGCGAGGCGACCAAGATCGAAACCAGCCGCGCGATCGCCGAGGTGCAGGCGGCCGTCGTCGTCGCCCAGCAGCGCCCCCGCAACATGGACGACGCCGTCGCCGAAATGCGGATGTCCTGCAATTCGATGGCCCTGGCCGAACATGCCTTCTATCGGTTTAACCGCGGTGATGGCGTCGTCGCCGATGCGTCGATCAGCTTGGCGCGCGAACTCGCCCGGTGCTTCGGCAATATCGACTATGGCCTGAAGGAACTGTCGCGCGACGACGTTCGCGGCATGTCCGAGATGCAGGCCTATGCCTGGGACTTGCAGAAAAACAGCCGCGCATCGACGATCTTCCTCGTCCCTCACCTGCGCGACAAAACGGGCGGCACGAAGAAACTGATGTCGATGCGCGACATCTATGAGAACAACGCAAATAACGGCGCGCGACGGCTACGCGAGATGATCTGGCAGGTGCTTCCGATTTACTTCATCGAAGAAGCAAAAGACCTCTGCCGGGCGACGGTGAAGCGCGAGAATTCTAAGACGCCAATCGACAAACAGGTCGCGGAATGCGTCGCCGCCTTCGCGACAATCAAGGTCAGCGCCCCGATGATCGAGGCGAAGATGGGCGTCAAGATCGACAAGCTGACCGGCGACGACATCGTCGTCCTGCGCGCGGTCTATAAGAGCCTGAAGAACGGCGAGACGACCCAGGCCGAGGAATTCCCCGACGGCGCCACCAAGCCGGCCGGGACCGACGAATTCAGCCGCGCTGCCAACGGCGAGAAGACCGCCGACCCGCCGAAGGGGGAGAAGAAAAAGAAGGCCGACGAAGCGCCGGCCGCTGCCGAGCAGAAACAGGCCACCGGCGGCGATGGCGGCGAGGCGACCGGCAACGGCGCGGCGACGACGGATGCGACCGCTGCCGCCGCAGCTGCTGAGAGTGGCGAAGCTGGCAAAGAGGTCGCCGGCGGCGAGACGGTCCAGCAGCAAACCACCACCACCCAGGAAGACCCGATCGACGAGCCGCCCGAGTGGTCCGAGGGACCGAAGTGTCCGCCGCACCCCGGCGCATCCTGGTTCATCTGGGGCGGCTGGATGGTCGAACTGATCGAACGGACCGACCCCAGCCTGAAGCCGCGCCTCGTCGCTAAATTCCAGCCGACGTTCGATCTGCTGAAGAAGCAAAAGCCGAAAGACTGGGGCCGCATGGCCGATCTGCTCGGGGTGCCGAAATGAGCGGCGCGCCGACGTCGGGAAAGCCGGCGTATTTTCCGCCGGACCTTGAGGCCGTGCGCGCCATGATTGTCGATCGCGCAGCGGCACGCATCTTCGATCAATCGTCAATCAAGGCTGTCGCCGGCCGGTTTTCGCAGCGGGTGATCGACGACTTCAGCCGCACGGCGCCCCATGCCGCGCTGTCCTTGACGCAATGGACGTCGCTGCGCGGGGAGATTGCCGCCGAGGTCGAGGACCTGCTGAAGACGTTGGGGGCCGAACGTGGGTGAAGAAACCTCTATCAGCTGGTGCAACGCTACTTTCAATCCGTGGTGGCTATGCTCGAAGGTCGGCCCCGGTTGCGATTCTTGTTTTGCCGAGGCCTGGGCTCATCGCATGGGTTACGGCTGGGGCAACGGCGTCCCGCGCCGCTATTTCGATGAGAAGCACTGGGCGAACCCCCTGAAATGGAATGCTCGCGCCGCGCGCGATGGCGTTCGCCGCCGCGTGTTCTGCGGCAGCATGTGCGATATTTTCGACAATGAGGTCGATGATTTCTGGCGCCGGAAGGTTGGCGCGCTGATCGACGTCACGCCGCATCTAGACTGGCTGCTGACGACGAAGCGCATCGGCAATGCCGAGCGGATGCTTGCCGACATGCTGCCGGGTCCGATGCGACCGAACGTCTGGCTGATCGCCACGATGGTCAATCAGGAAGAGATAGACCGCGACATGGAGAAACTGGTTCGCCTGCCGGCGGTTGTGCATGGCGTATCGATCGAGCCGATGCTCGGGCCGGTCGATCTGCTTCGCTGTAAGCGGCTGCCGTCATGGGTCATCGCTGGCTTTGAAAGCGAGCAGCCTGGGCATCAGCCGCGGTGCGGGTATCCTGCTTGGCTTCGGTCGCTGCGCGATCAGTGCGCCGTCGCCGACATCGCCTTTCACTTCAAACAATTCGGCGCATGGGGGCCTGCCCCCGAGGGCATGGCGATGCGCGAAGTCGTCGCGTGGGCGAAGGGCAAGCCGATCTGCGTCCTAACCTCGAGCCAGGTGATGGTCCGGCTTGGCGCGAAGAACACCGGCAATCTGCTCGACGGTCGGCAACATCTCGAATTCCCGACGCCGGCGGCAGGCATCGCACCATGACGCTCGGCCCCGACGAAAACCGCTTCTATCGCGAACCGCTGGCGGCGATGCGCAACCCCATCCGGGCGCCGAAGCTTGCGCAGCGCATCCTGCAGGCGGATGGCCGACGCTATTCGGTGCGGCTCGAGGTCCCGTTCTGGACCTGCATCGAGATGATGGCTGCCGGGCGGCAATGTCGGATGAACGTCCTCGTCGCGTCGATCGCCGAGGCCAGCGAAGGGCCTAACCTTTCCTCGGCCCTGCGGGTCGCGTGCATCGAATATCTTTTAACAGGGAGGAACTTATGAACGACGACGTCCGCGCCAGAGCCAGGGCCGAAATCGACAAGCTGCCCGGCCTCAAATACGACGCCCTCATCAAGCTTGGCCCCTGTGCCGTCTGCGGGATGAACCATTTCGAGACGCCGGACCTGACCTTCTATGTCGTCCGCATTCGCCGCGGCGCATGGATGGCCGACAATGTCCGGCAGGCGGCGCATCTGCAGGGCGCGTTCGGTCCGCTGGCGAGCGTCATGGGGCCGGACAAGGACTTGGCGAAGCTGATGCCCGGCGAGGCCGAGGTCTTCATCCACGAATGCTGCGCCGGCAACATCACCCACATCCTTGAACTCATTCCCCACGACGATGAGCCGAGCGAAAGCGACGAAAGGGATGAAGCATGATCCGGCGTTTCATCCTGCGGCTGCTGTTCGGTGAGGATGTCTTTCTCGCGCTTCAGATTAGAAGCGTCGAACGGCTCGATTTACGTCCCGGCGACCTTCTCGTCATCAAAAGCGCTCCTCCGCTTTCGTTCGAGATGCTGGACCGGATCAAGGCCTATTGGTCCGCGCGGCTCCCGAATACGCGCATCGTTCTTTGTGATCCGTCAGTGAGCCTGGAAGTCATCGGCAAAGCGGATGCCGAGGCGTCCCCGAGCGCGATGGTGCGGCAAGCGGCCGCCGTCGAGGAAGGACCAGCCGACCGCCCGATGTCCGGGCCCGGCGTCGAATGAATGCCCCGTCGATCAAAGGCCTGCGCTTTTGGGCGCAGGCCAAGGCCGACAACGCGGAGACGATCGCGGCGAAGCGGCTTGGCCTGGACAAAGCCGAGTGGGAGCAAGAGGCGTTGTATTTTCGGGAAATAATTAAGCTTTGCGATGAGAAGGAAGCGGCAGCCCAGCGGATAGTTCCGAAGACAACGTGACGCATGCCCAGGGGCCGGAAATCCGACCCCTGACGGTGCGCCAATTCCGGGCACCTTTTAGGGAGTAACGAAGATGATTGTTGCAGCACCGTGGATGATGTTGGCGGTGGTGTTGGGCGGCGCAGCGGTTGCGGTGCCGGGTTCGATCAAAGATCACGGCCTTTTCAAATCGGCCTATTCGCAATCCGTCGATCGTTCGGCGGTGGCGATCGACCGTCAGCACAATGAAGCGCAGATGGCCGTCGGCGGCTGATCTGAAATGCAGGAATACATGCGCGGAGTCCGCCCCGCGCATGCGTTCTGCGATCAAAAAGGGACAGGTCGATGAAGATTGAAGATGCCGAAAAGATCGCCCTACTACGCGAGGTGCGGCAAGAGGTTTTAGACCTGCACGACGCCGCGCGGGACGGTCTGATTTCCATGCTGCAGGTCGTAAGGGGCGGGAAGGAATACCCCGTCTTTCCGTTGCTGCCGCGTGAACCTTTCCGCTCGGCCATCATCGAAACAGCCGCCGACCGGCTCGTCGCGCTGAACAAGGAGCTCGCCGCGCTGGGCGTATCGACGCCGAAGTTCGAGGTCGTCGAGATGGATAAAGACGGTTGGCGCCGCACCGCTGAGATGTATCTGCGCGCCTGGATTCGCGAACTCGGCGGCCGGCTTTTCAACAAGACGCATCTGATCGACGCGCTGGTGCTGACGTCGATCCTGCCTTATCTCAAAGAATTCATCGAACGCATAGCAGAGGTTGAACCCTTCACTGAGGGAAGCGAGAAGGCATGACCGACTATCCCATCATCTTCTCGCCGCCGATGGTCCGCGCGCTGCTGCGCGAGGTCGCCCAGCCCGGCACCGGGAAGACCATGACGCGCCGGCTGGCGTGGCGATGCCCTTGCGAGCCGGGCGCGCCGGCCCACGTCTGCGGCGCTGGCGGCTATGCCGGGTGGAAGTCGTCGATCTGGGCGAAGGTGAAGCCGGGCGATCTCCTCTGGGTCAAGGAAGCCATCCGCTTCAATCCCGAACATTCGAATTTTTATTATGAGGCGGACAACAAGGGGGTGGGCGATCGGGTCTGCGCGCGGCTGATAGAGCGAGAGAAGGAACGCGGGCGCCCCTATGTGAATCTGGGCGGGCGCTATGTCCCGCGGTTCACGACCCGACTTGTGCTGACCGTCAATGGCAACAAAGTCGAACAGCCGCAGGACATAAGCGCCGAAGACGCGAGCGCCGAAGGTTGCCAATGCTTGCCGTGCGAAGGACCGCACCGAGGGCCGGAAGCTTCCTATTGGACTATGGACGAAAGATCAGCGGCGCCGATCAAGCGAACGACGCCATTCCTCGCCTTCAAGGCGTTCTGGGAGGTTCTTCATAGCGAGCGCGGTTGGGAGGCAAACCCGACCGTTGCCGCGCCCAGCTTTACGCCTGCCCTGCGCGATATGGAGGCAGTTTGATGCAGTTGAACTGCCCGAAATGCGGCGCCGACATCAGCGACAGCTATGAGCCGGACGACCGCGAATGTGGTGTCAACGGCGGCTGGTATTGCACCGCCTGCGATCTGGGCATCGGGGAGCATGAAGTCGAGCGCGAACCCTTCGACGACGACATTCCGATTATGACCGCGAGGGAATTTCGTGGCGACCGGCCGTTCGGGGTTCCCATATCCGAACTGGCATCGCAGCCGGGTCCGCCCGACGACATCGGCCATCCAGATCATGCCCGGTTCGAATGGTTTAGGCGCATCGCGCGTTCATGGGGATTCGACTGATGGAGGGACGCAAAATGCGGGTTGTTAAAGACGGTGGCCTTCAGTTCCTGACCAACGATGTTTTCCTTATCGCGGCCGTGCGCCGTTGCGCCCAGCTTGAGGAAGAACTCCGCGAAGCCAAGCTTCAAGAGACGGCGCGGTTTCGGACCCTTCGCCGTGATGTCGATCAGATTAAGCGCGGCTTGGCCGCAATGCGCCGGCACAATTCCCATGGCTGACGCGCGCACCTGCCCCACCTGCACAAAGCCGCTTGTCCGCCAGGAAGGCGAAACCCTTCAGGGCTTCAGGGTCCATTGCAACGCGACCTGCGCGGCCGGTCGAAAGCTGGTCGCCCGATCGGCGCCGAAGCAACCTGCCACGCTGATCCGGGAGAAACGGCTCAAGCCGATCGACCGAATGCCCGGCCTCGGGCCGACCGCCTTCCTGGACATCACTGGCACCGAGCGCCGTAGCCTTGCGCTGAGAGGCATCCGGCCGGAAGCGCCCAGCGTGCGGAAGATATTGATCGCCGCGCTGACCGTGCCGCAGCGGAGGCATTCGTGACGACCGATCCTGAACTCCTCATCCGCCGCGACCAGATGCGGCCGCGCCTCGGCATCAGCGTGCCGGCGAAGCGCAAGATCGGACCGACGCTCTGGGCGCTTCTTCAGAACGGGTTCGCTGGCCCCCGGCCTGGCGATAACTGCGCCCCGCTGATGTATATCGGCGTCCGCGGCGAAGACGCAGCCTGGGGCGAGGAACTGATGACCTGGATGCGCAAGGGCTGGCTGCGCGCGGATCCTGCCGGGCAGGTCATCCAGACGTTGCCGGCGCATAAGGTGTCGCGATACGGCGAAATCCCCGAGGTCTATCTGACCCACATATGGCGGCTGACCGCCAAAGGCTATGAGGCGCTGAAGCCATGATGGACAGTTTCTGGTTACTGATAAGCGCCATGTTTTTCGGGTTCGGCATCGGCGTTGCGATCGGGGCGCGTGTGGAGCGCCAGCATCAGGCGCGCGCGATGGGACATAAAGCGTTGCATCGTCCACCGCCCGACCAGGACACCAGCGGGACGCGGGAATTCCCTCGGACGATGCGGCCATCGATCTTTTCTTCCTCCACCGATGCCGCCTGCCCGTTTTGCCGCCGGGCCGGTGTCGCTTGGCAAGAGATGACCGACGAAGGCCTTAAGTTCGCCGTGCGCTGCTCATCCTGCGACGCGACAACCTACCTGAAGACGTCCATCGAAGAAACCGGCCAAGCCTGGAATACCGGCTGCATAATTTCGTCCGCAAAAAGGAAAGCACCGTGACCACTGCCTATCCCCTCGCATGGCCCGACGGCTGGCCTCGAACCGACCCGCAAAAACGGGACGAAGGGCGCCGGTTCCTTTCGGGTCAGGTCTATGAAGGCTACGGCAACAACCGCCGCTATGTCGGCCGAAAGATGCCGACGTTCGATGGTGCCCGGAAAATCCTTGCCCTCGAACTCGATCGCCTGAAGGCGAAGAACGTCGTCATCTCGAGCGATCTGCCATTGCGCGCCGACGGGCAACCCTATGCCGGTGCCGAGCGCAAACGGATGGACCCAGGCATAGCGGTCTATTTCACCTTGAAAGACCGACCGCTGGTGATGGCTTCGGACGCCTTCGACAACATGGCCTGCAACGCCCGGTCTTTGGGCCTCGCGATCGAAGCGCTGCGCACGCTCGAGCGGCACGGCGGCGGCTACATGATGGAAAAGGCGTTCAGCGGCTTCTCCGCGCTCCCGCCGCCGGCAGGGCATTCCGAGCCGGTCCTCGACTGGCGCGTCGAACTCGGCCCGCTGCCGCAGGGCCTTGAACCTTCCGACCTCCTCGCGATCGCGGAAAGCCGCTACCGGTCGAAGGCGAAGGAATGCCATGCCGATACTGACGGCGATGATGCCGCGATGATCCGGTTGAACGCCGCGATCGCGCAGGCGCGCGCGGAGTTGAAGCGATGAGAAGCCTAACGGCCGCCGAAGAACGCGCAAAAAACGAGCAAGGACGTGAGCAGCTTGACCGAAATGAGTTCGGAAAAGCGAGGCCGGGCGAACGGCAGCCTGCTCTTGAGAAATATGTTGTTGCTTCCCGTAATCGCCATGAACGACGGAAGGAAGGGAAAAAACCATATGGCGACCGTTGAATTCTACCAAGCCGGAAAGCCGACGCGGCTGGCTGTGGTTCAGAGCGATGCCGTTCCTCGAGACGGCGATTTCGTCTGCATCCGCGATAAGGTCTGGCGGGTCTGCCGAGTCCTATGGTCGATCGACAAACTGGCCGACGAGGACGCCCTTCGCGCCAACGTCGAAATGTATGCTTACGAAACCGATGCGCCGAAGGCCGACAACAATGAGCGTTGAAAAGCCGAACCGCCTCGAGCTCTGGCTGCAGGATAGGCGATGGGCTGCAAACATGCGGCGCGCTCGCCGTTGGCGGCGCGGACTTGCCTTCTCTCAGCGCCGACGCTTCGACGATTCCCTTCGCCATCCTCTCGGGAATAACCTCATCGACTATCCCGACGCGATCTGGCATGCGACCGCCGACGACGTCTTTCGAGCGATGTCCCACTCGATCAACAAAAAGGAATCCTGACCATGGGTATTTTTATCGCGATCATCGGCGGCTTGATCTGGTTGTTTTGCTCGGCGAACGCCATCACGGTGTCGCCGACCAACGCTGCGCAGCAGGCCGTCGCCGAACTGCGCGCGATCGAGGCCATCCTCGGTGTGGCTATCTTCGCGTTGGGCGTCATCGTTCACCGGCTTCGCAAGCCGAAAAAGACGGCCTAACGGGACTCAGGGCACCGGTGCTGCGACAAGCGGACCCTGCAGTAGATTCTCGCGGCCGGACTGGCAGACGAAAGGGGTGCATACTTTGGACCGGAGCGAAAGCCGAGGCCATGGCAAAGCCCCGCCAATAAAAAAGCGGCTCGGGAGGCACCCCCGAGCCGCTAATTCTGCCGTGGCCTGCTCATCGCGAAGGATGCCCATCAGGAAAGGGCAGATTACGCCATCGGCCGGAAATGAAAAGCGCGCCGCCGGCGGTTGCCAGGGCGCGCTAAGTTTAGGGAGGTAATCGCCTAGAAGACGTACCGGATGCCCTCGGGCGAGGGCAACCAGCGCGGGCAATCTATGCGTGATATTGGAGACAGTCAATCATGACGCTCGACGCTAACGACCTGATGCTGATTTCGATCTGCCTCGCAGGCCTCATCGTCCTCTTGCCTGCGATCATCGACGGCGCGATGATGATCGGGCGAAGGGGATTGTCCCCGAAGTCGATCAGCAAAGGAGGAATTTACGATGACCTATAAAGCATCCATCCCGCCGACCGGTTCGGCGTAGTCGTTCTTTCCTTCTAGCTTTCTACCCACAAAGGCCGCGCCCAGTGATGAGCGCGGCCTTTGACCGTTCAGTGGCCAAGCATTTCTAGTCAGTTTGCGAATTTGCGCAAGTTGGCTGGCGGGGCTGGGTTCGAACCAGCGACGACCGGATTAACAGTCCGGGGCTCTACTGGCTGAGCTACCCGCCAAAATTGGAGCCGTGAGTCGGATTTGAACCGACGACCTCTGGGTGGTGCTACCCAACGCGCTACCGAGCTGCGCCATCACGGCGCCGATCTTCTAGCCTTAGAGGCCAGCAGCGACAAGGTCCGCGTGTATCTGCGCGATGCGATGGCAATGAATGGGTTCCCAGCACCAGCGACCGATCTTCGTCACCTTGGCCGGGTGACGATAGAGCCAGGGAACATATGGCACCGGCGAATTGCCGTTGTGACAGATGAAGACCGGGACCTTCTTCAGCGATCGCTTCAGCTTCAAGAGTCCGGCCCGCGGCGGTTCGAACGCGAACACTGCTGCAGGCGGCGCGCCCAGGCCGGCGAAGTGCGACGCGGCGCGCAGGGCCTCGGCGCCACCGAGGCTATGCCCCACGAAGATCAGGCGCTGGGCGCGCGCGTCGGCGATCAGATCGGCGATCATCTCTTCGATGACCTGCTGCACGCCCTTGACGAAGCCGGCAGGGCCGAAGCCGCCATAGCGGTCCCACCAGGGGACGAAGCGGATGTCGCGCAGGATGTCATAGCCGTTCAGGATCGTGCCCTGGAAGGAGGCGACGCGGTAGCCATTCCATTCGGTGTCGAGGACCTTGGTATGGCCGAACGACGTCCAGCGCCAAGGCCCCGCATATGCTGAAGCCGCGACAAGCGCGGCCTCGGATGGTTTTGGAAGAGGTGGCAGCATCTTTTCCCCCGCTAATGCAAAGCGTCTAGTTTCCCCATGACGATACCGAGCCAGACGGCGCCGGCGATCGGGCTGGCTGGTGGCGGATTGTTCGGGTCGCAGAATGCCGTTGCGCCGGTGCTGACGTCGAGAATTTCTGCGTCGAGTTCGACCTTGCCGCCTTTGGCGACCTTCGTGGCCTTTTCGCGGATCCAGGACTGGCAGGCGATTTCGATTGCCTTCGACGTGTCGGCCGTCACCCGCGTTGCCAGATCATAACCGGAAACCGCGTCGGCGATCACGACACCGACCAGCGTCATGCTGGTCGGGTCGCAAGCCGCAAGCGACGAGCAAAAGGCGACGATGCCGATGCGCGTCGCCATATTCATGACGTCGGGACGGGGGCAGACGCCAGCGGTGCGCTGGCAGGCGCAGGCGCAGGCAATGCCGTCGGCGGCACGGTGATAGAGCAGGCCGTCGCGCCGGACCCAGCCGATGCCGAAAGCACCTGCTGGCCCTTGGCGTCAGCCGAGATGGACACGATCGGTTGCGCGATCGCGGCCAGGCTCGACGTCAGGCATCCCGCCGACTTCAGCAGATAGACCGCCATGTCGAGGTTCTGGCTGATCTGCGCCTGGGTCAGCGGTTGGACCGAAGAACCGGTCAAGCCGGCGCAGGCGGCGATGCCGAGGGTCATGGCCGCGACGAGGCCCAGACCGCATATTCGAAACGCTTTACGCATAGACGACTCCTTTTTGAAATGACCGCGCTTTACCCGGCGTGGTCGGCGGGTTGGAGAACCGGCGCTTGTACCGGCGCGGATGCCGGCGCGACGACGAGCGGGGAAAGCTTGGGTTTCGTCATCGTGTTGTAGAGCGCATGACCGATCGTGATGATACAGGCCGCGATGAAGTAGGGCAGCGTCTCCGGCATGGGGTTCGGGAAGCCGTTCAGCGCCCACGAGACATAGGGCTCAAGGCTCGCAGCCGTCACCGTGGCCGCACCGGTCGAAACCGACGAACTGCTGTTCATGTACTTATCTCCGAGGGTTGGAAAGGAAAGAAACGAGGTGCGCGTCCGCGTCCGCTCGGACGCGCACCCCACCACCGGCGAACGACGGGAAAGGAATAAACCCGAGGATCGAGCCGACGATCTGAATATTTTTAGGCTGAACCGCTGCTGTCCGCCGCATCCGTCAGCGCAAGCGGCAGATCGGGAAGCGGGAGGTTTTGACCGGCTAAATTATGCGTGCAGTCAGGGAGAAACTGGACGATTCCGCCCTTGATGTGGGTGTGACACCGGCGACACTCGTATCCCGAGGGATTATCGGGATGCGCGGCGTTGTAAGTACACCAGCAATCCGGCCCTTTCCATCCAGGCGCATAGTGACCTGTCTGGACCAGAACGGATGGGGTGAAGGTCGGCGCATCCAGGTTGCCGTCGAACGCCCAACCGGCGTTGACATGGTGCATTTCCTCGCAGCCCTGGCACCAATAAAAGAAGCCGCCATCCTCGGCACTCCGAAGCTTGCTCGAAACTTGGCCCATCAGGCTCCCCGCATCGGCGGCAGCATGAGGCCACCAGCCGCACGGAACGCGCACTCAAGCGCGGTCATCGCAACCTCGCGCTGGCCGTAGCCCGCGCCGGGGAAGCTTGCCCAGAGATGGCGCACGGCGCTGACGGCCGGCGTCAGATCGCCGCCGTCGATCGCGGCAACGGCACCACGGCATTCCGAGATTTGCTGCCAGGCGATGAGGTCCTGGCTTTCGGGCGAGAAGTCCTCGAGGCCCAGCTTCGCGCGGTAGAAATCATAATTGCGCTCGAGCGTCTGGTAGCGCCCGGCCGCGGTGCTTTGCAGATGGGCGCCGAGATGGATAAGCCGGCGCGGGTGGTCGTCGTAGGGGCTGAAGAGCAGCGGCTTGAGCCAGGTCGAGCTGACCAGGACGTTATAGCCGTCGTCCGAGGCTTTCAGCAGCGCCGGGCCGATTTCCGAAAAGGCGATCGTGTCGAGGAAGGCCCCGCGGTTGCCGGTGAATGCGCGCGCCACCGGTCTAACCCTTCTCGGCCAATAGCCTACGCATCAGCATTAGGTTTTCTTCTTGGACCCGTTGCTTCTCGGTCTGACATTTTTCGTTGTCGAGCGTCAGCCGATCGACTTGCTTCGTCAGTTCGTCAACGCGACGACTTAGCTGCTCGACCGTGCGGGTGGCGGCCGTCCGGCGGCTCTGCAGCCAGCCGATGAGGATGGTGACGAACGAAACGACGAGGGCGGTAAAGCCGATCAGGTTGTTCAACATCGCGTCAGTCATTAGCCAGCACCTCCAAACGGCGCACCCAATAAAGGATCGAGCAGGTATGAACCACGAAAAACATGACCGTAATAACATTACTTACGAACATGAAGGCCGGGGGCCGGGGTACTCCCCCAACAAATGAGGGCTGCGCGACGATAAAGAACCCCAAATAGAGAGAAACAATCGTGATGAAGGTCTGTTGCGGCACGAAGAGCGAAAACCGGAAAAGCCAGCCCATTTTCCGATGCCAGCACAACCCGAAGATGCAGGCCCCGGAGCCAGCGATCAGGATCAGCGCCGCCAGCGATCGGCTATGAAATGGCGTCGTCGAAAGGATGGCGTGAAACGCGAGCGTCCCGTCCGCCCCTGTCGTCGTCAGGAACAGAAAAGCGAACACAAGATGCATCAGCACGGCCAGCCAGATCGCGGCCGGCTCCCATGGAAACTTGAAACGCATAAAAATCCCCCAGCGCTAGTCGAGGCTCATCAGGAGCCTTTCCGATTTGAAATATTCATGATGATTGAACCTGGGCCGAGTATCTCTAACCCTTACGCCGTGTAGCTGCCCGATGCCGTGAATTTAAGAATGGTATTCGCTCCCGAGGTCGTGACGGTCGGCGAGCCGGTCGTGGTGCCGGAATAGCTTTGCGTCGGGATCGACAAAATCACGACGCCTGATCCACCGTTGCCGCCGTTGTTGAGCGCGCCGCCGCCACCGCCGCCGCCGCCAGTGTTGGCCGTGACGTTCGTTCCAGCCACACCTTTACCGCCAGCACCGCCGCCGCCTGTACCGCCAGCGCCACCCGTGCCGCCATTAACGCCGCCGCCCCCACCGCCGGCGTAGATAACTGATGATCCTGTTATTGAGGACGCAAGACCGGCACCGCCCGCGCCACCAGCACCCGAATTGATGCCCGTTGCCGCGCCGCCGACACCACCAGCACCACCGCCACCGCCGTTCGATTGACCGGAGTAGCCGAGTCCACCGTTATTGCCTTGGCCGGATGTTCCATTACCGATTGGCGTACCGCCGCCACCCGAGCCACCGTTATTGCCTCCGACGGTGTTATAAGAAGCGCCGCCACCGCCACCGAGGGCTGTTGCAAGGGAACCGACGAGGGTGTCGGTTCCCCTGGCGCCGTTAGAAGAATTGTTCGTCGAGCCAGCGCCACCAGCGCCGACGGTGATTTGAAGAACCTGACTGATCGCAACGGCGGTTGCGCTTGAAAGCATACCGCCCGCACCACCGCCACCGGCGTAGTATCCCGCGCCGCCGCCGCCGCCACCGCCAACCGCGAGAAATTGTATGCCATAAGCAGTCGCGGCCGCCGCAGCCCCCGACCCGACTAAACGCCAAAGCGATGAAACTGCGTCATATTCGAAAAGCGCTCCCTGGCTTGCCGCCAGCGATAAACTTCCCGAGATGCCGAATCTATTGGCGGCGCTTGATGCGGCGTCGTTCGGCGTAAAAGTAATAACGTTCGATCCGACGTTGATGACGGCGACCACGCGCCCCAGGGACCCCGTCTGCAGGCCGGTGATATTGACGGCGCCGCTTGATGTCAGCCTAAGCTGGTTGGCCGGTCCGAGGCCGGTCGGGTTGTAATTGTTCTGGCTTGTGGTGATCGAGGCCGGCGACAGCACCGAGACGAAGGGCATCGCGGGGTTGAGAAGTTCCCAGCGCGTGTTGGCGAGGTTGTAACGGAAGATCGCTTCGGCCAGCGCACCAGGAAGGTCGCCAGGGACCAACGCAACGCCGCCCGCCTTCGTGATCGTCTTGTTTCCGAGCGTGTCGCGGTTGAGCGTCGGGGCCGTCGTGAGGTTGGCGAAGCCGAGACGGCAAGCCACGATCGCGCCATCGACAAGCGAGGCCGCCGGCGGGACGGTGGTGATCGTCAGCGCGTCGGCCGTGCCGCCGACGACGCCCCATTGCGTGCCGGGGACGGGGGACTGCCAGGGCGCGCGCAGATCGGTGATATTGGCATCGGTGATCGTCGTCACGCTCGAGCCGACGAAGACTTGGCCGATTTGCATCTTGCCGACGGTCAGCGCCGGCGCGGCTGGCGATGACGCTAGCGTTCCCGCGATCGCGGTCGCGACG
>CAIYTE010000017.1 GCA_903929045.1 uncultured Hyphomicrobiales bacterium
ACGACACCGTGCTTCCAATCGACGCGGACGTAATCCTTTTCGCCTTCGTACCACAGCAACGAATAACCAAGACCATGGACGCAGAAAACGTGGAAGTCGGCGCCGTGCTTATGGCCCTTCTTATAAGTGCCGACCGGCATCTCGGACGTATGCGCGTGCATCACGCCGTCGGCCAGGGTGAAGACGATTGATGTTCCCGCCGCGCCACGCGCTTCCCACTTGCGAAGCTCGAGCTCCGACACGTTGGGAATGAAATTGGTCTCCCACATATGACGGCCCGGACGCACCGGCAGGAAATCGCCTTCGCCGGAGTAATACTTGGCCGACCCTTCGCGTTCCTTGAACACCCAGGGATTGTTGAAGATGAAGTCGGTGTTGTGGATCGTGTTCATCATCAACGGCAGAGACGTGGCCGAACACAGCCGTGCGCGGTCGCGGCCGGAGCCGTTGAAGTGCTGGTACTTGGCATTAAGCGGCAGCGCGATCAGGCTCTGCGGGCCCCACTCGAAGGTGTGCTTCTGGCCGTCTGTCCCCTCGACGGTGGTCGAGCCGTGGCCCGCCAGCACGTAGATCAGCTCTTCGAACAGATGCTGTTGCGGACTCGACTTGCCGCCCGGCGGGATGTCGATCACGAACATGTTCATAAAGTCGCCGCGGCCCTTGAGGTGGACGGCGGCGCCATCGGTGCCGAGCCGCGCCCATGGCCGGGTTTCGACCGCCAACAAGTCGACGCCGAAATCCTCGACGATCGGAATGCCTTCGCCCTCGACGAAATCCATATAGGGGTCGAGCAGAAACTTGCTGGGATTGTCCTTTACCGACACGCGCGTGGTCCTTCCATTAACGTACTGAAGATTAAGACAGGCCTTCGATCCCGCCGCGCTCGTTGACGCGAAGCCGCGTCGCCGCCGGCTCGCGGGACAAGCCCGGCATGGTCATGATGTCGCCGCACACAACGACGACGAACTCGGCGCCGGCCGACAGGCGCACTTCACGGATCGGAATAATGTGTCCTTCCGGCGCGCCCATCAGCTTAGGGTTGGTCGAGAAACTGTACTGGGTCTTGGCGATGCACACCGGGTATTGGCCGAAGCCGTTGTTCTGCAATTGCGCGAACCGGTCCATCGCCTGGGCGTCGGCGGTGATGTCGCTCGCCCGGTAGATGGTGCGCGCCACGGTGCGAACCTTTTCCAGGAGTGGCATCGAATCCTCATAAAGCATGCGGAACTTGCCGCTCTTGGCTTCGATCTTTTTGATCACTGCATGCGCCAGGCTTTCGGCGCCGGCGCCGCCCTTGGCCCAATGCTCGGCGATCACGGCTTCGACGCCGCGGTCGGCACAGGCTTTGCGCACCAGCTCGATTTCGCGCTCGGTGTCGGAGTTGTGGCGGTTGATCGCCACCACCACCGGCACGCCGAACTGACCCAGATTTTCCAGATGCCGGATCAGATTGGCGAGACCAAGCGAGACCGCTGTGGTGTTTTCCTGCTTCAGGTCTTTGACCGCGACGCCGCCGTGCATCTTGACCGCGCCGATGGTAGCGACGAGGACGGCGGCCGACGGGTTCAGCCCGGCCTTGCGGCATTTGATGTCGAAGAACTTCTCAGCGCCGAGATCGGCGCCGAAGCCCGCTTCGGTCACAACGTAATCGGCGAGCTTGAGCGCGGTCTTGGTC
>CAIYTE010000018.1 GCA_903929045.1 uncultured Hyphomicrobiales bacterium
GATGTAGTCGTAGCCGGCGCCATCGGCACGGTTGAACTGCGTCGCATTGGATTGCGCGAAGGCGCCGATCACCGCGCGCACCCGGTTCGGGTTGTTGAACGAGAAGGCGGGGTGGCTGGTGAGCTCACGCACCTTGTCGAGGGTGTGCGGTTCCGGGCTCATGGCCTGCAGCGAGAACCACTTGTCGACCACCAGCGCGTTGTCGGCGAAGCGCTCATAGAAGTCGGCAATGGCGCGTTCGCGTGCTGGGCCTTCATGCATCGACAGCGTCGACAGCGCCGCCATACGGTCGGTCATGTTGTCCGCGGCATCGTATTGCTTGGCGGCGCGGGCGATGGCATCCGGCTTGGCCGTCGCGGCAAGCAGGTCGAGGACGACGTTGCGCAGCGCGCGCTGGCCGGCGTCCTTGGCTTCGGGCGAATAGGGCCCCTTGATCGCCAGCCGGTCATAGGTCGCGGCAAGCGCGCTCCCGAGCTTGTCGCCGATATCGGCGCGTAATGTCTTGCGGGCGCGGAAGATGGCGTCGGGATCAATATCCTTGCCAATCTCGCGGGCAATGTCGCCTTCGCCGGGCGGCACCAGCATCAGGGCGATAAAGGCCGGTTCCAGCTTCGGATCGTCGAGAACGGCCTGCAGCGCCGCTATCAGCTTGTCGTCGCTGCGCGGGGCGGTGCCGGCGCGCAACGCGGCAACATTGTCGATCAGCAGACGTGTCGACACCGTCTGCAGCGCTTGCCAGCGATTGAACGGGTCGCTGTCATGCGCGGCGAGGAAGGTGAGGTCGTCGGTATCGAGGTCGGTGACGAGCTTGATGGGCGCTGAGAAGCCGCGGTTAGTTGAAAGCACCGGGCGCGCGGCGATATTGGCGAATTCAAAGGTGTGCGACGGCTCGGTCAGTTCGAGGACGCCGCGTTCGATCGGGGTGCCGTCGGTCAGAACCAGCGGCAGGTCGCGGCCGTCCTTGCCGACGAGGCCGGTGCGCAGCGGGATCACCATCGGCTTTTTCACCGGCTGGTTCGGGGTGGGCGCCAGACTCTGGCGGCATTCCAGCGTGTAGACCTTGCCGGCTGCGTCGTAACGGCCCGACACCTGAACTTCCGGCGTGCCCGCCTGACTGTACCACAGCATCAGCTGCGTCATGTCGCGGCCACTGACGTCAGCGAAGCACTGGATGAATTGTTCAATGGTCGCCGCGTGGCCGTCATGGCGCTGAAAATAGAGGTCCATGCCGGCGCGGAATTTCTCCGGCCCGATCAAAGTGTGGACCATGCGCACGACTTCCGAGCCTTTTTCGTAGATCGTCGTCGTGTAGAAGTTGTTGATCTCTTTGTAGTGATCGGGCCGGACCGGGTGCGCCAACGGCCCCGCGTCCTCGACGAATTGCGTGGCGCGCAGATTGCGCACGTCGCTGATGCGTTTCACCGGGCGCGAGCGCATGTCGGACGAGAATTCCTGATCGCGGAAAACGGTGAGGCCTTCCTTCAGGCACAGTTGGAACCAGTCGCGGCAAGTGATGCGGTCGCCGGTCCAGTTGTGGAAGTATTCGTGCGCGATGACGGCTTCGATCTGGGCGAAGTCCACGTCGGTCGCGGTGTCCGGCGTCGCCAGTACATATTTGTCGTTGAAGACGTTGAGGCCCTTGTTCTCCATCGCGCCGGCGTTGAAGTCGGACACGGCGACGATCATGAAAATGTCGAGGTCGTATTCGCGGCCGAAAGCGGTCTCGTCCCAGCGCATGGATCGCTTGAGCGAGTCCATGGCGTAGCCGCAGCGGTTTTCCTTGCCGGGCTCGACATAGATGCGCAACACGACGTTGCGGCCCGACATCGTGACGAACTTGTCTTCGATGTGGGCGAGATTGCCGCCGACCATGGCGAACAAATAGGACGGCTTGGGATGCGGATCGTGCCAGACCGCGAAATGACGGCCACCCGGCAGGTCGCCGCTCTCGATCAGATTGCCGTTGCCGAGCAGCACCGGCGCTTCGGCTTTATCGGCTTCGATGCGTGTCGTGTAGATCGCCATCACGTCGGGGCGGTCGAGGAAGTAGGTGATGCGGCGGAAACCTTCGGCTTCGCATTGCGTGCAGTACGTGCCGCTGGAGCGGTACAGGCCGGAGAGCTGGAGGTTCGCGGTCGGATCGACCAGCGTTTCGATTTCCAGCGTAAAGGGCCGGTTCGGCACTTGCGGGATCGTCAGTTTGTCCGGTGTGGCGACGTAGCTTTCCGGCGACAAGACCGCGCCGTCGATCTTGAGGCCGGCGAGCGACAGGCCGTCGCCATCGAGCACCAGGGGCGCCGCAGCGGCTGCCGGATTGGGCTTGAGCGACAAGGTCGCGCGCACCTTGCTCTGCGTCGGGTGCAGTTCGACGTTGAGCAGGACGGTTTCGATCAGCCAGTCGGGCTCGCGGTAGTCTTTGAGGAGGATCGGGGGATGAGTTTCTGTGCGCATGGGCTTTGATCTAAGGCGTCGGGGGGAGAATTGGAAGCCGCCCCAACGAGGTCTTCCATTGCGACGTTTCGCGCCGCGCGAGGGCGTTCACAGGCATCTTTAATCAGTGCTACCAGTAGACCGAAGTGCTCCGGCCCGCAGAGGCAGGGACCCACAAAAAGAAACTTACCCGGGAGGAATTATGACGAACCGTCGCATGTGCCTTTTTGCGGTGCTGGCCGCTGCTGTTGGCGGCCTTGCCGTCCCCGCTGGGGCGCAAACCTATCCGAGCGGGCAGCCCGTCCGCATTGTCGTGCCGTTTTCGGCCGGCAGCGCCACCGACATTCTGGCGCGCATTGCTGCCGACAAGCTGCAGGAAAAATGGAACCACTCTGTCGTGGTCGAGAACCGACCGGGCATTCCGGGCACGACCGCCGTCGCCAAGAGCACGCCCGATGGCTACACGTTGATGCTGACGTCCAACGGACACACGATTTCCAGTGTCATCAACAAGAGTCTGCCGTTTGATCCCGTGAAGGATTTCGCCGGCATCACGCCGGTTGCTTCGGTGCCGGTCGTCCTGATCGTACCGCCGGATTCACCGGCGAAGTCTGTCAAGGAATTCATCGATCTCGCCAAGGCGAGCCCAGGCAAACTCAATTTCGCGTCGCCGGGCCCAGCGAGTTCGACCTTCATTGCCGCGGCGATGTTCAAAGAGGCGGCGAAGATCGACCTGCAGCACGTTCCATACAAAGGGGCACCGGAGGCGGTCACCAGCGTCATGCGCGGCGATACCCAGATGTATTTCACGCCGATCAATGTCGGTTCGGAACTGGTCCAGGCCGGGAAGGTGCGGGCGCTCGCCGTGGCGACTGCCACGCGCAATCCGACGATGAAGGATACGCCCACAATCGCCGAAGCCGCGTTGCCGGGATTCAAATACGACTCGTGGTTCGGCCTGATGGCGCCCGCCGGGACGCCGCGTGAGATCATCGTCAAGATCAACCGCGATCTGGTCGAGGCTCTCAAGACCGACGACATCAAGACCAAGTTCGCCGCGCAAGGTGTCGATCCGATGCCGCTGACGCCCGAGGCGTTCGACAAGATCATCGCCGACGATACCGCGCGGCTGAATGAGATCTTCAAGGACGGGCTGAAGTAACGCGTTCAGCGCATCGGTTCGGTGTGGCCGATGACGCGCTTGATCGACGGGGAACGCGCCCGCAACGCGCGCTCCAGTGCATCGACCTTCTCGTGCGCGGTGTGCACTGTCAGGTGGGGATCGACGCGGCAGTGGAAATTGACGATTTCGCCTTCGTCGGTTTCGCGCACCCGCACGTTGTGGACGTCGCGGATAATCTTGGTCTCCGGCGCGAGTTCTGCCAGCGCGATTTGAACTGCCTGCACGCGTTCGGGCGACGCTTCACGTCCCGAGGCTTCCTGCGGCTGTAGCGGTTCGATATGGGTCTCGACTTCGACATCGAGGCCGAGTTCGGAGGCGATCGCAGATTCGAGCCCGTCGGCCAGATCGTGCGCCTCTTGCAGCGACAGTCTGCCATCGACCTCCAGATCGAGCGCAACGGCGAGTTTGCCGCGGAGCTGGTGCACCGTGACGTGGTGCACGGCGAGCGCGCGGTTGCGCGCGATGACCATGATGCGGTCCATCACCGTCTCATCGCTGAGCGCGACTGGATGTGTGGTCACGGTCAATTCGGCGCCCGGCATGTCCCGCTTGAATGTCGTTTCGACGTCGCCGCGGATTTCATTGACGCGGTCGAGCGGCAGGGTACGGCTGACGGCGACAACCAGATCGATGAAGTTCTGCGTGCCGACGGCGCGGGTGCGGACCTGCTCGACGGCGACGACACCGGCGACGGCACCGGCAATCTTGCGGATTTTGTCGGCGGAACCTGCCGGCGCGGTATCCGTCAGCGTATCGATGGTGCGGCGGCCGAGCCGCCAGCCGGCAACGAGGACCAGCACGGCGACGGCAAAGGCCGCGACCGTGTCCGCCCACCAGATGCCGAGGCTCACGCCGCCCAGGCCGATCAACACGGCAAGCGAAGCCCACAGGTCGGACGAGAAGTGAAGCGCGTCGGCTTCCAGCGCTTCGCTGCCGGTGGCCTTGGCGATGCGCGTCAGCGCGCGGGCGCGGAAAAAGTCGATGACAATCGAACCGATGATGACCGCGAAGGCCCAGATGTTGGCGTCGACGACGTGCGGCTCGTGCCAGACCAGCCGCTTCACCGCTTCCCAGATGACGATGCCTGACAGAATGAAGAGCAGGGCGGTTTCCGCCAGTGCGGTGACGCTCTCGATCTTGCCGTGGCCGTAGTGATGCTCTTCGTCAGCGGGCTTCCCCGAGACGCGCACCGCGGCATAGGTCATGACCGTCGCACCGAAATCGATCAGCGAGTGACCGGCTTCCGACAGCAACGCCAGCGAGCCTGTCGAAATGCCAACCGCGCCCTTGGCGATCGTCATCGCCAGCGACGCGGCCATCGACGTCAGCGCGACTTTCTCTTTCTCGGACTGCATGAAGATCCCTGCGCATGATCTTGTCGAAAAACCTGCGATCACGCGCGCTTCGTGTATCGCAATCCGGGCCTGATTTCGACCGCGATCTTTGCTGTTGCGACTAAGTTGCGACTGCATTTGACGTGCGTTTCGAAGGCCTTGCGCCTATAGTGGGGCAACAAGAAAATCGGGGAAACGCTCATGCTACGCATCCTGACGGCTGTTGTTTTTGCGCTCTGCGCCACGCCTTCTGTCTTTGCGGAAACTTTTCCGTCCCGGCCGATTACGCTCGTCGTGCCGCTCGGAGCGGGCGGCGCAATGGACGTCATCATCCGCACCATGAACCCGAAGCTGACCGAAATTCTCGGTCAGACCATGATCGTCGAGAACAAGACCGGTGGCGGCACCGTCACCGCGGCGCAATACGTCGCGAAGTCGGTCTCGGCGGACGGGTACACGTTGCTGGTCGCGCCGAGCGGGACGCTGACGACCAACGCCGTTCTCTACAAAACGCTGCCTTACGATCCGCTGCGCGATTTTGTACCGATCGCGCTCTACGCCAAGGTGCCGTTCGTGCTGGTGGTGAATGCGGACCTGCCGATCAAGTCCATTCCGGATCTCGTCAGCTACGCCAAGAGCAACAAACTCTCTTATGCCTCGACCGGGACCGGCGCGGTGCCGCATCTGGCAACCGAGTTGTTGCGCAGCGCGCTCGGCATTGAGATGACGCATGTGCCGTATCGCGGCGCGCCGCCGGCCTTGACCGACGTCATCGCGGGCCATGTGCAGCTTACCTTCGCCGATCCGTCATTGGCGCCGCCGCTGCTCAAGGACGGCAAAGTGAGGGCGCTCGGTGCGTCGTCGCTGTCGCGTATCGGCATCATGCCCGATGTGCCGCCGCTCACCGAGGTGGGTGTGCCCGGCTTCGAAGCCGTGTCATGGCACATGGTCGTTGCACCGGTTGGTACGCCGCCGGATGTCGTCGAGAAGCTGCACGCTGCCTTCAAGACCGTCGGCAAGCAGCCTGAAATCCAGGAGAAGCTCGTCGGTATGGGGCTGATCCCCGTCGACACGCCGTCGGTGCCCGAGCTCAAGAAATTCCTCGACGCCGAAATGCTCAAATGGCGCCATCAGGTCGAGAAGGCCGGTATCGCCGGCTCGATGTAAAGTTCCATCGATATATCCGAGCGGCGGCAATCTAACGGGGCATCCCGCACGTATGTGCAGGATGTTCGGAAGGTTTAGTCGCGATTTCCCGTTGATCGCCCGGTTTGCGTTGGCTGTCGTTGCATCGGTCTGGGTCGCAGGCGCGTCAATCGCGCCGGCTCATGCGCAGCGCATTCAAGCAGTGCAATCCATCGCCTATGGAAGCGGTGCCCGCCGCACGCTCGATGTCTATGTGCCGAATGCCGCGCGCCGCGCACCGATTATTGTCTTTATTTACGGCGGAAGCTGGCAGAACGGCCAGAAGAGCACTTATTCGTTTGTCGGTGAGGCCCTGGCGCGTCACGGCTACGTAACGGTGGTGCCGGATTATCGCGTTTATCCGGCCGTTCGCTTCCCAACATTTTTGGAAGATTGCGCGGCGGCGGTGTGTCCGTCGTCAGATAATTTGAGACTGATCAGGCTTTTTGCGAAGGGAGGCTCTGGCTCATCTCAGAGTTTAAGCGGC
>CAIYTE010000019.1 GCA_903929045.1 uncultured Hyphomicrobiales bacterium
GTGCCGATGCACAAGATCAAGGTCAACATGGAGAAGCAGCTCAAGGAGTGCGGCGAGGCGCCGTTCTACACCCTGGGACCGCTCGTGACCGACATCGCGCCAGGCTACGACCACATCACCTCCGGCATCGGTGCCGCGATGATCGGCTGGTTCGGCACGGCAATGCTCTGCTACGTGACGCCCAAGGAGCATCTCGGCCTGCCCGACCGCGACGACGTCAAGGAAGGCGTCATTACCTACAAGATCGCAGCGCACGCCGCCGACCTCGCCAAGGGCCACCCCGCCGCGCAGCTGCGCGACGATGCGCTCTCGCGCGCGCGCTTTGACTTCCGCTGGCAGGACCAGTTCAACATCGGTCTCGATCCGGAAACCGCGCGCGAATATCACGACGAGACGCTGCCGAAGGAAGCGCACAAGGTGGCGCACTTCTGCTCGATGTGCGGCCCGAAGTTCTGCTCGATGAAGATCACGCAGGACGTGCGCGACTATGCGGCGTCACTCGGCGACAACGAGAAATCGGCGCTGGGATTGAACGGCGAAGCGGGCTCGCCCGCCGAAGCCTTGGCGAAGGCGGGCATGGCGGAGATGTCTGACAAGTTCAACGCCATGGGCCAGCAGGTCTACGTCGCGGCGGATCAGGTGAAAGCGCCGAAGACGACAGCGCTGCAGTCGGAAGCCGAGCATCACGCGAAGAATGCGGGGCTGGTGAAAGAAAGTAATAAGGCGTTTTAGGTGACGCCGTCATGGCCGGGCTTGTCCCGGCCATCCACGCCTTAGGAGCATTTAGGGCGGGTTACGCGAAGGCGTAACCCGCCTTTCTCTCGTGTTTTTAGGACCGCGCTTCGCTATTCCTAATGAAGAGAGGCGACGATGGCTCTAGCGCCTAATGAGCGAGAGGTTATCTTACAGTTGTTTGAGGATGTCGCGGCAATGGAGCGCGACAACATCGCCCGGACTGCTGCGCAGTCTCGCGACGATTTTCGCCTATCTGGCCGCGGCGCCGGTCGCAGTGATGGCGGCGCCCTATGTGACGCCGTTTGCCGTCGCCCAGTTCAAATTGCAGCCGTCGCAAACCTGGCTGATCTTTGCGGCGCTGTTCCTGATCATCGGATTTCTGATCGGCATGCTGCTGAAAATGGCCATCGCCGAAATCGTCGGCCGGGACATCGGCTTTGTCGATCGTGTCGCTGGCGCGATGCTCGGCGCGGTGCGCGTGGGCTTGCTTGCGGTGCTGATGGTGCTGATCTTCGACCGCATCATCCCCGCCGACCGCGAGCCGGATTTCCTCAAAACCTCGCAGCTGCGTCCGGTGTTGTCGAAAGCCGGTCAGGCGGGACTTAAGTCGCTGCCGTCCGACATCGAGGACTATATCGAGCGGCTGAAGAAGCAGCGCGGGCTTTAAGCATCACCGTTATGAGGCAAAAGCGGGCTCATCGTAGCGCCCGCAGAAACACGCATTGACTGAACTTAACTTATAGTTGTATTATAAATTTCTGCTATTTATTGATGCGTCGCACTTTGCTTCCCCCGGATATGGAGAAGTGGCAATGCGAAATTTTGTGTTTCTCGGCAGCGCGATCATGACCCTGACAATCATCAGTTTTTGCGCATCTACAGACTCTTTCGCGCAATCACGCCGGTCGTCGGTGAACGCGGGCATCTGTCCTGCCGGCACGTGTTCGCGGGCGGGCACGCAGCGGGCGGTCAACGTGAAGAACTGCAAGGCGGAGTACTGTCACGCGAATTCGCAAACGCGCAGGAACTAGACTCGCACCTGCTCGAAAAAGCCGATTTCAAGTTCTGGAGAGAAAAATGCGCGGGTCCGTTCTCGGCCTGACCTTTGCTGTCGTGTGCGCGCCACTATTTTCCGTCCCGGCGCTGGCTTGGTCTGAAGCCAACTGCCGCGAACTTTGCCGGTTGACCGCGGGCGATCCGCCCGGCTGCATCCAGGCTCAACGATGCGAGCAGTACCGGGGCGGGTCCAGCGCGAGCAAGGAGTACATCCGGGCTCGCGCCAAACGATACATCGAGAGGCGCTTTTAGCCGCGCCAGCGGGATCAACCCGCGCCGGCGCTGATGTTGAGTTCCTTCACCAGCCGCGCGTACTTCTCCGAATCCGCCTGCGCCAGCTTGCCGAGCGCTTCCGGCGCGCCACCGATGGCCTCGAGCGAACCCTTTTCGAAATTGTCGAGCAGCTTCGGATCGGCCAGCGATTTCTGCACCGCCTCATTCATCTGCTTGATCAGCGCGGCCGGCGTTTCCGGCGGAGCGAAAGCGGCGTACCAGGCTTCGAGAATGACGCCCTTGTAACCGGACTCATCCAGCGTCGGGATGTCCTGCAACGTCGGCGCGCGTTTGCCCGACGTCTGCGCGATGATCTTGATCGAGCCGGACTTGTGATGATTGATGACCGCAGTCGGCCCGAGGAACGCCGACTTCACATGACCGGCGAGCAGATCGCCCACCGCCTGCCCGGCGCCGCGATACGGCACGTGCTCGAGCTTGATGCCGGCCTGCTTGGCAAACCACTCGCCGACGACATGCTGGTTCGAACCGACGCCCGACGACGCAAAGCCGAGGCCCGGATTCTTCTTGGCGTACTCGACATACTCCTTCACCGAATCGACGCCGAGCGACGGATGCACCGACAGCACCTGCGGCTGATGCGCGATGTCGATCACCGGCAGCAGCACCTTGGTGTAGTCGTAGCTGAGCTTGAGGATGTGCGGCGCGCTCGCGGCGTTGTCGTTGGTGATGAGGAAAGTATAGCCGTCCGGCGGACTGCGCATCGCGGAGTCCATGCCGAGCGTGCCGCCCGCGCCGGTACGATTTTCCACCACGATCTGCTGACCGAGCGCATTCGACAGCACCTGGCCGCATTGCCGCGCGACGAAATCGATGGCGCCGCCCGGCGCCAAAGGCACAATGAAACGGACCGGCTTGTTCGGCCATTTTTCCTGCGCGATCGCCGGCGCGGCCAGACCCATGCTGCCCGCGAGCGCGAAGCCGCCCGCACCCTTGATAAAGCTGCGCCGTGCGATGGTCATCGGTGATCCTCCCAAAGATCATTGAACCTTGAGCCGTTAAGGTCGGCCCTTGGCCGGCATTGTTACACAACCTCCAGAAATTCCTAGGGGTTTGCGGCTGCTGTACCCCTGTGCAACCATTCCGCAGCGCAGTACGTTGACGGCCACGCGTCGTCATAACGGAAGGTAATAGTCATGGCCGAAGTCACATATGAAATCGTCGAACACGATGGCGGCTGGGCCTACAAGTCCAACGGCGTGTTTTCCGAGCCCTATCCGAACCATGCCGCGGCGTTGAACGCGGCCAAGCGCGCCGCGGCGGAACAGCGTGTGCCCGGCGAGACCGAACAGATCCAGTTCGAGGACGCCAAGGGCAAGTGGCACACCGAAACCGCCAGCGGCAGCGACCGGCCGGAAACCCACATCAAGGACAAGAGCTGAACACCGCTCCGGCGTCGGGAGAAGGCCGTCACCAGACAGCGCGTCTTGTCATGCGCTGGCTGCTGGCGGTGTTTTTCGTCGGCGCCGGCTACGCTCATCTCACCGTGCCGGAAAAGCTGCTCTCGATCACGCCGGACTGGGTGCCCTACGCGGCGCAAATCATTTTCGTCACTGGCTGGCTTGAATTTGCCGGCGCGCTTGCGCTGGTGACGACGCCGTTGCGCAAGCCGGCGGCGCTCGCGATGGCGCTCTACACGTTGTGCGTTTGGCCCGCCAACATCAAACACGCCGTCGATGGCATCGCCCTTGCAGGACTGCCGTCGAGCTGGTGGTACCATGGTCCGAGGCTGGCGTTGCAGCCGGTCATCATCTGGGCTGTGCTCTATGCCGGCGAGGTGATCCGCTGGCCGTTCGGCGCGCGCCGTTCATGACGGGGAGGTTTCGATGCTCAAGCTGTACTACGCACCCAACACCTGCGCCCTCGCCTCGCACATCGCGCTGATCGAAGCCGGCGCCGACTACGAAGCGATCCGCATCGACTTCACCAGGCAGCAACAGCAGAGTCCCGATTATCTCGCCATCAATCCGAAAGGCCGCGTCCCCGCGCTCGTGACTGACCAAGGCATCATCACCGAAACGCCGGCCATCCTCGCCTACATCGCACAAAGTTTTCCGCAGGCGAAGCTGGCGCCGAGTGATCCTTTCACCTTCGCGCGCGTGCAGGAATTCAACAGCTATCTCTGTTCGACATGCCACGTCGCGCACGCCCATCTGCGGCGCGGCCCACGCTGGGTCGAGGCGCACGAAACCGCCGCCATCGAGGCCATGCAGCGCCGCGTGCCCTCTTCCGTCACCGAATGCTTCGCGTTGATCGAACGCGGCATATTGAAAGGGCCGTGGGCCATGGGCGCCGACTACACGGTCACGGACGCCTATCTGTTTACGGTGGCGAACTGGCTGGAGACCGATCAGGCCGATCTGTCCAGGCTACCGCGCGTTCTCGAGCACCGGCAGCGCATGTCGGAGCGCGCTTCCGTCAAACGCGCGCTCGCCGAACAGACGCAAACGCTGGCGCCGGTCGCATGAAGCTTCGGGGACCGGTCGCCATCGCGGCGCTGCTGTCGTTCAACGGCGGCTTCGTCGACACCGCGGGTTTTCTCGGCCTCGCCGGCCTGTTCACCGCGCATGTCACCGGTAACTTCGTTACGCTCGGCGCGGCTCTGGTGATGGGCACGCATGGCATCATCGGTAAGGTGATGGCGCTGCCGGCCTTCGTTCTCACTATAGCGCTGGCGCGGCTTGCCGGCAGTGCGTTGCGCGCGCGGCAAAAGCCGGTGCTGCGCATTCTGCTCGGCGCCGAAGTCGGATTGCTCATCGCGTTCTTCGCGCTCGCCGTCGCGTTCGGCCCGTTCCCGAATGCCGACAGCCCCGTTGCTTTGTTGACCGGCGTTGCCGGCATCGCCGCGATGGCGTTGCAGAATGCGGTGCAGCGCGTTCATCTGTCGGCGCTGCCGCCGACGACGTTGATGACCGGATCGACCACGCAGGCGACCATCGACGCGGTCGATCTCATTACCGGTACCGATCCCGGCAAGGCAGCCGCAATCCGCACCCGTTTCGGCGCGTTGACGCTGAGCATTCTGTATTTCGCCGCCGGCTGTGCGCTGTCGGCAACGTTGTTCTGGCTGGTGGGATTCTGGAGTCTTGGCGTCGCCGTCATCGTCGGCGCCGCGGCCGCGATGACGCAGGCAGACGCCGCGCCGAAGGACTAGCCTTCGGCCGGTTCGGCGGGCTCTTTCTTCGCCGCCTTCTTTTTCTTGGCCGGCGCCGGCGGGTTGGCGGCGAGCTTTGCGGCTTCTTCGGCGTCGCGCGCCAGACGCAGCGCCTTGAGCCGCGCCGTCTTGGCACGGCTGGCAACCGCCGCGTTTTCATATTCGGTCATCGCGCGCTTGCCTTCTTCGGCCTGGCGCAATTTGCGAAATTGATTGTTCGCCGCATTCTTCTTGTCGTCGGCCAAGGTAATCTCCGTGAGCTCAAGAATTATAGAAAATCAAAACGTGACGCGGAAAAGGTCCGCGCTTATTTTCCGGCGGCGATGCGGAGCGCTTGATTGATGCGCTCTTGCCAGCCCGGACCGCCGTCCTGAAAGTGGTCGAGCACGTCGCGGTCGATACGCAACGACACCGTTTCCTTGGCGCCGGGAATCGATGGTGGTTTAGGCAACTCTTCCGCGGGCTTGGCGGTGGCCTTCTTGAAGGCCATTTCGGCCAGTTGCCGCGAATCGGTGATGCGCCGGGTCATTGCCCGCTTTCTACCACGCCAGGACACTTATTACTTGCGTGATATGGGGTATTATCGGCGCAATTCAAGCCGAAAAGGGCCTAAAACTCAGTCCCAGAGGCCGTAACCGGCCCATTTGGTCGCCGGAATCTCGTCACCGACGGTGTATTTGAATGCGACCACCGTCATGTGGTCCGGTGTCGCGGTGCAGGTATAGCTCATCGCGAACCACTTCTTGCGGCTGCGAAACGCACCCGCTTTGGCCTCGACGGTATCCTGCTTGACCTGCGGCTCGGCCATGGCGTTGGCCACGGCACGATCCGGACGGAAGTCCTTGTGGTCAGCCTTGATCTGCTTCAGCGCGGTGTAGTCGCAGAGCTGCTCGAGACGCACCGACGGATCGAGCTTGAGCAGCGCTTTCTCGAACTTGTCGTCGGGGCCGGACGCCAGGGCTGCAACCGTACCGGCCACAAACGCCACGCCACCAGCAAAACCCATCAACCGCATGCAACGTCCTTCAAACGTGGCGCCCCGCTCGCCGACCGAGACTTAAGACAGCCGATGATGCAACGCAACCTTCGGCCCCTTCAGCGGGCAGCCCTGTCCCGGTGAATTACCGCGCGGCGAAGCGCCGCGCGGTGGCGTCCCCAGCTATGGGGGAACTATTGCGCACGCTTGTAATAGTTCGAGGCCTTGCCGCGGCCGCCGGCCACGTTCGGATTGGTGTTGACGAATTCGGCAGCGGTGAGCTTGTCGATGGTGCGCTCCTGCGCCTCGCCTTCCCAGTTCGGAAAGCTCGCCGAGACGATATGGAACGTCACCGTCTTCTTCTCTTCGTTGACCGAATATTTGCCGAACACCGAAATGCTCCGCTTCATGATAGCGGCGTATTCTTCCGGCGTGCCGGTGAGACGATTATTGCTGGCGATTTTCGGCACGTCGCTGGCAACATGCACCTGCGAGAAATAGCCGTCGGGTGTGAACACCAGCATGCCCTTCGGCGTCTCGCCGAACGGAAACGACTTTGATCCATCGGGCGACACCACTTCGGCGACGCCGAAGATCCAGGTGCCGACGATCATCTCGCGCAGGCTTTTGCCCTGCGCGTTCGCGAATTTGATAAATGGTCCCATCATCAAAACGGCCGCGACGAGAATCACGGCCGCCATACGAAAGCGTCTCATCATTTCCCCGGATGTTTTTTATCGGCGCCGGCATTTTTGCCGGCGCCGTAGCAATGCGTCGATCAGCTCAGGTCCATTTCGGATTGCGGTCGAGCAATTCGATCGAGATGTCCTGCGGCCCACGAATGAAACAGATTTTAACACCCGGACGCGGCGAGTGCGGTTCTTTGGTGAACTGCACGCCCTTCTTTTTAAGGTCGGCGGCGATCTCGTCGATGTCCGACACCAGCAGGCCGAAATGATCGAGGCCTTGATACGGCACTTGCGGCGCCGGATTGACCTTGTCGCCTGCCGCGACCGGCGCGATGAAGATGTTGGCGCCGCCAAGCTTCATGTCGATGCGCGCCTTGCCGTTCTGATTGGTGCGGATGATTTCCGCGCCGAGCATCTTTTCGAACCACGTCACCGTGGCCTCCGGATCGGCGGTGCGCAGGTGGATGTGATCCCAGGTAATCTTCACCATTGTTTTTTCCTTTTCTTAAACAGCGGCCGGCTCATGCGATGGCCGATTTTCAGCAGGTCATAATCGGATGCCGGTTCGGCGCGGGACGCTAGCACAGCCCGGCTGCGAAGGTCTCTCCCCATCAGAAAACTAGGCATTGCTCGCCGGGCCATGGCATGATGGGTAAGGATGACGTTAAGGCCAACAGGCGCGCCGCATCAACGAGCGCGCCGTTTTCGAGGAGGATTCACATGAACAACAACCGCCGCCGCTTTCTGACCCTGTCCGCCGCCACGTTGGCCGCGCCGTCGCTGCCGCGCCTGGGCTTTGCCGCCGAGCCGTGGCCGAAGGAAAAGACCATCCGCGCCGTGGTGCCGTTTAGCGCCGGCTCGACCATCGACATCATCGGCCGCATCATGATGGACCCGCTGTCGCGCCAGCTCGGCCAGACGATCATCATCGAAAACCGCGCCGGCGCCGGCGGCAGCATCGGCTCCGCGGCCGTCGCCAAAGGTGACACCGACGGCTACACGCTGCTCATCAATGCCGCCGCGCACTCCGGCGCACCGGCCGCCTATCCGAACCTGTCCTATGACGCCGCCAAGGATTTTGCCTGCGTCGCCTGTTTCGGCAACGTGCCGAACGTGCTCCTCGTCTCGCCGAACAAGTATAAGAACGTCGAGGACTTCGTCGCCAAAGCGAAGGCATCGGGCCAGTTGACCTACGGCTCCGCCGGCGTCGGCAGCGCCACGCATTGGGCCGCCGAACGTTTCCGCGTCAGCGCCGACTTCAAAGGCACGCACGTGCCGTTCCGCGGTGGACCGGAAGCCCTCACCGAAGTCATGACCGGCCGCGTCGACTTCGTCTTTATCGGCATTTCATCCGGCATGCCTTTCATCAAGAACAACCAGCTTCAGCCGCTGGTCGTCAGTTCGGCCAAGCGGTCGCCATCGCTGCCGGATGTCCGCACCACGCTGGAAGCCGGTTACAAGAACTCCGACTACAATTATTGGACCGGCCTGCTGGTCGCGGCGAAGACGCCGCGCCCGATCGTCAACACGCTGCATGACGAAGTCACCAAGGTACTGGCGGTCAAGGACGTGCAGGAGAAGCTTGCGCTTCAGGGCGTCGAGCCGTCGCCGATGACGCCGGCGGAGATGGACGCGATGAATCAGCGCGAGATCGACCTCAACCTGAAGATCGCCAAGGAAGCCGGGCTGAAGTTCAACTAGCCTTCCGACCTGACATCCCTCTGAACGCCGGATCGCCCGCTCACGCGGGCGGTCAAAGTTCCCGTTTGATTCACGTCAACACCGAGCCACGCCGCTTCGCCTATTGAGCCACCTTCCCACGGGATCGGCAGGCCATGAGCGTCAGCTGCGGCGGTAAGACTTATATTTGCCCCATGCATCCGCGGATCCGCCACGGTGCGGCAGGTCGCTGCTTCACGTGCGACATGCCGCTGCTGCCGGAAGGCACCCGTTTTGCCCTGCTGCGCTACATGGCGGCGAGCCCTCGATACTTGGGGTTCATCGGCGTCGCATTGAGCGCGCTGGCCCTGATCGCCCTCGTGCTGCTGCGCTGAGGCAACACTTATCCCCCGCCCCGGCTTGGGTCCGCCGTCGCATCGGTGACATGGTTTTGCTAGACGATTCTGCTCAGGGCGGACGGATTCTTGGCCGGTAAAATCATCCATGCGGCGGGCGGCATTGTTGTGCGCAAAGGCGCACGGCCGCGCATTGCCGTCGTCCAGCGCAGCAAGGACGGCCTCTGGGTTTTGCCGCGCGGCAAGCTCAAGCGGACCGAGCGGCCGATCGCCGCCGCGCGCCGCGAAGTGGTCGAGGAGACCGGCCATCGCGTCGACGTCGGTGAGTATCTGGGCGCGATCACTTACCGTGCGCAGGGCCGACCGAAGGTCGTGCAGTTCTGGCGCATGCAGGCCGCCGTGCGTCCTGCCTACGATCTGATGAAAGACATCTCCGCGGTCGAGTGGCTACCGCTCAAGGCCGCGGTGCGGCGGCTCAGCTATCCGCTGGAAAAGCTGTTTTTGAAAACCGCCGGGCGCAAAGCATTGCCGCGCCGCAAGACGAAAAAGAAAAACAAGAAAAGCAAAAAAGGCAAAAAAGGTAAAAAGCAGAAGCGAAACAAGACGCGCCTGTAGCGCCTTGTCGCCGCCGCATTGCCGCCAAAGTTCATTCAGTCTGCATTCACGGGCAATGCAGGAACCTGTCCCCCAAGCGAGACGTTATCCCTGCGGACGATAGGCGCAGGAAATGGTTCAGCGGGCCGTTCAATCTGTACGACCCCATTTTGGAGAAAGGCTTCATCATGATCACCAAGGCTTTCACCGCTCTAGCCGTAGCCGCCGTTGTTACCGTTGCAGCCGTTGCTGCCCCCCAGCCAGCTGAAGCCCGCGGCGGCCGAGTCGCAGCCGGTATCATCGGCGGCTTGGCTGCGGGCGCGATCATTGGGGGCATCGCCAGCAATGGTTACGGTTACGGCGGCGGATATGGCTACGGCGGCCCGGCTTACGCGTATGGCCCAGCGCCGGCCTATTATGGCGGCGGCTGCTACTGGACCCGCCAGCGGGTTTGGGACGGCTGGGGCTGGCGCGCACAGCGCGTCCGCGTCTGCGACTAACCGCAGCTAAAACCTGAGAAAATAGAAACCCGGTCTTCGAAAGGAGGTCGGGTTTTTTTACGAAAAGATTGAACCTAACCCATCAAATTTCCGACATATTACCACTGCCTCTTTCGGAACACCGGGATTAGGCGGTAAACTATCGTCGTAACCCTGCGGTTGGCCCCGGCCGACCTCACCTGGAGAAACACCCAATGAAGAAGGCCATTCTTGCGATCGCAGCGGCCGCGACCCTTGCCGTCGGGATGATCGGCACCCCGCAAACCGCCGAAGCGCGTTGCAACGGCTGCGGCGTCGGCGCCGGCATCATCGGTGGCCTGGCCGCCGGTGCGATCATCGGTGGCGCCATCGCCAACAGCGGCCCGCGCTACTACGGTCCGGAGCCGGGCTATGTCGTGTACGACGGCTACCGCGCCCGCTATCCCACCGACTGCCCAGGCGGCTACTGGGCTCGCCGCCCGGTGCGCGACGGCTACGGCAATGTGGTCGGCTGGAGCCGCCCGCGCTTCGTCTGCCCGTAAGCAGAAACGATATTCGTAAAAACAGAAACGCCGCGGTTCAGCCGCGGCGTTTCGCTTTTTAGAGCACGCTGAGAACTAGCGGCGCATGTGGTCGAGCACGGCCGCGGTCGGCCAGCAATCGACCTTCAATCCGTTTTTCTTCTGATAGGCACCGAGCGCGGCGCGGGTCTGCATCCCCGCCTTGCCGTCGACCTTGTCCTTGTAGAGCCCGAGCGACGTCAGCCGCTCCTGCATGCTCTCGACGTCCTTGGTCTTGAGCTGTGCGTTCTTGCTCCACGGCGTCTCGAACGACTGCGCCCCGGCGATACGGTCGCTGAGATGGCCGACGAACAGTACGTAGAGATCAGAGAAATTGTAGTCCTTGATGACGAAGTAGTTCTTCGGCGTCAGGAACGACGGCCCGTACGACCCTTCGGGCTGCAACAGCGACGCAAGCAATGCCTGCTCCGCGGCGCTAATGGTGCGGCCACCCAGCGGCACGAATCCGCGCTTGAGCCACTCGCCGATCGGCATGTTCACTTCCGGCACACCGATGGAGCAATCGGCATTTTGCGGAGCGCGCACTTCGTAAGCCCAGCGCTCGCCGCGCTGCCAGCCTTTGCCGGCGAGTTGCTTCGCGGCCGAGGCGAGCGCATCCGGCACGGAGTGGAAAATATCGGCGCGGCCATCGCCGTCGAAATCGGTGCCGTATTTGTAGAACTCCGACGGCAGAAATTGCGTCAGACCCAGCGCGCCGCCCCAGGACGAGCGCATATCGGCACGCGGCGCGCCGTCCTGCATCATTTTCAGTGCGTAGTGGAATTCGTTGGCGAAGAACTCCTTGCGCTTGCCGGTATAGCCCTGCGTCGCCAGCGTCCTGATGGCATCGAGCGGCAGTTGATAGCCACCGTAATCGGTCTCGCGCGCCCAGATCGCCAGCACGACATTGCCGGGCACGCCGATTTCGATCTCGATCCGCTTCAAGGTCTCGCGGTATTGCGTCGAGAGCTGCCGCCCCTTCGTGGCGAGGCGGTCGAACGTCGTCTCGCGCAGATATTGCGACGGAGTCTGCACGAACTCGGGCTGGCCGGGCGGGGCTTTTTCCGGGCGGCCCGGAATGACGAGATCGGGCAGCGACAGATCCGGCTCGAGCCCGCGGATCGAGGCGTCGAACACGGCACGCGATACGCCGAGTTGCTGCGCCGCCGGCCATTGGCCTTGCAGCCAGCGATCGAAGGCCGCGTCGGCCCGCGCTGGTGCAGGCGTCAACAGTACAAGCGCGACAATGAAGGCGGCGAAGGATCGCAAGACGCTAGTGATGGCCGGGCTTGCCGTAACCCGACTGGCCCATGCGCTCGACCGCAGCCACGCCAACCGCAGAAAGGATGAAGAGACCATGGATGATCGCCTGCCACATGACGCCGGTTTCAGTGTACTGCGACCCCGGCAGCCCGAGTTGCCCCGCATAGATAAAGGTCCGCAACAAGTGGATCGACGAGATGCCGATGATCGCCATCGCCAGTTTGATCTTGAGGACGCTAGCGTTGACGTGGGACAGCCACTCCGGCTGGTCCGGGTGTCTCTCCAACTCCAGCCGCGACACGAAGGTTTCATAGCCACCGACGATAACCATGATCAGCAGGTTCGAGATCATGACGACGTCGATGAGGCCAAGCACCACGAGCATGATTTCCTGCTCGGTAAATTTGTTGGCGCCAGCGACGAGATGCACGAGTTCCTTCAGGAAGAGGAACACGTACACGCCCTGCGCCACGATCAGACCGAGACAGAGCGGCAACTGCAGCCAACGTGAACCGAAGATCAAAGTCGGCAGCGGACGGAGCCCTTTGAAGTCTTTCGGCGGAACTGGATCGTCGGCGGCCATCGACATGAGAACTCTCCCCGGTGTCTGCGCGTGACGCGGCTCGAATCATGCGCTGCCGATGTATAGGCGATTCGCGATGGTCACAGGCCTGTAAGCCGCTACATCTGGTCGCACGCGGCAGCGTCAGCACACGATACGGGAAATACCAGAACACCTTGAGAACATTGACGAATCAGAGAACGGATAGAGGACGGTAAAGCAGTCCTTAAGCAGCATAGTGAATGGGAAATTAAAGATGCGCCCAAGCGCAAGACGCGAGCGCCGTCAAGAATTGACCGAATCACTGCGCGCTGCATTCCTGCGATCATGATTTCGCGCGTGAGACGCTACTTCAAGGACGCCGAGTTGGCCCGCATGAGCGACGGCACGTTGTGCCTGGTTCGCGATCTCGGACTGGTCAAAGGCGGCAAGGGCATGAAGCATCACGAGACGCTCATGATGTTCAACGCCCGCGGACTTTTCACCACCGTAAAGAATTTCAGCACCGCATGGCCGACGCTGGTGCCGGAGCTGCAGACGGACACGGCAAAGTAACGACTGTTACCCGATGCCGCGTCCGCTATCTGCAAGCGGGCGAGCGCTCACGCCCTGATGTGGTTTTCGCGCACGACATCGCCCCAGAATTTCACCTCCTTGGCGAAAAACGTGCCTAGTTCCTTGGAACCACCGAGCACCAGCGTCATCATTTGCGACTCCCGCAAGTTCGCGCTCAGTGCCGGCTCCTTGAGGATGTTCCGGATGCTCTTCTCCATGCCGGCGATCACGTCCGCCGGTGTGTCCTTCGGCGCGAAAATCCCCCACCACGCCAATGTTTCGAAGTTAGGAAAGCCGGACTCAATCGCCGTCGGCGTATCGGGAAGAGCGGAGAGCCGTTCTCGCCCGAGTTGCATGATGGGACGGATACGTTTGCCTTCGAGCTGTGGCGTGATGAGCGCGGCCGATCCAGCGATGAGATCGACGTGTCCGCCGAGCACATCGTTCATCGCCGGCCCGCCGCCGCGATAGGGCACGTGGGTGATTTCCACGCCGGCCTTCTTGCCCAGCACGGTCATCGCCAGATGCCCCAGCGTGCCAATACCGACCGAGGCGTAGCGCACCGAGCCCGGCTTTTCCTTGCAGGCCTTCACCACGTCAGCAAACGTGCGGTACGGCTTGTCGGCATTGGCGGCGATGACATAGGGCGCCGTGCCGACCAGAAACACCGGTACCAATTCCGTTTCGACGTTGAGCGGCGGCTGATCGAGAATTGCAGGGATGACCGCGTGCGAGTCGAAGGTCACCAGAAACGACGATCCGTCGGGTGTGCTCTTGGCGACGTAGGCCGCGCCGACCGAGCCCGCGGCACCCGACTTATTCTCAACGATGACGTTATGGCCGAGCGCGGCCTGCAGACCCGGCTGAAGCAAACGCGCCAATGCATCGGTCGATCCGCCGGGCGGAAACGGCACGACCAGCGTTGTTGTCGATGGCGCGGCGAATGCGGGTGGCGCAACGGCAAGCGCAGCCGAGCCGGCAAGCAGTATTCGGCGAGTTATCTCCAAGGGTCCCCTCCCGGATTTTGCAGTCCGCCTCTTTTTGTGTGGGCGTTGAACTGCGGCCTCTCGCGCGTAGGTTGCCTCTGAATCTCATCGAGCGCAAAGCAAAAGGGCCGGCGAATGCCGGCCCTTTATCGCAATGCACAAAACCGATGAAGGTTTAGCGGCTGAACTTCTTGTATTTCACCCGGTGCGGGATGATGGAGTCCTGGCCGAGACGGCGCATCTTGTCCTTCTCGTAGTCTTGGAAGTTGCCTTCGAACCATTCGACGTGGCTGTCGCCTTCGAACGCCAGAATGTGCGTGGCGATACGGTCGAGGAACCAGCGATCATGCGAGATGATGACGGCGCAACCCGCGAAATCCTCCAGCGCTTCTTCGAGCGCACGCAGCGTATCGACGTCGAGATCGTTGGTCGGTTCGTCGAGCAGCAACAGGTTGGCGCCGGCGCGCAGCATCTTGGCGAGATGAACGCGATTGCGCTCGCCGCCTGACAGCGTGCCGACCTTCTTCTGCTGGTCGGTGCCCTTGAAGTTGAACAGCGACACATAGGCGCGCGAGTTTACTTCCTTCTTGCCGACCAGGATGAGGTCCTGGCCGTTTGAGATCTCTTCCCAGATGTTCTTTTTGGGATCGAGCGTATCGCGCGACTGATCGACGTA